>CAYMYS010000052.1:0-20045 GCA_964394725.1 uncultured Syntrophaceae bacterium
AAAACAAGGAGTTACTGCGTCCGATGCCTTGCGCTTGCTGTTTCAGGGAAAGTACTCTGCATTTATGGATGTAAAAGAACGTTGTACTGAATAGTTACAATGAATGCAGCATTAGACCTTCGGTATAAAGCAATACCTTCAACCATTGAACATTAACCATTGAGAATTAATAATTATTTTCATGAAAATTTTGCTTCTCAATCCACCTACCTATGATAACAAGGCCTTCATCAGGGAGGGTCGATGCACTCATGAACAGGGTGCGTGGGCAACCCAGTGGCCCCCCATAACACTTGCCACTGCGGCAGCCATGCTGGAAGAAAAGGGACATGATGTAGCCATTTTAGACTGTCCGGCTCAAATAATATCGGTAGATGATCTTCTGGAACGGACTTCGAGAGGGACCTTTGACGTTATTGCCTGGGCCACGGGCACGACCTCAATACAGAGCGATCTGGCACTGGCGCCTGCATTCAAGAAGATTAGTTCAGACGTATGTACTGCAGTGTTTGGGACCCATGTGACGACACTGGCGGAGAAAACCTTAAGGGAATCGGATGGACTCGATTGCGTCATGCGTAACGAACCGGAAGAGACCCTTGTCGCTTTGGTGGAGTGCCTTCGGAATAATAATACTATAGAATCGGTGAAGGGCATCAGCTTCAGGGATCAAGCGGGCAATGTTGTCCATAATAGTCCCAGGGGATACATGCCCGATCTCGACTCCCTCCCTTTTCCGGCCTGGCATCTCGTCGATCTGAATCGATACAGGCTGCCACTGATCGGTGAAAAATATGTGATACTATTGCCCGTCAGGGGTTGTCCCTATGCCTGTAGCTTTTGTACCACGGGAACGTACTATGGGAAAAAGCTTCGAAGAAGATCGGTTTCACGAATGATGGATGAGATAGAAACCATTGTTAGCAGGTTTGGAATCAGCAATTTCTTTATCTGGGCCGATACATTTACCGCCGATAGAGATTATGTGATGCGATTTTGCGAAGAGATCGGGCGACGTAATATCGATATGAAGTGGACATGCAACAGCAGGGTCGATACCGTCGATCAGGAACTGCTGAAGGCTATGTCGCGAGCCGGATGCTGGATGATAAGTTACGGAATCGAATCGGGCAGTCAGAAGGTTCTGGACGAGATGAAGAAAGGCATTACACTGAATCAGTCTGAAATGGCGGTAAAGATGGCTAAACGGGCGGGCATACTGGTGGCCGGTCATTTTGTTCTCGGTTTTCCAGAGGGAAATGAGGACACTATCAAGGAAACAATAAAATTTGCTATGAAACTCAACCCGAATGTGGCACAGTTTTATTGTGCCGTCCCCTTTCCCGGGTCTTCTCTCTATGACGAGGCCAGTGACAAAGGCTGGATCACAGGAAAGGGGTTTGAAGAATTCAGCCAGAATAATGCTGTCATGGATCTGCCGGGACTTTCCCCTTCCGTCGTGAATCGGTACCGGAAGCGGGGTTATTTGAAATTTTACCTCAGTCTCCGCCGCGTTGCAGGGATGTGGAAACTGATGCGCATGGGTGGTATCCGCCATATTGCAAGGAGTGGCGTCGGGTTCATCAAATGGATTTACTCATGAGGGGGATGAGGAAGGTAAGATGTTTAATTCTTAATTTTTAATGCTTAATGTTGATAAACTCATATAATTCAATAAGAGCAAGCAAGAACATTGCTCATAAATACTTTTTTGCCGTTGGGGGGATTAATTAGTATCCTTCAGTCTTCAGATTAATAACCTGAGCAGTTATTTCGTGAAGAGATATTGTTGTCATGGCATGGAAGATGAGACATATCGGGCAATTTATGTGCCTAATAATACTTGCAGGTATGCTTATATCTCTCAGTAGTTATGAGACATGTGCCGCCGAACGCCTCATTGAGGAAATCCGATTTGAAAAGACATCGCCACATAAAGAAACAGTATTATTTAAACTGAATGGGTTCTATCCGCCGGAGGTCTTTGGAATGGAAGGCGAAAAAAATCGTGTGGTATGCGATTTTTACGACACGGGGATAGAAAAGAATATTGAGCACAGGATAAACACAGGCGGGGAAATAGTTCTTCGAATTCGAATCGGTATCCATATTGCTGCAGAGAGTAAAACCAGGGTCGTATTAAATTTAGCTTCTCATAAGAATTTTGATGTGCAATTGCGCTTTTTCGAGCAGGAAAACATCTTTGCCATTACTATAACCGGGGATTAACGAATGATTAATTATTAATTTTTAATGCTCAATGAAAACAATGTTGAACCAGCGTAGTTTAATTCAACATTAAAAATTAAAAATTGAGAATTATATAATAGTGGGGTTGTCATACAATGAAGATTCTGGGTATCTGGGACGGGCATGATTCGGGAGCCGCTCTGGTGGAGGGGGACAAAATACTCTTTGCCGTAAATGAGGAGAGACTGAGCCGGAGAAAACTGGAGATCACCTTTCCTGAACGGTCTATTCGGGCCTGCTTGGAATATACCGGTACCTCCATCAACGAAATAACTGAAATTGCCTGTTCGACCTCCGATTTTGCCAAGACGCTGACGAGGATATTCCCCTCTTTAAGGGAGGAATATTACCTTATCAGGAGGAGAAAGAAAACCCCCGGAAGATTCACTTCCTTGAAGAAAAGGATGAAATACCGCCTCACCGAATATCCCCCTTCCTTTTTGACGAGAAGGATAAGCAGAAACAGGGTGGAACATCGATTGAGGGATGTCGGGTTCAGAGACTTCCGGTTGCATCTGATAGATCACCATCTTTCACACGCCTCGGCGGCCGCCCTCTGCAGCGGTTTCGAGGACTGTGTTGTCATAACACTGGATGGATTGGGAGACGGACTTTCGGGATCGGTTTATGTCTTCAGGGATAAGGTCCTGGATAAAAAGGCCGCCATATCTGCACGCCACTCGCTTGGCATATTTTTTGAGCATGTAACCAACCTGATGAACATGCGTGAACTCGAAGATGAAGGGAAGGTGATGGCCCTGGCAAATTATGCCTATCCCGTCGATGATGAAAGTAATCCCCTGATGGATCTGATTGACATAAGGGGGTTGTCAGTCAGGTGCAGCCATTCCTCTCTTGCAATGTACGATGAATTAAAAAGCATCTTCTGGAGATATCCCTCAGAGCAGTTTGCCTATATGGCTCAGAGGACCCTTGAGGTAAAGATACTGGAACTGGTAAAAAACGCGATTGCGGAGGCAGGTATCGGCAGGGTATGTCTTGCGGGGGGAATATTTTCCAATGTGAAGGTAAATCGTCTTATCAGGCTGCTCCCGGAAGTTGAGAAGTGTTTTGTCTTTCCCCACATGGGGGATGGCGGTCTGGCCCTCGGTGCAGCTATTGAAGCGAATCGACTCGTAAATGGCACGAGCCGGATGGACATGGAACACGTCTTTCTCGGTCCCGCCTATGATGAAGACGAGATGGAAAGGGCCATCAATGAGGCCAACCTTCCCTATGAGAAAAGCGGGAATATTGTGAAGGACGTTGCTGAGATTATAGCCGGGGGAGGAATCGTGTTCTGGTTCCAGGGTGCCACGGAGCTTGGTCCCCGGTCCCTGGGAGGGCGTTCGATTCTTGCCAGGGCAGATTCCGAGAAAATTAAGGACGCCTTGAATCTCAGGCTGAAAAAAAGGGTCTGGTACCAGCCCTTCTGTCCCTCCATACTCGAGGAAGATGCCCCTGAGATCCTTGAGGATTATGAGGGAAATCCGGACAGATTCATGACCATAGCCTATATGGTGAAAGAGGAACAGAGAAACCTCATGAAGGGTGTCATCAATGTTGACGGATCATGCCGTCCCCAGATAGTTCCCCGAGAGGATGGTCTCTATCGCCGGCTTCTGGAAGAGATGAAGAGATTGACGGGCCGCGGCGTTTTACTGAACACAAGTTTCAACCTGCACGGTGAGCCGATGGTCTGTTCGCCCCAGGACGCCGTCAAGACCATGGTCGAGACAGGCAACGAGTATCTCGCCATGGGAGACTTTCTGGTGAGAAGAGCGCTATGAATAAAAAAACACGCATAAATATCTCAGTTATCGCAATTCTCTATGCCCTTTTGATTTCGCTGGCGATTGCCTGGGTCACCGTTCATAACCAGGGGCAGTTAAAAAATCAGCTCGCATGGGTTTCGCCCCTTTTTCTTGAGATCACCTTCTACCTGATCATACTGGCTGTGATTCTCAATAGCGGTATATTGAGAAAGGCATTCGGCCCCGTCTCAAGAAAGGCATGGATACTGCTGCTCATTATAGTACTCCTTGGAACGGCGGTGACCATGTTTGCAGCGCCGCGTATTCACAGAATCTTCTATGATGAAGATATCTATATGAATATAGGCCAGAACATAGCCTGCGCCAAAAAGGCGGGCATGTGTAACAATGGAGAAACGCTCTATGGCGTCTATACATGCCACCAGCTTCAACACAGCAAGGAACCCAACGCATGGCCCTATCTGATAAGCCTTCTTTACCGGGCGACAGGGATTTCCCATATAGGCGTGCATGTACTGAATAATGTCCTGTGGGCCTTATCTATTGCGGTTGTTTTTCTTCTCGGTTTTCTCTTATTCGGCAGTGAAGGGGCGGGGCTTTTTGGCGCGCTTTTGTTGGCGATCATCCCCGAAGGAATCAGATGGTCCAACACGATGGCCAACGAGCCATCGGCTGCGTTGTTCGGTGGTCTTGCCCTTTTGTCGGTCATCTTTTTTATAAAGAATTCCGACAAAAGGTCGCTCTTTCTGGCCGTGACGACCTTCGCCTTTGCTATCCAATTCAGGCCAGAGTCGGGTCTTATTCTTGTTCCGGCTGCGCTGGCATTGATTCTTATGGCACCGGGAGAGTTTACACGGCAGAGGTTTTACCTATTTCTTCTCCTTCTTCTTGCACTCTCTCTGCCACACCTCGTTCATCTCTACGTTGTAAAGTCTCAGAGCTGGGGAGCCCCCGGTAATTCTTCAAAATTTGCAATTGCACATTTTTATAAAAATATTGCAGTAAACGCTCCTTTTTATTTCATGAATAAACGTTTTCCCCTTATCCTTACCCTGCTGGCTCTTGCCGGGCTGGCCATGCCCCTGTTATGGTGGAAAGGAAGATTTTCATTCGGATCAACAGGCAGTACCGAAAGGGGACTATTTGCCTCCTTTTGCGGCAGGGAAAAGACGATCATTGTCTCCTGGTTTATCGTCTTCTGGGGAATATTCCTCTTTTTCTATGCCGGGAGTTACAATTACGGCGCCGACGTCCGCTTTTCACTCCTTTCGAACATGTCACTGGCCCTAATGGGAGGATTTGGGGCTTCGCAACTCTGCGCCTGGATAAATGACAGGTTTAAGGCGAGATACGCAGAAGCTGCCCTGTCAATCCTCATCATCCTCTGTTTTTTATCCTTCATGCCCTACATTCGGGCTGCCACTCAGGAGGCGTGGGCCTCACGTGTAGATCATCGTTTCGCAAAAAAAATCGCGGAGACGATACCTCCCCATTCTTTCATATTTACTCACAACCCCAATATGTTTCTCCTATGGGGGAAAAATGCAGCTCAGGCATCAATAGCAATGTCGGAGAATATCCATCTGCAACACTTTTTCAGGAGATATACCGGCGGTGTCTATTTCCACTACAACTACTGGTGCACCGTGAGCAGTGATGCGCAACCGATGCTCTGTAAAAATATCCTGAAAAAGTTTCATACTGAAAAAATTATGTGGGAGAGCGAACGAGGAAAGGAGTTCGCCCTCTACAGGATTGAGATGAAAGAGTGAAACAGTTATCAGTTACCAGTTAGCGGTTGCTGGTTGCTGGTTAAAAACATAAGAAAGAGGCGGATTATGGGGTCCTCGTTTGAAGATTTAGAAGTTTGGAAAAGGTCTTGCCGGTTATCAGTTCGGACCCGTCAATTCAGCTTGAAAATCCCACGTAAATTGATATATCATAACGGGGTCAAGTCTCAATATTTGACATTTCATAATATAGCGTTGCGAAGGAACATCTTTAGACAAATGTCAAATGTTTGAGACCTGATAACCACTTTGAGAGGTTGTGATGTCTGAACTATGGGAAGATAAAATTGTTTCTCCAGAAGAAGTCATTTCAAAAATAAAGCCGGGGATGAGTATTTTTCTTGGTACCGGTGTTGCCGAACCTCGTACTCTTATACGGCACCTTATGGCTTCCGATGCCAATAATTTAGTCGATCTGGAACTTGTTCAGCTTATCAGCCTGGGTGAGGCAATCCCCATCGATGAAAGTTACGCTCAAAAATATAGACTCAAGACATTTTTCTCGGGCTGGGTGGCCAGTGAGGCGATTACTGCCGGAAGAATTGACCTGATTCCCTGTCGATTTTCCCGCATACCTGAACTTTTTAAATCCGGTGTCATACGGATTGATGCGGCCTTTGTGCAGATAACCCCGCCCGACAAGCAGGGAATGGCAAGTCTGGGAGTTTCAGTGGATGTTGCCCGGTATGCCATGGAACAGGCCTCACTGGTTGTAGGGGTGCTGAATAATAAGATTCCCTTCACACTGGGAGATACGCTTGTCAATGCCGGAGAATTCGACTGTTTTGTCATGTCTGCCGATCCCCCCCTCTATTTTCCACGATGGCCCGATGATGACATATTTAATAAAGTGGCCGCAAATGTCGCCTCCATTATTGAAGACGGGAGTTGTCTTTCCTTTTTCGTGGGGCCTTTATTTGAGGAACTGGGAAAACATCTTCGCAATAAAAAGGATTTGAGCGTGCACTCATTGATGATGACCGACACTGTCATGGACCTCATGAAAAGCGGCGCCGTTACCAACAGACGTAAAAGATATTTCAGGGGCAAAACGGTAGTCTCCTACGCTCAGGGCACACCGGAACTCATGGATTGGTTACACCACAATCCCGCGATAGAGTTTCAGGGACTCGATGTCTGCGCCGATTCAAGAAATATAGGCTATAATGATAAATTTGTCGGCGTAATACCGGCACGGAAGGTGGATCTATCGGGCCGGGTTGCCCTTCACATAGGAAAGGGGAGCATTGCTATCGGACCCGGAGAGGCTGCGGAACTATTCGAAGGTGCCGCATTATCGCATGGTGGTAAGACAGTATTTGCGCTTCCCAGCAGAAACTTAAAGGGTGATCCAAATATTCTTCCTTCAATTGAGAATTATCCAAATCAGTTTACCGACACCATATCACTCGATCTGATTGCCACAGAATACGGCATCGCATATCTGAAGGGACGGACGGTTCGGGAAAGGGCCCTGGCGTTGATCGATATTGCCCATCCCGACGACAGGGAAGGCCTGGTCAAAAAGGCAAAGGATGGGAATATCATTTTTTCCGATCAGATATACTTGTCCGAATCGGGGCATCTCTATCCGGGCGACATAGCCTATACCCACACCTTTAAAGATAATATGATCGTCCATTTCAGGGTCATGAAACCTTCCGATGAAGATGACATGAGACGACTGTTCTACCGGTTTTCAGATAAGGCGGTTTACTACCGATACTTCAGCCCCATAAAGACCATGCCTCACAAGAAGATGCAGGAATATGTCAATATAAACTATGGGCGAACCATTTCAATAGTGGGGATTTTAGAGGACGGAGGAGCAGAACGTTTAATCACGGAAGGCCGCTACGTAAAATCTGACAATGGACGATCTGCCGACGTGGCCTTTATTGTGGATGAAAAATATCAGGGATCAGGCGTGGGTACCTATCTTTTTGAATTACTCATCAATATAGCAAAGTCCAGGGGTATTAAAGGCTTCACGGCCGATGTTCTGACGGATAACAAGTCGATGATGAAGGTTTTTGAAAAGAATCAATATTCCCTGCGTGCCGTTGTTGAAGGGGGGATATACGCGGTGACGATTCCCTTTTCAGAGGAAGAAATTTAAGAGGAATGCTTAATTCCTAAAGTTGAATTTTTAATGGTTAATGCTTAATGTTAATGGGTTTTGTAATTAAGCATTAAAAATTCAAAATTAATAATTATTCACGGAGGTGAATGGTATGTTTGCAGTAATCATGGCAGGGGGCAGAGGGACGCGATTCTGGCCGTTAAGTAGAACGAAGAAGCCGAAACATTTACTGAATATTACCGGTAAAAGATCGATCATCCAGCAAACGGTGGACAGGATAAAATCTTACATTGATGAAGACGATATCTATGTCGTGACAGTAGCCACTCATGCAGACGATCTGGCGGCACAGCTTCCGAACCTGCCTCGTGAAAATATTATCGTTGAACCCATGGGGAGAAATACCGCTCCTTGTATCGGTCTGGCATCTCTCTATCTGAAGAAAAAGGACCCAAATGACACCATGGTAGTTTTACCTGCCGATCACCTCATTAGGGGAGAAAAAGAGTTCATAGAAACACTTGCAGCTGCAGGTGAAATGGCGAAGAGAACATCATCACTCATTACAATCGGGATTACACCCACAGGACCCGAGACGGGCTACGGATATATCGAAAAGGGGAAAAGGGTCGGCACGGCAGGGGGGAGAGATATTTATGGTGTAGGGTCCTTCCGTGAAAAACCCGAGATAGAGACGGCACAGGCATTCGTTCAGGATGGTAATTTCCTCTGGAACAGCGGAATGTTTATATGGAAGGTATCAACCATTCTGGAAGAGATAGAGCGCCTTCTTCCCGACCTCTATGAAGCCCTTGTGGAGATGGAAGGCGCCATCGGATCCAAGGGGGAAAAGGAAAAAATACACGATATATATGAGGGTGTAACACCGATTTCCATAGATTACGGCGTCATGGAAAAGGCGGACAACGTTCTCCTGATCAAGGGGAACTTCGGCTGGAGCGATATAGGGAGCTGGGACGCGCTGTGGGAGATACTTGATAAGGATCACTATGAAAACGCGGTGATCGGAAGCCACATATCCGTTGAATCGTCGGCAAACCTTGTTTACAGTCCCCATAAACTGGTAACACTCGTTGGAGTAAAGGATATCATTGTTGTGGAAACGGAGGACTCGATAATGGTCTGTAAAAGGGGGTCTTCACAGGACGTTAAAAAGGCGGTAGAAATACTGGAAAAAGAGAAGATGGAAGACTACCTCTGAGGGGGTCAGGTCTCAACATTTGACATTTTTGAGAAGAGACTGTGGGATTTTTCCAAGAGCATAAAAATGTCAAATGTTGAGACCTGACCCCTATGTCCTCAAGCTCCCTGTCAGATCTGTGATATTGTCGATACCCTTTTCTTCCATATATCGATCTATCCCATCGAGAATATTCATCGTCGCACCGGGGTCGATGAAGTTGGCCGTTCCTACCTGTACGGCAGTTGCGCCTGCGATGAGGAATTCCAGCGCATCTTCGGCATTCATGATTCCTCCGAGACCTATCACCGGGGCGGAAATCGACCGGGCAACCTCCCAGACCATCCTGAGGGCAACCGGTTTCACTGCCGGTCCCGATAATCCACCGGTGATGTTTTTCAAATGAGGAATCCTCTTTACTATATCTACGGACATCCCTTTCAGTGTATTGATGAGGGAGACGGCATCTGCGCCGGCATCGACGACGCTTTTTGCTATGAGCGTTATATCCGTAACATTGGGCGTCAGTTTGGCAATAACGGGCAGATGGGTGACCTTCTTGACTGAGCGCGTCACCTCAAAGGCCAGATCGGGATCGGTACCGAAGTCGATACCCCCTTTTTTTATATTCGGACAGGATATGTTAATCTCCAGTCCCGAAACCCCACCGGCCTCACTCAGGATTTCAGCGACCTTCATATAGTCTTCCACTGTTTCTCCAAATATGTTGGCAATGATGGGAACTGCAAGTTCTTTGAGGGGTGGAAGTTTTTCTTTTATGAAGCTTTCCACGCCTACATTTTCGAGACCTATGGCATTGAGCATGCCCGACGGCGTTTCGATAATCCGTGGGGGATAGTTGCCCGCTTTCGGCTTGAGGGAGAGTCCCTTCACAATGATGGCGCCCAATCGTTCCAGATCAAGATAGGGCGCATATTCCTCGCCATATCCGAAGGTTCCCGAGGCGGTCATAACGGGGTTCTTTATGACGAGCCCTCCGATATCGACAGTCATATTTTTCATTTCAATCCCAGTCTATCGCTTTAATATCGAAAACGGGGCCCTCCTTGCAGGCCCGTACGAATTTTTGTTTAGTCTTGTCGGATTTTATGACGACGGTACATCCAAGGCAGGTGCCTATGCCGCATGCCATCCTCTCTTCAACAGATACCTGGCATTCACAGGGGTGTCTTTCCAGGATATGGGCGAGGCTTTTCATCATCTGATGGGGGCCGCAGGCATATATGAAGGCATCTTCATGAGGGGAAGACAGAAAATCCCTATCGAATAAATCGGTTATAAGACCGTGATATCCGGCGCTGCCGTCGTCCGTACTTATCTTCACGTGGGAACACAGATGTTCCAATCGTTCAAGGCCGATAAGTGTGTCGCTGCTTTTCGCACCGAGATAGCAGGAAATGTGTAAGGTATCATCGGGGAACAGCCTGCCATAGTGCTCAGCAAGGAATGAGAGGGGTGCCACACCGACGCCGCCGGCAACGAGGATGATATGCTTCCCTTCTGCCTGAACATCGAAGGCACGTCCAAGGGGGCCCAGGACGCTTACGTCATCGTCTTTCTTCATGTGGGCAAAGAGATCCGTTCCCTTTCCCGCGATGCGATAGAGTATTTCAATGACGCTATCTGTCTGATGCATATAGAGTGAATATATACTGAGTGGTCTTCCCAGGAATGGGAAATTCCTTCCGGGAACCCTGAGCATTACGAACTGGCCCGGTAGGGACTCCTGAAAGTACGCCGGTACCTTCAATCCCATCAGATGGTATTCTTTGAATAATTGTCTGTTAAAAAGGATCTTTCCCGTGGTAACTGTTTTCATGTACACCTTACAAGTAGTCAAAATGTTGAATGCTTAGTGTTGGACGAAGGAAGTATGCTTTCTTAATTAAACATTAAGCATTTAAAATTGAATCTCCCCGCAACAAGTTGCTGGGAATCTCCGACTGTTAAGGAATTGTTTTATTTTATATTCGCTCGCTAACCCCGCCGCAAGCAGCGGGGAATGCGCTCGCTGTTCAGTTCAAAACTCTTTATTATTAAATTGTTTTTTCCATGATAAGGGCATCCTCATGTGTATCTGAATAATAGCGAGGTCTCACCCCACTTATCACAAAACCAAACTTTTTGTACATCCCTAATGCGAAATGATTTGATTTCCTCACCTCAAGGGTGCACCAGCTTGCTCCCTTTTCAATAGATATTCTGAACATCTCGCACATCAGTTTTGAGGCTATCTTGTATCTTTTCATGTCTTCACGGATTGCTATATTTCTCAGATGGATTTCATCAATGATAATGATAAAGCTGATATAACCGACAATCTTTCCATCCAATTCGGCTACAAGATCATAACAGAGGGGAAAATAGAGTTCTTCAAGAAACATGTTTTCAGACCACGGTGTAGGGAAGGATGCCTTTTCGATGGCAAGCACCTCATCCAGGTCACTGGCCTCCATATGACTCACCATTATGTCTTTGATGTCAGGTATTTTCATGTATTCCTTGACCTGTAGAGTGTGGGCGATGATATCAGAAAATATTCACTATGACTGTTAAAATCAAAAAGAGCCCGGAAAATAGCGGCACGGTTCCACGCAATTTGATGGTATTGAGGGCAACGGCTACACCGACAAGGGGGATGACGAAATAGGTATAGTCGAGGGCTTTCAATAGTACGACCGGAAGAAGGGGGTATAACCATAAAAGAATCGCGAAACCGACTATCAGCGGTATGAAGATGAGGACAATGTTACTGAGAAAGGTTTTCAACAGGCCTGAGATATGGAGGCGGAAAATCCCTTTAATGTTGCCATCCCGTGCGGCTTCCATGGCCTTTTCTGACAAAAGGTTGTTAGAATTCTTTATCAATGATTCAACTCTCTTTCCTATAGGTCCCACAGGCAGGAACAAGAGAAAGGCGAAGACAAAGAGACTCTGTGATAACTGTCCCAGCTGATTTCCTGCCAAGATGGAGCCTGCTGTTATCAGAATGGCGACGACTGATCCGTTTGGCGGGATATGGTTTCCTATGGGCAATCGGTCAATCCATATCAGCTCCACGAAGGCCCCTGCTATCAGTCCTGTATAAGGATCATTGAGGAGAGCCCCTATAATGGGACCCGCAATAAGCGGTCTCGATATCATGGCTTGTAGAAAAACCCTGTCAAGACATAAAATCCCCCCTGCAATTGCCACTTCAATTGATTTAATCAACATGCATCAATCCCTGTGTAAAGGAAAGCAATATTAAAATTTGATCTTTTTTGCGACATCACGAAAATCGATGGGCTTATCTCTTGGTACCGATCTCACTTCTACTTCAACTCCCAGATCTATGAGCCACATCAGGTCTTTCACATCCCCTTCATTGAGGAATATGGATGGCGTGAAGCAAATCTTACCCTCTTCACTGTGCACATTACCTATATTCAGTTTGTCAAAGCGGAAATTCAAGGCGTAGGCTTTCAAGACATCGATGATATTTTCAAAGAGGACAATCGTTCGTTTCCCGTCGCTCTCTTCATGGGTGCGCGCATTGGAAAATTCTTCTACCGTATATACCAGGACTTCAACATCATAGGGCACCGCCATCTCGAGGACCGTTTTTCTGAAGAGATCCGTGGCTACTTCGTCGTTTACCACGATAATACGAGTCGACTTGAGGAAGGGAAGCCATCCTTCGATTATCTGTCCGTGAATGAGCCTGTTGTCAACGCGAATCAAAATATAGTCCATTGGAAAAATTAGGTGCCGACTTTCTTGTTTAAAATTTCACTGGCAAGGCGGATATTTTTCTTACCGTAATCTTTAATGGAATCGGCAAAATCGATCAGTGTCGTTTCTTTACTGATCTCCGATATTTTCAGAAGCATGGGCAAATTGACACCGGTAACTACCTCAACCTTACCTTTTTTCAGGAAGGAGAGCGAAATATTCGAAGGAGTTCCGCCGAAAAGATCTGTCAGGATTAAGACACCCTTACCGGAATCGGCCTTTTTGATGGCAGTCGTAATTTCCTTTTTAAGGTCTTCCACACCCTTCCTGGCATCCACAGAAATCGAGATCATTCCCGTCATTTCTCCCCTAATCAACTCGGCAGCCTTGATTAATTCTTGACCCAATTTGCCATGAGTTACAATCAGTACACCGCTCATATTTCCCCCGGACAAAAGATTTACCATTGCAAGTTAGATAATTACCGGTGAGTTGTCAAGAAAATCTGTTCTTGACAGGCTGCTTATCGTTAATTAATATGATTTTCAATGTATTTATGGACAAAAAGGCGAGAACATTCCCGCGCAAATCGCTGCGGGGAGTTTCAATCCAGGAGGGAAAGGATTACAGGTGTCTTGTAAAGTAAAAAAAATATGTAACCACTGCGGTGCCGAGATGGAGTTTTATGTAAATCCCCTGCCGACTGTCGATATTATCATCGAGATGGAGGGAGATGAAATAGTATTGATAATGAGAAAGAACGAACCAAGAGGCTGGGCAATTCCCGGTGGGTTCGTGGACTATGGAGAATCGATGGAAGATGCCGCCATAAGAGAGGCAAGAGAGGAGACATCGCTGGATGTAACTCTCGTGGAACAACTTCATACATATTCAAGCCCCGATAGAGATCCCAGGCACCATACAATTTCAACTGTTTACATCGCTAAAGGCAACGGTGTCCCTGAAGCGGCCGACGATGCCTCTGATATTGGAGTATTCAGAGAGGAAAAGATCCCGAAACCACTGATGTTCGATCATGAAAAGATCATAGGCGACTACTTCAGACGTAAAAAATATATGATTCAACATACTGATATGAGTTGCTAGGAACCGGAATTGAGTGACTCTTTCAACTTGCGTGAGCATTTGAAAGTAATAATACGCCGACCATCCAGCATGAGAGACGTTCCCGTCTGAGGATTTCTCCCCTTTCGTGGATTCTTGTCTTTTACCGACCACTTACCGAATCCTGAAATAAGTACGTCTTTCCCTTTCCCCAGATCATTTTTGATGAATTCAAAAATGCATTCAACCAACTTAGCGCATTTCTCCTTCGAAAATTCCGTATTTGTATTAAGATTCTGTACTATTTCGGCTTTCGTGAGTGTCATGATGTCTTCCTTTCTTATAATGCCGCAGGTTTTAGTTTAATAGCAATATTGTTATAGAAAATAGGTCTATTGGGACAACAATGTTCGGCCGATGGTCATAATTTCAGCTTCCTTGGTGCCCTCATAAAGTTCGAGAATTTTGGCATCCCGGTACAATTTCTGTACCTTATATTCATCAATATAGCCGTAGCCGCCATGTATTTCGACTGCGGCGTTGGCACAGAAGACCGCCGTTTGTCCGCCGTAATACTTGGCAATTGCGGCCAGATGATAATCGGGCTTTCCTTCGTCTAACGACCAGGCAGCCTTATAGACAAGATTTCTTAAGGCTTCTATGCGTACTGCCATTTCAGTCAATTTTGTCATGGTGGCTTGAAAACTGCCTATGGGGGCGCCAAAGGCAGTCCTCTCTTTGGAATATTTTATAGATTCATCCAGGCACGCCTGGGAAAGGCCGATGGCCTGGCCGGCAACCATGACCCGTGTAACATCGAAGAAATGCATCAGTTGACGAAACCCCTTCTTCTCTTCACCGACAAGGTTTTCACGCGGCACAGTTACATCTTCGAAGGCGATTTCCGCTGTATCACTTGCCCTGATACCCATTTTGCCGTGGATTTTATTTCGGATAACACCGGCGGCATTGGCCGGTACAATGATCTGGCTGAAACTGTGGTGTCTTTTTTCCTCAGGATTTGTAATACACTGAACTACCATCCAGTCACAGACGGTTCCATTGGTTATAAACATCTTATTGCCGTTGATGGTGTAATTGTTCCCTTCTTTTACGGCCTTTGTCCGATAACCGGCCACATCTGTTCCCGCATTCGGTTCCGAAAAGGCACCGGCGCTGACCTGCTCGCCACTGCAGATGGGGGGGAGATACTTCTTCTTCTGCTCTTCCGTTCCGAAAAAATAGATTGCCTCACAACCGAAAGATGCAACACAGACATTGATTCCGATCCCCATGTCCACCCTGGAAATTTCCTCTGTAATGATGGTATTTCCCAGGAACCCGATACCCGCACCACCGTATTCTTCAGGTATCCAGGCGCCGACAAGACCGTTTTCGGCCGCCTTTATCCGAATTTCGGGGGTATATCTTTCTTCTTCGTCACATGCATGAGAAAGGGGAGCAATCTCTGCGTTTGCAAACTTTGATGACATATCCCTCAGCATTCTCAGTTCTTCCGACAGTTCGAAATTCATATCAACTCCTTCCTCGGCATTATTTGTATTGTCAGTCTCTATGAATCAAGCGCCCCTTGTGAGAAAACGCCATAAGGTGTGTCATCAAGGAATGATAATCTGTTTCCCTGTTCAACGCAGGAACAATTGGATTCGAAGCAATTTACCCGTAATGCTCTGAGATTGTGCAGTTTGTGGGTGGAAACGTAGTTGCAATATATTGTATCACTATTTATCTTGTCAATAGAAAACAGAGGAATTTCTTGCCGATGCATTGTTTTTTCGTTTTTTCTGTAGTCATGGACGTCATATGTCATTATCTTGACAGGAATTGTTTGACTTCCCTGAGGCTGAGACAGTTAATACAATCTGAAGGCGACAGCCATCCCTTTCTCGCTATGTTAATACCGAATTCAGTATGGTTAAGTCCATCGACGTTGTGCGCATCGGGACTGATGGCGATCTTTACGCCACGATCTTTTGCGTATTTGCATGATTGCCAATCCAGATCGAGTCTGTGCGGATTGGCATTCAGTTCGCAGATCTTACCTGTTTTTGCCGCATGGTCAATGATTTTTTTCACGTCGACAGGGTACGCTTCCCGTGCAAGAAGAAGCCTGCCCGTAGGGTGGGCAAGCATGGTCGTATAAGGATTTTCAAGGGCCTTCATGATGCGGCTATTCATTTCGTCTTCAGGCATTGTGAAGCGGGAATGTACGGCTGCAATGACAAAATCAAAGCCATCCAGAATGTTGTCGTCGTAGTCGAGGCTGCCGTCGGGGAGGATATCCGATTCAATTCCCTTGAAAATATGAAAAATTTGCTCTCCATCGTTGAGCCTGTCGATCACTTCGTGCTGTCTTCCTATATCGTCTACTGAAAGTCCCCCGGCATAATAGGCGGATTTACTATGATCGGAGATCCCGATGTATTCCATCCCCAGCGTTTTCGCATAATGCGCCATCCTTTCAATCGTATCCGATCCGTCACTGTCTGTCGAGTGTATATGAAAAATACCCTTGATATCTGATCCCTTGATCAAAGGGGGAATCTCATTGTTTTCTGCTGCTTCGATTTCTCCCATGTTTTCCCGGAGTTCCGGCGGGATGTATGACATACCGATGGTAGAAAAAATGTCTGCTTCGCTGGAACAGGGTACCTCTGTGCCTCCTCTGGAAAGTCCGTATTCCTTCATCGTTATGCCCAATCTGTTGGCCCTTTCTGTCATGACAGCCCTATGTGTTGTGTTGCCCGTAAGGGTGTATAAAGCATAGGGGAAATGTTGAGGATTTACCATGTGAAGACAGGCGTGCGTGCCCGACTTCAATAGAACGACGATTCGATTTGTATGCTTATCGATAATTTCGTCGATATGGGGCAGGGATATGAAAAATTTCTCTATCACTGACGGATTATCAGTTGAGACAAGAAGGTCGATAGCCTTTACCGTATCGCAGAGTCTCCTTACAGAACCGGCAAGGCTCGCAGATATAACCATTTCGTTGTTTTTTAAAAGCGTGAGCAGGCCTTCGGCCTCTTCTATAATGTGTGCGTAGAGGCGCCTTTCTTTATACCTTTTGAGGTGTACTATTCCAGACAGGATTTTATCCTGTGTTTTCCTGCCGAACCCCGGGAGTTCAACGAGCCTGTTTTCCATGCATGCATATTCAAGCTCGCCCATAGTCTCAATTCCCAGTATTTTGTTGAGAGTGCTCACCTTTTTAGGTCCCAGCCCCTGGATATTCAGCATTTCTGTGAGCCCCCGGGGGACAGAGGCCTTTAATTGTTCATAATATTCCATGCCTCCCGTGGTGATAAGCTCTCGAATCTTCTTGTCGAGGGCTTTTCCAATTCCCTCTATAGATGAAAGTGCATCCCTTTCAACGAGGAGATGGAGATCCTCATCAATTGCCTCGATGTTTCGTGCAGCTCTGTTATAAGCCCGTGACTTAAAGGGATTGTCTCCTCTCAAATCGAGTAATATGCCGATGTCTTCAAGGATTGTGACAACTTCTTTTTTTGATATGGAATTAATCATGATGAGCGCATCCGGGATCGGGATTTCAAGTTTCAACAAGGATATAATATGCGGGTCTCGGAAATCAAGAAAAAGGGGAATTAGAATAGAAGATAAGTTGGCAAGTTAGCGATATTTAAAAATAGTTTGACAAACCAGACGGGTTGGGTAACTATAAAAAAATTTACAATCTAACCTAAGGGGTACGTTCAGGGGTTGAAAACAAAAGTAAAGGGCCCATGGAGTTTCTTTTAACCTGGGGAAGAGTAATCACCTAATGGAAAGATACAATGGCTTCTGAAAAAGAGATTTCATCGACAGAAAAATTGCTCGATATCATTAGAAATGACGGCAAAAGGGGAATGGTTTCAGGCAGTGACGGTACACTGAGATCAAAGGGGGGGAGCAAGATATCCTTTTCCAGAGATAAGTCACTGAAAAAATCAATTTCTGTAGGGATAGATATAGGTAGCACCGAACTACGGCTGGTCAAGGTAGCGAATCCTTCTGATGATGTATGGAGATTGCTGGATTACAGAAAAGTACCCTTGCAGGGCGTGAATCTCAACAGTATAGGAGACCTTGCAGGCTTTTTGCGAAAAGAGATCATAACGTTCAGCGGATCGATAAAGAATACAAGCTTTTGGGCACTCCTTTCTTCGGCTAATGTCGAGTTGCAGCAGATTCGAATACCAAAAGTGGGAAAAAGACAAATTGAAAATGCCGTTTTCTGGACGGCAAAGAAGAATTTCTCCTTCGATGAGAAAGAAGTCGTTTTTGATTTCGATGTCCAGGAAGAGGTGACAGAAGGCGCCGTAACGAAACTGGAAGTCATCGTTTACACTGTTCCAAAACAAGAAATCAGATATGCGGAGAATCTTTTTGGAAGTGCAGGTATACCCCTGGCCGGTCTTACAATTGCCCCCTTTGCAATCCAAAATATATTCAGGACAAACTGGATCCCCACCTTTGGGCGAACGGTCTCTGCGCTCTATATCGGCAGAGAATGGTCTCGCATCGACATATTCTCCAAGGGCAATCTTGTGGTGACTCGCGGCATAAAAGCAGGGGTCAACAGCATGGTTGAAGCGCTGAGGCAAAACTACAACGAAACGAGGAGAAATGCCGTACACAATGAATTCCAGCCTGCTGTGGATGGTACCTCACCACAGTTAATGATTGATGTCGAAATGGATATCGATGAAGCAAGGGAATTGCTCCATACTATCAATTTAGATTCGGGGTCCGAGTTAAGGGCACGATTTGGAATTGATCAGCACGAGCTATTTAATTTGATTCATCCCTCCCTGGAAAGGCTGGTGAGGCAGATAGAAAGGACCTTTGAACATTACACTGTCACACTGGGGAATGAAAAAATAAATGCAATATATATTTCCATTTCGGCGGATCTTTTCAACGTCGTAGTAGATTTTATCGGCGACCAGTTGGGCATAGAAAAAGATGTGCTCGATCCTTTTGATCCCAAGAGTCCCTTTGTTGACCAGATTACTTCCGATACTTCTATCGCCGAGAGGACATCTTTTGCTCCCGCCCTGGGACTTGCACTATCGAACTTATTTCAAACACCGAATTTGATCTTTACACATAAGGATAAGGAAGAGCAGGCGAGGATTAAGCTGCTGAATCGCGTGATATTTTCTACCTTTGCTTTTCTCATGGCTCTTTCCATCGGTTCTGTTCTAGTGTTTGGTTACGTTGCAGATCAGAAGAGGGGAATGATAGCCGGTCTTCAAAACAATCTGGTCAAAGGGGTTCAGGTGGATGAAAAGACAATTCAACCGATGGTTCAAAAAGCAAAAGAAGAACGGAAGGTTCTGCAGGAATACGGGAAAAGATATCTGGGGATTGCCACTATCGGCGAATTGGCTGCACTGACACCGGAAAGCATTAGTCTTCTCAGCATAAAGGCGAAAATGGGGTCGGTATCGGATAAGGTAGATAAAAAGAATACAAGACTACTTATAGTGGATGGACTTGTAACCGGCGACCCGAAAGAATTTGAATCTGTCCTGGCCGAATATGTATTGGAGTTTCAAAATTCTTTGATCTTTGAGACTGCCCAGGTTTATAAGAGCTATAAGGAGAGCCGCAACAGGGAAAAGGTGCTTCATTTTATAATAAATATTAATCTTGCTAAGGCCTGATATGAAACATATTACATTCGACTGGATTCCTGCTCGCAGTGCGGCCTATCTCGCTATCTGTCTAATGATTGTTATGGGGTTTTTCTTTTTCGCTGTCTATCCTTCCATGAAATCATTAGATGCCCTCGACGCGAAAATCGCCACAATAACCAACAGTGTAGAATCACAAAATGTATTGATGCCCGTCTATCAAAAATTTCTAAAGAAGGAAAAGGCATATATCCCGGGAAAATTGCCCCTTCCCAAAAGGAAGAAACTTCCCAAATCTAAAATCAGCAGCATTCCATCTGAATTTAAGAAAATAGCGAAAAAGTTCGGCTTCGAGGTTCTTTCGGTGAAACCGATCATGAAAAGCCTTGCAGGCAAATCTGGATTTATAATGGTCGATATGAAATTAAAGGGAGACTTTTTTAATTTTCGTAAATTATTGATCGAGCTTGGAAGAGTTCA
>CAYMYS010000053.1:0-19894 GCA_964394725.1 uncultured Syntrophaceae bacterium
AAGAGGATCTCTTCCATTCAGGTTTTGTATGATTACTTCCACCTCCATTGTGCCTGTTAATTTGTAGGCGCTCCACCGGTGAGCCCGTCGAGGAGGCGGTAGATACCAGGTCGGCCGGGAACCGGCTCCACTACTATAGGATCAAATCTGAAACCGTCAATTAAACATATCAACTGTCATGCCGGACTTGATAAGCCTGCCCCGCACTTGATGCGGGGGCATCCAGTCTTATCCTGGATTCCCGCCTATAATTGCGCGGGAATGACAAAGGGGAAAGCGGGAATGACGCTTTATCATATATTGTTGCCGATGTAATAATCAGGGCAAAACAAAGGGGTGATGTCGAAGACGAGGGTTCGAGAATTCAAGTGAAAAGCTGGAGGATTAGATGCCTGTTCAGAGCTTCAGTTTTCCGTCGAAAAAGAAATGGCAGTAATTGAAGGAATGCTCAAGTTTAACGGAACTGAAGGAAGCATACTCCTATAAAAATTACCGGTCAAGGGTTTTTGAAATTCAATCAGTTCCTTTACAATGACCCATCTATGGCATATAGTACATTAGCTTTTTTGTTAGATATTCCCTGCTCTTTCGGATTTTCTCTGCGGGGATAGAGTGCGATTTTTTTACTATAATAGATTTTACAGACAGGAGGTACATCATGGGCAAAAATCTCGTCATAGTGGGGGGCGGCGCCGGCGGACCCTCGACGGCGGCAGAGGCAAAAAGGAGAGACCCTTCGTTGAATGTAACCATTCTGGAGCGGGGCGAGTTTGTATCCTTTACTGCCTGACCGATGCCCTATTACATCGGTGATGTAATCAAGGATGAAAAAAGGATGGTGGCACGGACTCCCGAAAAGTTCGAGGAGACGGGGATACACGTCAGGTTACAGACGACTGTCGAAGAAATAGATACCAAAAAAGGGGAAGTAGGACTGGCAGACGGAGAAAAACTTTCCTATGATACACTCGTCTTTGGAACTGGTGCGACGGCCAACATGCCCGGCATACGCGGCATGCATGAAGAGGGTGTCTTTGTTCTGAGGAATCTCAGGGACGCCATCGATATAAAGGCCTACATAAAAGAGAAGGGGTGCAAAAAAGCCATTATTGTGGGCGCCGGTTTTATCGCCTTGGAAATGAGCGAGGCCCTTTCGGAAATCGGTGTAGAGACTGCGATTGTCTATCGGGGCTCGCTTCCCGCAAGCAGGTGGGATAAGGAATTTGGGACCGTCGTTCTTGAGGAACTTCAAAAAAATCAGATATCTTTTATCCCGGGGAGACAGCTTCGGGCCATCGACAAGGTCGCCAGCGGCGAGCTTCATTTATTCACCAATGATGGTAAATTCAAGGCGGATATTATACTGCTGACCCTCGGTGTAAAACCCGATACCACTCTGGCCCAACAGGCGGGATGCACACTGGGTGATTCCGGTGCCATTGCCGTCGATCATTATCAGAAGACGTCACAGGAGGGCATTTATGCCGCTGGGGATTGCTGTGAGTCCTATCACCGGATTGCTAAACGATGGATGCATCTTCCCCTGGGAGATATTGCCAACAAACAGGGACGAGTTGCCGGGCGTAATATTGGGGGCGTTCCCGCCAGATTCGAGGGGATTGTAGGTGCCCAGTCATTTAAGGTCTTCGGTTTGGAACTGGGGGCCACGGGACTGGACGAACAGGCCGCATACAGGGCGGGACTTGTTCCTGTCAGTGTGATTGTCTGGGGGTCTCCCATTGCCGGTTCTCTGAATATACAGAAGGAAAAACTGGGTATGAAGATAACGGCCGATAAAAAAACGGGAAAGCTGCTGGGCGCCCAGGCGATAGGAAATTCGGGCGCCGTCGGTCGAATAAATACGCTCTCCGCCTGCCTCTGGGCCGGTATGGATCTCGCAGATGTGGCCTTTATGGATCTTGCCTATGCGCCGCCCTTTGGCGGGGCCTGGGATCTTATTCACATAGGGGCGCAGGTGTTACAGAAAAAGTTGTAAGAGAATGTTTGTCAGGAGAAGTATGGTGAAGACGCGTTGCTATAAATGCAAAAAAGAACTTGATATTAAAGCGAAGGTGGGGAGATCGGAGACCTGCCCCTTCTGCGGCAGCGATATCCATGTATGCTATAATTATATGTTCTACAGCCCTTCGGCTTATAATCAGTGTCATGAACCCCAGGCGGAACGGGTAGTCGATAAAAACAGGAGCAATTTCTGCGAATATTTTACCTTCAGTGATGCCCCAGTGGTGGTGCAAATCATGAATAAAGAGAAGGATGCTAAGGGGAAGCTGGAGTCTCTTTTTAAGAAGTGAGGGGTAGGGTGCGTCCTGTCTGACAATAAGGAGAAGGATTCTTTCTTATGATTCAACATATCGTAGATATTGCCATTCTTACAGTGTTGATTGCCCTCGTATTTCTGATCTATTTCGGTGCCGCCTGGAGGAAGCGGCGTGCCTGTGACGTTATCATCGAAAATCTAAAGAAGAAGGGGGCCGTCGATCCCGCCACGGCCATCAGGCTTCCCCACGTGGATGAACAGCATTACGAGTCCGGTATGAAAAATTACAAGCTCAAGGCCCTGGAGTTTCTCATCATGAACAATGTCGTCTGTAGCACAGTAAACGACCGGTATTACCTCGGTGAAAGAGTGGACACGGATGAATGATCCCTTGTGTAATTAATCAGGGGCATTCATGCTGATTGACGCTGCGTTTCGCAATAGGATAATTCTTTACGGTATCATCGATCTTCTGTGATATAATGTCTGCAATCTCTGTGAAGGACAGGTTGTGGGATCACACCCATCAGTTCAGTAACATAATCCAAAAAGAGGAGGGATGGATATGGGAGAGAAATCGCTGGATGCGATTTTAGAGATTGCCATTGGGAAGGAAAAGGATGCCTTTGATTTTTACATGAATCTGAGCAAGAAGGTAGAGGCGAAGGATGTGAAAGATACGCTGAAATTTCTTGCGGGAGAGGAGAAAGGGCATCTGGAATATCTGGAAGAATATCGTGACAACAGCTATGGCCCGGGGGCGTTGCGATTGACTGAATTGGTCAATTACAAAGTGGCCGAACACTTGGAGAAACCCGATATCGAAAAGGATATGGAAAGCAAGGATGTTTATCTCGTGGCGGCGCACAGGGAATTGATGTCATACAATTTTTACCTGTCTCTTGCCGAACTGCATCCCAAGGGAGATGTCAGAGAGATGTTATCCAGGATGGCCAATGAGGAACTGAGGCATAAGGAAAAGGTGGAATATCTCTACAGCAATACCGCCTTTCCGCAGACTGCCGGGGGGTGATGGAAAAAAGACACCTGACGTCGTCTGATATCAGGTGTCCTGCTTGTTTGTGTTAATCTTTCCCGGTTTAGTAATTTTCCGCCGCTACTTCATAATAGGCCTGGGGATGTTTACAGGCGGGGCACACGTCCGGTGCCGTTGTGCCTTCATGGATATAGCCGCAATTGATGCAGTGCCATTTTACAGGGGCTTTTTTCCCAAAGGCGGTTCCCTTTTTTACATTCTGTGCCAATTTTCTGTACCTGCCTTCGTGAAAGCTTTCAACCATTCCGATTTGTTCGAAGGCTTGGGCGACTTCGGAGAACCCTTCTTCCAGTGCAGTCTTTCCAAAATCGGGATAGAGTGCCGACCATTCCATCTTCTCTCCCGCTGCTGCCTCCTCCAGGTTGCTTAGCGTGTTGCCTATAACGCCGGCAGGATAGGCCGCCGTGATCTCAACTTCACCCCCTTCGAGAAATTTAAAGAAGACCTTGGCATGTTCCTTTTCGTTTTCCGCCGTCTCCAGGAATATGTTGGCTATTTGCTGATATCCTTCCTTCTTTGCAGCACCGGCAAAGTAGGTGTATCGTGTTCGTGCCTGCGACTCACCGGCAAATGCCTTTAATAGATTTTGTTCAGTCTTTGTTCCCTTGATCGATTTTTTCATTTAGGCTTTCTCCTTTCGAACGTTACAAAAAACAGGATAAACTTCCCATACTAATCTTCCCGGTTCTCTTACCTGAAAACGGGGTGGGGACACGGTATTAGACAATACACGCCCATTTCATACATTTAGTCCAAAGTATAACACAATAAAAGGCAAATCTCTATTACAGGGGGGCAATTTTCAAAAAATCAAATCGTGCGTCTATTGTTTTTTTCATTGTTGTTCCCTCAATTTAATCCACAGATTTTGCAGATTACACGGATTACTCTAATCGCTTTTTGCAGGTTCATCACTATTGAAGTCTAAGTATATTGATAAAAAGAATAAGTCAAATAGCTTATATCTATACTCTTTGCCCTGTTATTCGATAAAGTGATACTTTAGCGAGACCTTTGTTGCTTGACATTAGGGCACTTTTTCTGTAGAGCAATAGCGAAATGGAAGAGCAGGGAATAAGGGAAAGGCGAAACATGCAATGATTGATTTGGTAAAGAACTTTTTTGGAAAAACAAAGGAAAAAGAAAACAATACTCCACACGATATCCGCATAGCGACCTGTGCGCTTTTACTGGAGATGGCTGAGATAGACGGCGATTTCAGCGAGGAAGAACGTGATAGTATTATATCTGTTGTCTGTAAAGATTTTGATATGTCCGACGATATTGCGGCGGCTCTCCTCGATGCGTCGAAGGAAGAGCTGGCGGGGAGTCGTGATCTCTGGCAATTTACCAATCTGATCAACCAGAATTACACGCAAGAGGAAAAGGCCTCTATTATAGAAACGGTGTGGAGGATTGCCTATACGGATGGAAATCTCGACAAGTACGAGGATTTTCTTGTCCACAAGCTGTCAAACATGCTCTATCTAAACCACGGCCAGCTCATCGACGCCAAGATCAAGGTACTGGAAGAGCTGGGCCTCTACCAGCGGGGATAGAAGTAAGATGGATGCCTGACGGCATGGTTTCAATTTGGGGGAGACACAAAGGGGCAAAGCAGAAAGCGCTCGCCATTCAGTTCACATTATAATTCTTCGACAGGTGAATCGTCTGTTATATGCCGGATACTATATGTAAAGGATGGAACGATTACAATGACACGGGATGATGTGGTTTGTAAGCAGAAAACGATTACCGAAATAGTCGAAGAGATTATCTCTCCCGTCTATGAAGTCGGGGGTTCCGTGAGGGATGAATTGATGGGAAGAGAACCATCGGACTATGATTTTTCCACCCCCCACGATCCGGAATATATAGAGCGAAAGGTGCGGGAGGCGCAAAAAAGACCATTCCTGGTGGGGAAACGCTTCGGTACCATCGGCCTCAAGCTGGCTGGCAAGCTTGTGGAGATTACCACCTTTCGTGTTGAAAGTTACCAGACGGGGAGCCGAAAACCGCAGGTGGCTTTTGTCGATGATATCACTGCCGATTTGAGCAGACGGGATTTTACGATAAATGCCATAGCAAGACGCAATAAAAAGTTTATTGATCCCTTCTGCGGCAGAGAGGATATCGCAGAGAAGATTATCCGCTGTGTAGGCACGCCTGTGACGCGCTTCAAGGAAGATCCGCTGAGGATTCTGAGGGCGGCACGGCTGGCGGCACAACTCGGTTTTGTCATAGACGGGGAAACTGTGGGCGCCATGAAAAAAACGGCCCACAGAATTCTTGAGGTGAGCAAGGAACGGTGGGTTGCCGAACTGGACAAACTCCTCATGACGGCAGGTGCGGAATCGGGATTGCGATATCTCATGGATACGGGAATCTTTACCTTTATTATTCCCGAATTATCCCTTCAGCAACACTATGATCAGAACAGCAACTATCACCGTTACGATCTGTGGGAACATACACTTCGCGTCGTTGCGAAGGTACCCTTCGATCATCGTATGAGATGGGCGGCCCTCCTTCATGATATCGGAAAGCCCTTTGTGCGAACCGAAAAGGGCGACAGAAGCAGCTACGCGAAGCATGATCTCCTGGGCGCCGAAATGGTGGGTCGTCTCGGACGATACCTGAAATGGTCCAAGAAGAGAACTGAAGGGGTGAGTGCGCTGGTGCGGGGCCACATGAAGGATGAAAGCCCCCTCAGGGATGCCGACAAAGCGGCCAAGTAGTATGTGTAGTAAATGATGCTATGCGATCCGATCCGATCATTCACCCTTGACGATGTACACAAATAGGTGTACAGTAAGCCTATGAAGAAACGAGACTTAGAAAATGCACTCCGCAGGATAGGTTGGGCGTTTCTTCGGCATGGTAAGCGCCATGACATCTGGACTGATGAAGACCGCGAGGAAGCGATTCCTCGCCACAACGAGATAAACGAAAAGCTTGCCAGAGCAATTCTCAGACGTGCTGAAAGGAAAATTTGATATGCGTTTTTACGGGAAAGTATACAAAGACGGGAATTTCTGGCTTGCCGAGGTGCCTCTTCTTGATGCCATGACTCAAGGACATACACGCAAGGAAGCTTTTGTCATGGTTAAAGATTTGATGGAAACCTTGGTGAACCGTTCTGATTTTTCAGTTACCGTGCATCCGGGAAAGCACGGTGATTTCGAAGTGAGTTCAAACGATCCACGGGGTCTGATCAGCCTGTTTCTGCGAAGACAGCGTGAAAGGAGCGGCCTTTCTCTATCCGAAGCTGCCGAGCGTCTGGGTGCCAGGTCGCGCAATGCCTATGCTCGATACGAGCGGGGGACTTCAATGCCAAGCCTTGAGAAATTGGCCGAATTGTATCAAGCCGTGGCTCCCGGTAAAGATATTGTCCTTCACCACAGTGTAATCGAATAACAAAGCACTAGTGCGTATGCAAAGAACACCGCGCCGCACGGTTCACCCGTGATAGATGATCCAGCCCCTCACTGCCTCACCCGGGGCAGATTTGTGTGGGGGTGAAAATGACAAGTTCTCTATCGGGATTGCTTGTCCAGAAGGGCGTCAATCTGCTCGATGTTCTGAAGATTTTTCCCGTAATCGACGATGGTGCTGCGGGTGGCCGGTCTGCTTGAAAATTCAATTACGCTATGGTCGCCACCCATATCCCATCTTTTTTAACCGTGAACCGGTAACTGTAAACCGTAAACGATTTTATCATTTCCTTTGAATCCTCGGCGCCTTTCCTTTACCTTCATCCGTGCTTTATCAATCAGTTATTGTTCAAGGTCTCCTTTTATTTCTCTTCGTGCCTGGCCCACTACACGGCGGACATCATTAATACATCAGGTACCTTTCGGGTGTTTGATATCACACTGGCAGGTCCCCTGCTTTCGCGCTTCGATAATCCGATCCATGATGGGTGACTTTCCCCCGTTGAGAAAAACATCCTGTCGAATGTCCGATTCAGTATATTCAAAACAGTAGCAGATAAACTCTTTCATCGATGATCTCCATTTCTCCTTTTATCGTGTACAGTATGAGAGATGCCGCAGACAGTCATGAGAGTGACACCCCCCTGACGCTTCCAGCCGGGGGATTATAAAATCATTGTGAGAATAAAATAAACACCGACGTTTCTATTGGCAAGGATGTTTGCTGGTCTGTTTGGTGTATCTGGTTTATGCAGCTAATTAAATACAGTTACACATTCATACGTTTAAACTTTCACACATTGAAATTACTTGAAAGGTGCATGCCATTGACTGGGGCTGTCACCGGTCCTCGTTCGATTTCGCTGAAAGGGGAATGATGAAGAACACACAGGCGATGAGAAATATTATACTTCCGGCAATGGTCGATAGATCACGGTTTATTATGCCGGCGGCAATGAAAAAGAGGGCGCATATTATAAAAAGTATCCAGCCCCAAAGCTGATACCTGACCTCTCTGCATCTCTTATGACCTGATCCGGCCTTATCACCCTGTTGCTTCATCGTTATTGTCTCCTGATGGACCGTATCGTTACATCTTTCTTCGGTTTTTTGGTTTCGGGATCGACGGCGACATTTCCGATCCTATCGACGACGTCCATACCTTTGATTACTATGCCGAAAACAGTATGTTTTCCTGTCAACCATGGTGTATCGGCGAGATTGATAAAAAACTGCGCGCCATTGGTGTTGGGGCCGATGTTGGCCATGGCGATCACCCCTCTCTCTGGCGCGTGGGACTTCAGTGCCGGATTGTATCGATAGCCTGCATTGATGTAGACATCCTTCACTGTGAGATTGATTAATTCCTCTCTTATTTCTTTAACGCGTTCTTTCATTGCCGCCTGAGACGAGATACCCATGGATTGATAGAGAGGTGCCATAACGATGCGGACAAAATCCTCTTGAGTACGGCACAGAAGCCAGGGATGGGGACCCTTCTCCCGGTTAAATGCCTTGAGTTTATCCAATCCAAGCTGATCGGCGTTGATTTCGTCTTCGAAGGTGTAGCCCGGCGAGCCGCTTCCCGTGCCGAGGGGACAGCCTCCCTGGATCATGAAATCCTTCATGACACGATGAAAGGTGAGGTCATCGTAAAAGCGTCTTGTGACCTTTTGTCCCGTCCGGGGATCAGTAAATTCCTTCTTCCCTTCGGCTAGTTCGATAAAATTGGCCACCGTCTTGGGGGCATCCTGGGCGAACAGTTTTACCACAATTTTTCCCATAGATGTCTTGATGGTGAAGACGGGCTCACGATCGCCCGCCAGGGCTGTCGCGGCAGGGATAAAAGCGAGAGTAATGAGTACTATCAATAATCGTTTCATAGATTCCTCTTTCCTGATGGAGGTGATGTGTGTCACTTCTATCCCTTGGGTGCGGCAACAGGGCATTATTCTCTGAAGGTACTAACAAAAGTACACGATAAAGGCAAGGTCCGACTTCGTAATCGTGTCCGTAGATCGCATTATCGCACGGTAACGGCGGTCACGAGTCGATACAATCAACAGTCTTGAACCTCGATCCAGAAGGCCAACTCTCCCAGTGCCGTGGACTGAATCATATATGAAAGGGTATGCCTGAAGGACAGCTGTTGAATTTCACAGAGCAAGGCGCCCGGGGAACTATCCGGCTGTTTCGTCTCAGAAAATTTTGATACGTGACCCCACATGTGCAACAGTGCGTTTCCCAGCGATGTGACGGGAGGCGCCGATCTCAGAAGAGCGGTCAGCTCCAGTGATAATTCGGGGAAGGTAATCCCATTGTGGGCAACGAGGGGACCGAATTTCCTGTAGAGGTTATAATCCCTCGCCATGATCGAGTATTTATGACTGGCCCAGAGTGCGTGGATCGTACCGGGCAGGGGTATGCGACCTGGTGGTTTGTCCCGGTATTTAACTTTCAGAATTCCGTATTGTCCCTCCGGTTCGTCGAGAAATGTGGGGGGCCATGTTTCCCCCCGGCCTCCGCCTGCGATGGGACTGTGATGATTGAATCCCCTCAGTGTCATCTCGGCGACAAGCATCCCGTGGCGGACCGCAAGACCGTCGAGGAACCCTTTCCAGCGCAGTGTTTCGGGGTGTCTTGCATAGCCCTTTTTGTCATTGGTTATAATCGAGTAGATGCCGTGCAGTTCCCGATGCTCTCCCAGAAGGCTGGCGTGTTTAAAAACCCTGTGTCTATATCCCATATCCTCATGGTCTTTTCCGCCGTTTCGTTTCTTATGGGCGATTGCATGTCTCTACGATACCGGCAATATGAATGGCCGTTGTATCGAGGTATGGCACCGTAAAATCTTCCTGTCGAATAATAAGGGGCAATTCGGTACAGCCCGCGATTACACCGTCGATTGTTTCCTCTGACCTGTGTCTCTCGATTATTGAAAGAAAGGCCGCTTTCGTCTCCTCTCTGATGATGCCGAATTCAATTTCAGAGAAGAGTTTATCCTGGATATACCCCTGTTCATCCTTTGTGGGAACGGTGAGAGCGATTCCCTCTTTGTCGAAAACCGTCTGATAGAAATCGGATTCCATCGTAATTTGTGTTCCCATGAGGAAGAGATTCCCTAATCCCTCTGCCACGGCATATGTACAGGTGGACTCGACGATACTTACCAGGGGCAGGGTAGTCCTCTTTTGTATTTCTGTGAAGACCTTGTGGGGGGTGTTGGAGGCGATGGCGCCGATTTCCGCTCCTCCCTGACGGAGGACTTCGAAATGCATCCCCATGATTTCGGCAATATCATCCCATCTGCCCGATTCTACGAGGGACATAAAGGATTTCAGGTTCATGCTTTCCATAGAGATTTCAGGATAGCCCGATCTTTCGTAGGTTTCCTTGAAGGCATCGATGATACCTCTGTAATAATCGAGGGTGGATTCGGGGCCGAGACCCCCTATGAGACCGATTTTTTTCATGATTTCTTATACCATCCAAGTATCTCTGTTTTAGTTGCAACCCCTGCGATTGTCTCCCTCGATTACTTCTCCGCTTTTTCCAGGTCTTTGTCTACGTCACGGCTGAAATCGAGTGTGAGATAATCAAAACTGATGGGGAGTGCCAGTTCGAGCTTGCTGATAAACTGAATTCCGGCACGTATCTTCCGGGGACGACATTCGAGGAGATGGCCCCCCTTTTGTAAATCGGCGGAGAGGAAATGTAAATGAAGCCCCGGAACATTTACCGATGACATGAATGAGGGGGTGAAAAATCCCGCCAGCGTTCCCTCCACATCATGAAAGTCGAAGACGGGCTGCTCCGCAGCAATCTCCACCAGGGGTCGATAACTATCCTGTTTCGGTACCGATCGGACTCTCACCTGGGAGAAGATGCCCTCGACGCGAATGGCGAAAAAGAGATTGGGAGAGGGGAGAAGACTGTCAAGCCACGAGAGAAAGGCGTCGTAGGTCATTTCCTGATCTATCTCATCGTGGCTCAGGGGATTGTAAAAGGTGACGCAGACAAAGGGCGTCATGGCTGTATCATCGACCCTGGCGGCGCGCCCATCTGCGGTGATCTGATAGATGTCCCCGTCGAGCATCACCATCTCCCCGTCGAGCTTGTCGAAGGTGCCGAGGCCGAAATCACCGTGCTTCTTGATCTCCGTAAAGGGGATATTTTGCTCGTAAATGCCTTCAACGAGGGCGTTGACGGGCGCGCAGAGGTAAATGCTGTTTGCGTTTTCCATATATTCTCCTTGTAGCGGCTTTATTTCCTATCGAAGACGCGCTTTAACAATGCCGTCGTTCGTTTCGCGGGGTTTTTTCGTATGGCGGCCTCTTCTCTGGCTATGTAGAAGAATATTCCATCCATCCCTTTTTCAACGACATAGTCTGTCAGGTTTGCCTTGACATCGGGTACGAAGGAGATGGATCGATATTTCCCCATCACCTCGTCGTAGCTCCGAACGGCACCTACCTTCGACATGCTCTCGCTTACAACGGGCTTCATTTCTTTTGCCAGAGAGGGGGACATCTTTTGCTTGAAATACTGCGTAGCCGCGTCATCAGGGCCCTTGTAAATGGTCTTCACATCTGCAAAGGTCATGTCGGTGATCGACTTCCAGAAGAGCTTCTTTGCCGGTGGCGTCGCCTTTTCGGCGGCCCTGTTGAGCCTCAACTCGAGATCGTCGAGCATACCCGACATACCGACTTTAGAAAGTATGGACTTTACCCTGTCAAGTGAATGAGGCAGGGGTATGCGAATCTTTGCGTCTTTATTAAATCCGTCTTGACTGCCCAGCCTCTTTACCACATTTTCCGTACCCACATGGAGGGCCTCTTTCAACCCCTTCCCGACTTCAACCGTCGAGGGCGCCGCATTGTCGGTACTGCCACGATGGCTTTTATACAGTTTGACACCCTTTTCCAACCAGTTGCTCTGGGCATTTACATGCCCATCGATGAAAGTAAAAACGACGAAAACAAGCACTGAATAGAGCAACACCCGATACAAGAGAGACCTTTTCATGATAGATACTCCTTTTTTTAAACTGTGAACCGACAACTGCTATGCTGGTTCAATCTTGCAGATTGAACCACACCAGTTAAAGGCCTTAAAATCTCCGATGAAATCGATCACTGTTTTTTACGATCAGGTGCATATGGCTAAACGTGAGTAGGCAGTGTGATGAATTTATAAATCCCTGTTGGCCCGACAATATTTTAGCAAGTCATTCAGGATACCGGCTGTTTTGTATATGAAACGCATAGTACAGGCGATACACCGTATAAGTTTAAAAAGAAAACCCTTTCCTTAAGTTTTTTCGATACAACTGATGGCAATTAGCGCCTCTGTTTACAGTTGAGGTTCAATCTGCAAGATTGAACCAGCGGCAGGTGCCATGTCTTTTCCTTAACTCTTAAAAAAGATGTCGAAGGACTGTGTCGCTTCGTCATGGCCGGCATAGACGCCACTGTCAGACGTCACGAGGATTGATACCACAGCCTTAATACCGCATATGGTACCCTCAGTTAGGTGACCTCCCAGTGTGACTACGCTGTCATTTTCAACGGTGGAGGCCGAAAAATGGGCATGTATCTCGACGCCGCCATCGTGTTTCGGCGCAATCCACCCCACAAGAGACACCAACTCCAACGGTTTTTCTATTTCCAGGTAGAGGCGGTCTTGAGGGGTTACGGGATAACTCTCTGGAAACCACTTCAGATTTCTGAAGACGGCCTTTTTGAGTGCCCCCAGGCCTGATACTATCACGCCGGCCTGGATATTCTCCAGCTTGACGCCTTTTTCTATGGCCGCCAGGAGATCGGATTCGGGCTTTATGCGAAACTGCACCATCTTCTCAACATTCTGAGATCCTATACTGTCAATCATTGTCATTTTTCTACTCACTTCCCCCAGTTTTTTGATTGCCCGATAGCGCCAGCAATCGACGGTATGGTCATTGACCAGTCCCACGGCCTGCATGAAGGCGTAGCAGATGGTTGCGCCCACAAACTTAAATCCACGCTTCTTCAAATCCTTACTCAGGGCCTCCGATTCCCTCGTGTGCGGAGGGATTTCAGATGAGTTGCGCTATGAATTCTGGATGGGCTTTCCATCTATAAAGCGCCAGAGGTAGGATGCGAAACTTCCGAACTCGTTCTGCACGTCGAGAAACAGCCGCGCATTTACAATGGCGGCATTCACCTTGAGTCGGTTTCTGATGATTGCCGGATTGGAGAGGAGTTCCGCTGCCTTTTCTTCCGAATATCCTGCAATCCTTTCGGCATCAAAGTTGTCGAAGGCCTCCCGGTATCCCGCCCTCTTTTTGAGGATGGTGGACCAGCTCAATCCCGCCTGCGCCCCCTCAAGGATGAGAAATTCAAAGAGTAACCGATCATCGTGCAGGGGGACCCCCCATTCCCTATCGTGGTATTCCTCTTCGAGAGTTCCTTTATTGGCCCATTCGCATCTCTTCATGTTGTATCCATAAAAAAGTTATACGGTTATCGGTTCACAGTTTACAGTTCACTGCTTTTTCAATGAACTATGCAACGACAGTACTATGTTATTCCAGCAATAGTAAATTTAACGAGAAAAGGCAAATAGAATAATATGCCCCCCTCTTGGGATTAGTCTATCTTAAAAACAGCCGCGGCGTTTTCGTACCCTACTTTTCGGGCGAGTTCAGTCGGCAGTTCCTTCAGCAGTTTTACAGATCCCTGCACGGAAATTCTCCGTTTGTTCCTCGCCTGTGAGGGCTGGTAAAACTGTTCGGTTCCGATCATAAAGCGATCGGGATACTCCTTCAAGAGTTCCAGCCATCGGACAGGGTCCGGTGGCCTTCGGGAAGAATAACAATAGATGTCCCCGATTGCATAACCCTGGCAGCGTGTTCCAGGGTCTTAATAGCCTCGGTGAGATTGCGGCGGCTGAAGGTGGCTGGAGTAGTGCCGAAGATTTCGCCGTCGGGCAAGAGTTCCTTGGATGGACTGGTACGCACAGTGGCGCTCTTCCCTCGTACCACACGAACCTCGGGGCGATTAACATGGGTGCCATCGAATATTTTTGGAAATGTGGCAGGAGATTCAATCAGCTCAGGGAAGAAAGGATCACCACGTCGAAATAACCATCTGCTATCCGGTCGTTGGGTGCGATGCAAGACTCCGATGACATAGCTAAAATTACTGGCCCAGCCAAAACGGGCCGCCGTGTTTGCTACATCGGTGACAAAACCGAAGCCCATCAGATTGACAAAATAGAACACATCCTCTTTCTGGGTGAAACGGCAGACATCGACGGGAGTGGTACGCTGCCTGACAATGGCGGCGACACCAGCGGCAAGGGATTCTATGTTGAGATCTTTCGCAAAACTGTTGCCGCGTCCCGCCGGAATGATCTCCAGGGGGGCAGTGTGCCAGAGCCATGATATTTCAGAAGTCCGTTGAGGTCGGTGATTTTTACGCCATCAGGGATGGCAGGGAGTGCGAAAGGTGACCCATATAAAACAACATATGAGTCACCTTTGACAGCCAAATTATTTTTTGAAGAGATATTCAAGTCCATCGGAACATGCCCGGCCCACAGCATAGTCAGCCTTTTCCTGCCCGGGCATTTTATCCCAACCCCCCTTTTCAATGAATTCAGCTCTCTTCCATGAATCTATTTCCCCTAATTCTTTCAGTTGCGCCTCATAATTCGGGTCCTTTATAAATTGGGCGACGCAGATCGCTGCCTGACTGGCCAAGACAGCGTCTTCCGTCATCGTCTGGGTCGTGCTCGAGGTTGTCCACCCTCCCCAGGCAAAACCGATGATCATTGCAATGGCTGCCCCACAAACAATACCCCACGCTCCAAACGTTAGTTTTCCTTTAGTTTCTTCTTTCATTGGTAATACCTCCTTGAATTATGTTGTGATATTTGTGCCTGTGATGACCTTGTAATGCCTGCAACGTATGAGTTGGATGAGATCATCGGCCTCGGCCGGTAACTGTACCGTTTCCCATATGAAGATCATCTCCACGATATTTCTTGTCCCATTGCTTCTCGCCTGTCGTTTCATGAAATATCCGAACCGGCTTTCTTCCGGCAATAAACACCGTCATTACACCGGGCGATAATTTCACTTGCTGAGTCTCCTTTCCTGTATCAAAATCATCCCTGTTCATTTCGGGATGTTCTTCAGGAACCGGTAATAATCGGAGTCGGTTCCAAGAATAATAGAGGCGTTTTTATAGGAGTCGCCCTTGTAGGTCTCCAGTGTCTTGAAAAAGGAATAGAAGGCCGGGTCCTGACCGTAGGCGTCGCCATAAATTTTTGTCGCCTCGGTATCCGCTGTTCCGCGGATCTCCTCGGCAGTCCGATATGCTCCTTTCTTTTTAGAGGTTCGTTTTGGAGTTTCCTATACCCCTGAGGGTCTTGACGATCTCCATCCCTTCCGAATGGGAGACCGTATGGATTTTCATTTCCAGAGGCTTGGCCAACAGGCTCTTCGTCCCCAGCAAAACGCTGAATCTTTCAGACCGTATATGCCGGTCCAGGTCTTCACGGGTTCTCCATTCCGAAATCAGACTGAAGACATTCTTGTCTTCGATATCACAGAAGATGCCATAGCTCCGACATCCACTCGTTTTGCCCGGCGGCTCGTGCATTGATACAAGCGTTTGTAAAACCTCTTTCTGCTTTTCCGGAAGCACGTTCATGATTGTTCTGACTACGATCATTTTCATCTCTGAATCTTTTTATGGATTTGTTGATGTCTTGCTAATTGAATTTCAGTCCTTCACCCTTACCTCGTTATTCGCCGGAATTCTTATTCTGTTCTGGATAATATTTTCAAGGGCAAGGGTCCGGGTCAATGTCAAACACCTTTCCAGACCCTTACCTGTGCGCTCCGATTGCACTACCTTCAAAGAAAACCATCAGGTTGATTGTGCCGCTTTTGAATATATCTGTTCAGGCGCTGCTTCCTGGGTGTAATTTATTTTGTAGTTACCGTAGTACCTTTCCCAGGCAATTTATGTATACCGTTATTATTTATATACTCAATTTTTGTGCCAGACTTCTAACGCCCCAGGTCGAGTCACTCATCATGCTGATTTATAAGAACAACTAGTGTGTAAAATACGTTTATGGCAGTCAGCAGAAGTTACATAAAAAGGGTCATATGTATGCAGTGGGTCATATATAACCCTTTCCAGTGTCTCCTTAGATGTATGGGCGGCACATGATAAGGCTGGATTGAGAATAATAATCGACTGTTTTGTGACGTCGGCATGGTGTAGTTGTGTTTAAGAAAATTATCTGGTTATCATGCGGTGCGGCAGAGATGGGACAAGATAACTGTGCGGCGGCCGTTGATCTCCTTGCAGGTAGCATCACAATAAAAGTTGTCGCTTCATGGTATGTTCCAGGTGGAGCTACTGCGCCTGATGTGCATGTCGCTCTCTATTGGGATGGGAATTTATGGTTTTCGGATGCCATATTTGCGCATACGGGCTCGCAACGTGCTGCGGTTGAGCCCAAGGATTTCAGCGGCACTGGATTTTCCGCTTACTTTCCACTTGGTCTGCTCAAGCACCCGAAGAATGTGGTCGCGTTCAACGGATGCCAAAGTTTTTTGGTTTACACTTAAATCTTCGTAGGGCTTCTTGAGTTCATCCACGAGGTGTAGCTTGGGTCCCGAGGAGTTAATCACTGCCCGTTCGAGGACGTTTTCCAGTTCCCGGATATTACCGGGCCAGTGATAATTCTGCAGGGCATTCATGACGCTTGTCGGTATGATCTCGATGGACTTGCCCATTCGCTTGGAGATCTTTTTGACGTAAAAATCCACAAGCAGCGGGATGTCATCCAGCCGATCCCTGAGGGGGGGCATGGTAATCGGGAAGACATTTAAACGGTACCAGAGATCGTTACGGAACAGGCCCTTGCGGACTTCCTCTTCCAGATTGCGATTCGTGGCCGCAATAATCCGTACATCGGCCTTGATCGTATGGGAGCTGCCCAACCGTTCAAACTCACCATCCTGCACCACTCTGAGCAGCTTGGATTGCAATGCCAGCGGTAACTCGCCGATCTCATCCAGAAAAAGGGTAGCGCCGTCGGCGACCTCAAATCGCCCCAGGTGTCTGGAATGGGCGCCCGTGAAGGCACCCTTTTCATGACCAAAGAGTTCACTTTCGATCAGGTTGGAGGGTAGTGTGGCGCAATTCAGTTTCACCAGGGTTCGATCTTTGCGCGAGCTTAAGCCGTGGATCGCCCGGGCGACGAGTTCTTTGCCCGTGCCGGTCTCGCCAAGAACCAGGACTATTGTGTCGCCGTGGGCAATTTGTTCAACTTTATAGAGTACGTAATTGATCCCGTCACTCTGACCGATAATGTTCTCATGGTTGTATTCAAGCTTTATTTCTTCTTGTAGATAGGCTGTCTCAGCTTCAAGCTGGTCCTTTAACTTCTGTACTTCGAATAGCGCGGATTCAGCGATTTCTTTGTCTTTTTCCGCCTCATCTCGTGCGACGACAAGTTCGGCCGTCCGCTTTTCAACAAGTTCCTCCAGATGTCTCTTATAATATTCCCGGTCGGTCACATCTTCGATGGCCAAAAGGATCAGTTGGGTTTTCTCCGACTCTTTGTAAATCCGCCTTGCGTTCAAATGCATTATCTTGCGGCCGATGGTCTCAAAGGTATGTTCCACTTCAAAGTCATTAAATGTGGAATTTTGAGGAAGGATATCTTCAAGCAATTCCCGGAGCTGTGGGATGTTCCATTGCCCGTTGCCAAGATCATATATTACAATTCCCTCTGTTTCCGAAGCTTTGACGTTGAAGGTCCGGTAGAAGGAGAGGTTGGCCTTTACAATCTTCAAATCGGAATCAAGCACAAGCAGGGGTTCACGAACGGAACTCAAGATGGTATCAAAAATGTCTATAAAGACTTGCAACTTGTCGTTATCGTATCCTAACGCCGTCACTGTTTGTTCAAATTCCTTAAGTGATTGTTTGGTATTCATTCGCAATTTACACTTTAATTTAGTCTTTGTGTAAACGTGGCAAAATTAAAAAGGAGACGCATTAGTGTATCCCTGTGGGAGGTAAAATGCAAGCCCGCCTTGCCAATGCGAACGCCCTGCCCACTTCCGCCTGTGCGCGGCTGCATGCAGAGAGGAATTTTTTTTCTCTTACTCATTGAGTTGAAGAGCGAGCGCATTCCCCGCTGCTTGCTGCGGAGGTGCATCCATTACTATTTTCCTTTTGACTTTGGATGGTTATCTGTGGCAGATTACCTACCTGTTTGTTTTTGGAGGAAAATTACTATGGCCTTAACAGTAACACGATTACCGAATAGATTTTACCCCGATCCCGCTCGGGTCATTGCCAGATTTTACATGAGCGGCGGTAGTGACAGGACAAAGACTATCCTCAGGCGGATATTGGATTTCTCCGACAAGGGGGTAACCCGGGCACTCAATACGGTACTGGCGGATTTTTCAACCCGGCACCGCAACATCACAAAAGTATTTGAGAAAAATTTTAATACCGTAAAAGACATCATGGCATCGGACACCGAAGTGTTTCCCAACAGGCTGTCCCGTGAGAGGAAATTACTGATCGGTTCCTACTTCACCTCTGAATACGCCATCGAGGCTGCCGCATTCTTTAATCCCTCAATCGTCGAGGGCCCGAATCAGGGGAATCTGGAAGAGGGGCAAAAACGCGTCATTGTCAGTTTTCGCGCCGTCGGGGAGGGTCATGTTTCATCCATCGTCTTCAGGAGTGGTATCATTACACACAATAATGAACTGATCTTCAAACCTGTCGGAAGATTCGTTGATCTGCCCGAGGCCATGAAGCTCCATGTCTATGACAAAGGGCAGTTTCTGGGAAAGTTGCGTGAGATGGATGTCCAGAAGGATATCATCAGCGCCGTTATGGACAGACTGGGAGATAAGTTCCTCTATCGCGACTTGCAACACAGCATCGCCGAGGTCACCAAGGACATCTCCCTCAGCTACAGCAAAAAAAAGGTAATTGATTCAATAAACTGGCTGGCAAGTTCGCATTATGAAATCACATTTTCTCTGGATACCGACATATCGGAACGCGTTATTTTTCCCGTCTCGGCCCATGAAAGCAACGGCATCGAGGACGCTCGATTTGTAAGATTTATCGACGATGACGGCAGTGTCACCTACTTCGCCACATACACGGCCTATGACGGATATACCATCCTGCCTAAATCAATAGAAACAAAAGACTTCTATCATTTCAATATAAGCCCTATCCACGGCGAATATACCCAGAACAAGGGCATGGCCCTCTTTCCGAGAAAGATCAGAGGGCGGTACGCCATGATCTCCCGCTACGACGGGGTCAATAATTACCTGATGTTTTCCGATGACATCCATATCTGGCACGATGCCCGGAAGATACAGGAACCCCAGTATCCCTGGGAATTTATTCAGCTGGGTAATTGCGGTTCGCCCCTTGAAACGGAGAAGGGGTGGCTGATGATCACTCATGGGGTGGGCCCCATGAGGAGGTACAGCCTGGGGGCAGTCCTGCTCGACCTGGAGGATCCTTCTCACATCATCGGCCAGTTGAAAGAACCGCTGCTAATGGCCAATGAGGAAGAGAGGGAGGGTTACGTGCCGAACGTTGTCTATTCCTGTGGTTCCCTCATTCGTAACGGTGACCTGCTCATACCCTACGGACTGTCCGATTACGCTTCGGGTTTCGCCACGGTGCCGTTAGATGAGCTTCTGGACAAGTTGTTGCGTGATTGAGGTTGTTGCTATCTGTTTCTAACAATTGTATGCCTTACCAATGGGTTACCAGGCGCCATTAACAGGTGTTACCCGCTATTGTACGGTAAACGTCAATATAATCATCGACCATCTTTTCCTGACTGAAATTCGTTTCGGCCCACCTCCGGCAGTATGTGCGGTCGATCTGCCTTACGTCTTTTAATACGGATACGGCTTCATCCACCGTGTCAACCAGAAATCCCGTTTTATCCTGAACTATCAGCTCCGGCATGGAGCCCTTATTAAAGGCAACCACCGGCGTTCCGCAGAGCATCGATTCAGCCACGCTTAAACCAAAGGGTTCGGCAAAATTGATGGGATGG
>CAYMYS010000054.1:0-19600 GCA_964394725.1 uncultured Syntrophaceae bacterium
TTGTACCTCGAAAATCTTCCTCTTCAAAGGTCCATGCCATGAGATCAAATTCCGTAGGCTCGCTGAGGAATTCACGACCTATCTTTATGCCGAGTTCAGGGTGTCTGAATACGGCCGCATCATCGATTGCCATCCGGCAATCGGCGGCATAGACCTTTCCCCCCGTCGTCAAAACGAGGGGATTGATCTCAACGGTACGGCAGTCGTAGTTCTTAAAAACATTGGTCAGTTTATATATAACATCCCCTATGGGTCGAAGATTCTTTCCGCCGACCCCTGCAGAGAGTGCCATATTAAGTGTATCGTATGGTTGGACTCCCCGGAGCACATCTACTGTAAGTATGGCAATTTTATCCTCAGGAACGGACTCAATATCAACCCCCCCTTCGGCGCTGAACATCAATACGGGGGCGCGCACTTCACGGGCTGTATTAATAATCATGCCGGCATAGAACTCCTGGGCGATATCAAGCTTTTCCTCGACAAGGACTTGTTTTACCTTGAGTCCCTTTACCTCCATTCCAATGATTTCGCCTGCAACCTTTTCGGCCTCTTCAGGGGAGTCTGCGAAGCGTACGGCTCCCGATTTTCCCCTTCCGCCGGCCCAGACCTGGGCCTTGATAACGACGGCCTTTCCTAGCTTTTCCGCTACCTTTCGGGCATTTCCAGGGGTTGTAACTACCGCTCCTTCAGGAACAGCAATCCCCGATTTCTTGAAGATATCCTTTCCTTCATACTCATATAAGCGTGCCATTTCTCCTCCATGAGCTAAGATTTCTGAGGGTTTAATCCATCGTCCTTCGCTTTTCTGAAAATATGCCGATGTCAGTCTGTAGTCTTTTTTTATATGTGTGACGAAAATGAAAAAACTTTGGCAATATAAATTACCCCCCGATAATGTGAAACCGTAACAGCAGCAACAACAATAATAATATCTGTCAAGCGAATTTATTTCTCATGACAAATGTTTTTCCTTCATTTGCATGAAGAGAGTGATGAGTCTGATTGGGTGCAATAATCAAATATGCGTCATGTTCCATAAGTAACTATTCTATATGACATAGCATTCAGGATAATAGCGGAAATAGTAAGATAACAAATAAAATAAAAACGCTTGACAATCGGTTTGTTTTTTGCTAACACAGTTTACACATTATGTTAATAGGGGGGTCTATCTTCATAATTCCTTACAACACAACACTGTGGATTTGCGCGGCTATAGTAATTGGTATGATTGGTTTTGTCATCTATGGGTGTATAAAAGGGTTTGAAAATACCTTTACCCATGAATCAGACGACGAAGAAATGTCACATAGCAGCTGATCGTATTCCTGATTTATTAGTAGATGCAGCACATTAATATTAAAAGTGATGGATACGACCGGCTGGTGGCCTTTTGATGTGGGGGTGGGTCTATGGCACCATCGCAGACGATGATGTCAGGCCTTTGGCACGAGCCTAATTCTTAACCGTTCAATAAGGAGGTAGAGATGAAGGAGAAAGTCAGCAAAGATAAGGGTAAGATCAAGGACACGTCAAGGCGTAAGTTTCTGAAGACCGCAGCCGTAGCGGGGGGTGCTGCAGGGGCACTGGGATTCCCAACGTTTTTGCGCGCCGCATCGGCAGATACCATAAAAATCAAAATGCAGACCGCTTGGGATGCGGGAACCTTGGGCTATGTCAAGTTTCAGGATTTCTGTACAAACGTCGGCGAGATGAGTGACGGTAAATTCGTTATCGAGGGATTCCCCGCAGGCGCCATCGTAGGGACCTTCGAGATGTTTGACGCAATCAAGGCGGGCGTATTCGATGCCATGCACTGTTTCGATGTCTATTGGCCTGGGAAGATTCCCGTTGCCACATTTCTTTCTTCCTATCCCTTTGGAATGGATCGACCGGACCAGTGGGAGACCTGGAACAATTCCCTGGGTGGAAAAGAGATGGCCCGCGAAGCATACGGCAAGCACAATATGTATTACATAGGCCCCATTCAGCATGATGATAACCTGATTCACTCCAAGGTGCCGATTCGATCCTTTGAAGACTTCAAGGGGAAAAAGATACGCTACCCGGGCGGCATTATTGCCGACATCTATCGGGCAGCCGGAGTTTCAACGGTGCTGTTACCCGGAGGTGAAGTCTATCCGGCCCTCGAAAAGGGTGTTATCGACGCATCCGACTATGTGGGCGCCGCCATTAACTACAATCTCGGGTTCGGCGAAATCGCAAAATACATCATCATGGGTCCGCCGTCAACACCATGCCTCCATCAGCCCGTGGACATTATGAGCGTCAATGTCAACATGAAGACGTGGAACAAACTTCCCAAACACTACCAGGCACTCCTGGAAGCGGCGGTGGCAAAACACTCCTACGACCAGTATGCAGCCATTCAGGCGGCCGATATTATAGCCTTCGAGAAACTGCAGAAGGAACAGGGAGTGGAAATTATCCGCCTCAAGGAATCGGATATCCAGAAATTCAAACGCTTCGCGCCTGCCCTGTGGGTCAAGTGGGCAAAAAAGTCGCCTTTGGCAATGAGGGCCTTCAAATCGCAGCTTGAGTTTATGAAGTCCGTCAAGATGGGTTACATGACCGATAGGGACATGGTCGATTTAAAAGGGAAGAAGCTTGTATTTTAAGTAGATCCTTTGAAGGGAACCGGGAAAGGGGGCCGATAATGCTTCCTTTCCCCTCTTTTTGTGTAGTTTGTAGATACCGTTTTCATGTTTCATGGGGAGAAAGACGGATGGAACGATTGAAAAAATTCATGGTAGCCGTGGAAAAGACCAACATATTTACTGGGAAGCTTATGGTTGGCGTGACACTGCTGGCTGTTTTTGTAATCACCTTCGAGGTGGCAATGCGATATCTCTTTAACAGACCGACGAACTGGGGTCATGAACTCATGACCCTTCTCTTTGGAATCCAGTATGCCATGGCGGCGGGTTACGCCCATTACTACCGTGCCCACGTAAGGGTGGACGTATTTTATTCCTCACGGTCATTGCGAACAAGGGCCTTCCTGGATCTTTTTACGTCCATATTCTTTTTTGGTTTTGCCATTGTGCTCCTCTGGACGTGCTGGACCTTTTACTGGAGTTCACAGACCATGGATGCAGGTGTTGAGATCTTTGGATTCGTTGTTCCCGGAGAACGCTCATTGACGGATTGGGCACCTGCCTATTATCCTGTGAAGTTCATGATGCCTCTGGGGGCCCTTATGCTCCTCCTTCAGGGCATTGTCTGGTTTATTCGCGACCTCCACATCGCTATTACGGGAAGAGAGATGGTGTGAAGAGGTGCTGTCCTGGATGTTTGCCGATTATTTTACCGGGCAATAGAAGAGTATCAATTGTCTTAGTCAAGTCGATGCAATAGAAGGAGATAAAAGACATGGAATTAGGTATTGAGCTGATTACCATTTTGATGTTCGGATCGCTGTTTTTCTTGCTGGGACTGGGCCTTCCCGTTGCCTTCGCATGTGGTTCCGTAGGAGTAATCTTTACTATAATACTGCAGGGACCGTCTGCCGTAAACCTGGTATCAACGAGGATCTTTGGGTTGATGGTTCAGTATCTCCTTGCGGCCATCCCCTTATTTATTTTCATGGCCTGTATACTCGAACGGGCCGGTCTCATTGAAGAAATATATGAGATGATATCTCAGTGGATGTCTTGGCTCAGGGGTGGCGTTGCCGCGGCGACGGTGTTGGCCTGTACCATGATGGCCGCCATGGTTGGGGTTATCGGAGCCAGCGAGGTAACCATGGGTGTCATTGCCCTGCCTCAGATGCTCAGGAGGAAATATGACAAATATATTGCCTGCGGTTCCATCCTGGCCGGCGGCACGCTGGGTATCCTCATACCCCCCAGTGTCATGTTGATTGTTTACGGCCTCGTGGACAACTCTTCCATCGGTCAGTTGTATGCCGGGGGTATTATGCCCGGCCTCATGCTTTCATCTTTCTTCGTTATATATATACTTGTTCGCTGTTACATAAATCCGAAACTGGGTCCCCCCGTTCCCAAGGAGGAACAGGCTTCCTGGGCGTTGAAAATAAAACTCCTGGTTCATATCATTGCCCCGGCGATACTGATTTTCCTCGTCTTGGGAACAATATTCACCGGTATCGCTGCGCCTACCGAGGCGGCGGGCGTGGGAGCTGCCGGGGCGATGTTGCTCTGTGCCGTTCAGGGCAAGCTTACGTGGAAAGGCGTGATCCAGGCTGCCGAGAACACGCTCAAATCCACGGCGATGGTCCTCTGGACGATTTACGGGGCTAATATATTTGTCGGTCTCTATATCATGGTGGGTGGTGGGAGATTTGTAACGGATCTCCTTCTGGGTTCCGGACTGGGACCATGGGGCATCATTGTAGTTATGCAGCTCATCCTCATCTTTCTTGGGGCATTCATTGATTGGGTCGGCATCATCATGCTCTGTGTCCCCATATTCGGCCCCATCATTAGACAACTGGGTTTTGACCCCATCTGGTTCGGTGTGCTCTTTGCAGTTAATCTTCAGATTTCATTCCTTTCTCCCCCCTTCGGATATGCCCTTTTCTATCTGAAAGGGGTTGCGCCGCCGGAGATATCGACAACGGATATATGGAAGTCGGCAGCGCCCTTTATCGTTCTCCAGGTTTTGGGAGTTATCATGGTGATGATTTTTCCGGACATCATACTCCTTCTGCCCAAAATTTTGTTTAGAGGAGGGTGAGATTATTTGCTCTATTGTATTGTTTGCATTTTGTCTTCCAACTGAACAGCGAGCGATAATCCCGCTCTTTGCCGCGGGGAGCCTTTAACTCATATGATATCGATGAAGTCCAAATCTACCACGAAAAAAAATATTGTCTATCAGGCACCGGCACTGTATGTGGCAACCTTTTATGCACTCCTCATTGCATGGATGGTTGTCTGTGTTGTCTTTCTCGTTGTGAGTTTCTATCAGGTGGAGTCTGTCGGCTGGTACAAGGTCTTCATAATCGTCTTTGTCGCCTCCTGTACCTGTTACTTTTCTGTTGCTCTTTCATACCGTATAGAGGTGGGTAATGAGGGAAACATCCGATTGACCAGTTTCAGGCGGATCATAGAGACCTCTGCCGGGGAAATTCCCATCATTGAAGGCCCCCATCTTCCCATCGGATTCATAAAATTTCGCCTCGAGCGTGAGAAGGCCTATCTCTTCTGCCTGGCCAAGGATGAAACCTTAGGGGAGGTTCTGAAGGTTATCAGGACCAGGAATCCCGGTGTAAAATTTAAGGGGCTCTAGTTGACAGGGATGTCATCACTCATCCCCCTAATTCAAGCAGTTAATGTGATACAACTATCCTCAATTCAAGGAATGAGGTTTTCCCTTAAAGGAACAAATGGCCTCTAAAACTGCTCCCCCACTGAGCCTGGCCTGGTTTATCTGGGTTCTGGGCATTCTTTTCTATATGATGGCCTATTTCCAACGCATGGCCCCCGCTGTGATGACAGAGGAACTGATGCAGGATTTTCATATCACTGCGGCAGCGCTGGGCAATCTTTCAGGCTTTTATTTTTACAGTTACATGGCGATGCAGATTCCTACTGGTCTTCTTTCCGATATGTGGGGTCCACGGCGTTTACTGACCCTCGGATCTCTCGTTGCGGGAGTTGGTATACTGCTTTTTTCTCTGGCGCCTCAAATCATGTGGGCAAACGTAGGTCGCTTTTTGATCGGTGGTTCCGTTGCTGTCGCCTTTGTCGGTTGTCTCAAGGTCTCGATGAACTGGTTCGCCTCACGATATTATGCAATGATATCGGGGTTGACCTTGCTCTGTGGTCTTGCTGGTGCCATACTGGCAGGACCGCCGCTTCGATTGCTCATGAATCATTATTGCTGGCGCGTCATTTTTCTATGGACGGCAGTTCTGACCTTCATTTCCTGCGCCTCTATCTGGTTATTTGTCAGGGATTACCCTCATGAAAAGGGATATGGGGATCTGCAGAGTTACAACTCTCCTTTCCATAGTCCCCCAAGAAGAGTTATTCGGGGGATTTATGAAGTGCTCACCTATAGAAACATAATACCCCTTTGTCTGGTACCCGGTGGAATTGTCGGTTGCCTGCTGACCTTTACCGGTTTGTGGGGAGTTCCCTATCTTACCGCCCATTATGGCCTGCTCACGTCTCAGGCAGCGATGCTGACGTCTACTGCATTGGTTGCCTGGGGGATAGGCTGCCCTGTTTTTGGATGGCTTTCTGATCGCATTGGAAACCGGAAATACATATATTTCATCGGATGCCTTCTGTCTCTAACGGGATTCAGTATACTTTTTTTTGTGCCGAATCTCCCAATGATCATGCTTATCGGTCTGCTCCTGGCAAGCGGTTTCAGCTCCGGCTGTGTAATCCTCGGTTTTGCATTTGCCCGTGAATCCGTTCCGGCTTCTTTGTCGGGAACGGTGACGGGGATTTACAACACGGGAATGATAATAGGAACGACTATCATGCAACCAGCTGTGGGGTGGATACTGGATCAGAAATGGCAGGGTGCTACAATAAATGGCATCCCAATCTACGGTCTCGACGCATATCAGGCAGGTTTTTCTTTCATGATCGCCTGGGCTGTTTTATCAGTGATAATGCTTTTTTTTACCAGTGACACCCGGTGCCGTCAGAGGGTCTAGAATAGGGGTGTGGATTTTATTAAAACCCCTTTCCTTCTCTTCAATCTCCCGTGATTTCAGCATAGAACATATTGCCTTGACACTATTATGTGTTTGGCATATTCAGATATCATTGCAGCGCATTCTTCCACCGTATGAGTGATATGGGTGGTGACGAATTTATTAATAGGCAGGGGCAGGGCATGAAGTATTCTGAGGCAAAACAGGGGAGAATCTTCGTCATACGCTTGGAAAATGGAGAAGTGGTCCATGAAGAAATTGAAAAATTTGCCCATAATCAGTCGATAACAGCAGCCGTCATGATTACCGTAGGGGGTGCTGCTGAAGAGAGTAAGCTTGTTGTCGGTCCCGAAGATGGACATGAAAGACCGATTCATCCCATGGAGCACATCCTCGATAATGTCCACGAGATAGCAGGTACGGGTACCTTGTTTCCAGACGATGAGGGAAATCCCATACTTCATATGCATATGGCCTGCGGCAGAGAGTCACATACTGTGACAGGTTGCATACGGAGCGGTGTCAAGGTGTGGCAGGTCATGGAGGTTATACTCTTCGAATTGACAGAGAGTACAGGCAGGCGGGTTCTTGAACCCGATTCGGGGTTTAAATTGCTGAAGCCATGAGCGCTATAACGTAGTTGCCGTGATCTTTTGGCCTCATAAAGCACAGCTTCGATAACATGCCGCGGAAGGTCATCGTTACGTAAAGAGAAATGAGAGAGGCTTAAAGAATGAAACCCATTATATTCGTTACACGCAAGTTGCCCGAGGCCGTCGAAGAACGTCTTCGAAGAGACTATGACCCCATACTGAACCCCGATGATGTGCTCTATTCCAGTGATCAGATTATCGAACTTTCCAGGGGAGCCGACGCCATTTTGACGTGTCATACCGAGCGGTTTACCGCCGATGTGATTGGCCGTTTGCCCGAGAGTGTGCGTGCCATTGCCAGTTTTTCCGTTGGCTACGACCATGTGGACACGGCAGCCGCCAGTGCGCGGGGTCTCATCATAACGAATACACCCGAAGTCCTCTCTGACGCTACTGCAGAATTGACGATGATGCTGATGCTGGGTGCGGCGAGGCGGGCCAGCGAAGGAGAACGACTGGTCAGGGCAGGGGAGTGGAAGAATTGGAGCACCAGTTTTATGGTGGGGACGCAGGTTACGGGTAAGCGACTGGGTATTCTCGGCTTTGGTCGTGTCGGTCGTGTCGTTGCCAGGCGAGCACGGGGATTCGCAATGGAAATTCACTATAATGATTTAAAGAGAATGCCCATCGAACGTGAGGAGGGGGCAATCTATCATAAAACCCCCGAGGAACTGATGCCCCATTGTGATTTTTTGACGCTCCACTGTGTGGCATCACCGGAAACGACTAAACTGCTGAATGGAGATCTCATTTCTCTTTTGCCCGACGGGGCTATCGTAGTTAATGCGAGTCGAGGTGTTGTTATCGATGATGACGCGCTGATTGCCGCACTCAAGTCCGGGAAGCTGACAGCCGCCGGTTTGGACGTCTATAATGGCGAACCTGAAATTCATCCCGAATACCGTCGGTTGTTCAATGTCTTTCTCATGCCCCACATAGGAAGCGCTACGAAGGAAACGAGAATGGCTATGGGGTTTCGGGCGCTCGATAATCTGGATGCCGTTTTTGCCGGACAAGAACCACGCGACCGCGTGGTCTGAGGGTGTGAATCTTTTCTTTAGTGACGTGAAAACCTTGAACCGGTTTCGGAACGGTTGATATTGAGCTGTTTCTTCGGCGCAACTGCTACATGTTGACACGGTTAACGAGCCAGCGTGCCGTTCTCAACAACCGAGCATCGTCGCCTCTGGGTCCTACAAGCTGCACACCCATAGGCATGCCATGCCTCCCATGCAAAAGGGGCAGGCTGATGGCGGGTGTGCCGCAGAGGGTCCATAGGGTGCAAAAAATAGGGCTTCCCGTCGACTCCAGGCCGACAGGGGCCTCTCCCGTCGTGGCAGGCGTAAGAATGGCGTCATGTGATTCAAATGTCCTGTCTAATGCCTTGTTGAGAAGGGGTATTAGGCTTACCGCGCGGTTGTAATCTACGGCAAGAATCTTCTGGCCACCTTCGATCATGTCCACCAGCATGGAGCTGAGTTTCTCTTTGCCGCGTCGATATTCGGAATTGAAATGTGTGGCGAGATCTGTCTCCATTATCAGGTTGTGTTCTTCAACGGCGTTGCCGAAAATCTCGGGAAGGACGACCTCTTCTACGTTCTCACCCAGATGGTCGATCAATTGGGTGAAGGCCTCTTTTGTGTCCGAGTCTGCATGATCCCATACCGGTGTCTTGACGAAGGCAAGGCGTGGCTTAGCAGTTGGATCCTGTGCCACCGTATCGATGAATCGGGGCCGTGCCCGCAGTTGCATGTCGGGATCGCAATCGTCGAAGGCCATCATTTGTTCGGCAATCAGCGCGACATCTTCGATGGTTCGTGCAAAAACTCCGATATGGTCCAGTACCCTCGATAGCTTAAGGACACGGTGGCGGGATATACGACCGAAAGTGGGCTTGTAACCATATACCCCGCAGTAGGAGGCGGGGCGGATAACCGAACCGTTGGTCTGAGAGCCAATGGCCAGAGGTACCATATGTGCAGCAACAGCGGCTGCCGATCCGCTCGATGAACCGCCGGGGGTGCGTTCGGGATCGTGTGGATTCCGTGTTTTCCCCGGCGCATAGAATGCGAGTTCCGTGGTGACAGTCTTGCCCAGGATAATAGCACCCGCTTCGCGGAGAAGGGAAACTGCTGTGGCATCATGTTCCGGCTGACGTCGGGCATGCAAAACCGTACCGTTTTCGGTGGGCATGTCCCTTGTATCGAAAATGTCTTTGACGCCGACGGGAACGCCGTGGAGCGGTCCGACTTCGCTTCCTTCCCGCATCACTCGATCTGCTTCGCATGCCTGTTTCAGGGCATAGTCGCGGTCCAGGTAGGTCCAGGCGCCGATCTGTTCTTCCATTGCCTCTATACGATCAAGGCAGGCGCTTACCAGTTCTTCCGATGAAATTATACCTTTTTTGATTTTATTTGACGCTTCTGTCGCGCTGATCATAGATACATTCATATCTCCCTCGATGCGGATAGTGACAGGTTGTTTTTTCTCAGGTCTTCTTTTTCAATATGGAAGGCAACCACAGATAAAGGGGAGTCAGGTATCGCGCCACATCTCCCGGTTTGGGGATCATAAAAATAAAGACCTTTTTCTGATTGGGAACAACTGCGACATGCCTGATGACACCAGGGTCGGGGTTGCTATCCATGAGTTTCACAAAGCTGTCACGCATTATCATACTTTCATAGTAGATAGAAAAGGCATACTTTCCCCATTTTACATCTTCTCTGTTAAGCCCCTTGGCGTTTTCTATCTTCGATCTTCTAAAGCCGTTATATTTTGCCTCTATCAGGTGACCTTCTTCCAGAGGGGTTTGTTTCAGGTGTACTGTTATGAACAACCGGTCATATTTTCGCGTCATTTTGGAGATGGGGAGATAGAGCAACGAGTGACGCGGAAGAAGGGTTATCGTGGCATCGACACGGGACAGTTGGGACCCCTTCTTCTTTATGAGGAAATTGGCATGGTAACCGATAGAGCCGCCGATGTTTCTGAAGGTCTGATCGTCGGGCTGTATCACCTTTATGAGGTCATTGAATGCCGAGAAAAATATTGCTTTATTGCGTCTGCGCCCCCAGAAGTAGCCGGCGGTAAGGAAGAAGGAGAAGGCGATAAAAAGGAAGAAAACCGGCTGCGTTACGATTTGTTCATTGTTAAACATAGTTTCCCCTGGTTTGCTTAAAGAAAATGTGTGGTTATGTCTTTTTCTATATCATAGAGTTTGTTATCTTTGCCGCCAAGGATACTGCTGGAAAGGGGAACCCTCTCAATGGGGACATTGTGTACCGCTTGTTTCATGATCTTTTCTACATGAGCGGCCATTTCTTCCGTTGCTTCAGTCACTTTATTATTTATAAGCAAGCGGAGAGGGAGATTTAAATCATTGAGGCCTTCAATAAGCCTCAGCGATTCCTTGAGAGAGAGGATGTCGGGATTGAATACCAGCGCCATAGAGGTATCTTTCCCCTGCAAGATACCTGTAAGTTTTTCATAATTTTGTTTGAGAGTATGAAGTCTGGTCAGTACTTCATCTTTGTTCTCATCGTACTCCAGGAGTGTCTCTTCTTGACTTAAGGGTCCCCTTATCCGGTGGATGGTGTATCGTTTTTCAAGGATCTGCCGCCTTATTTTGATCAAGCGATCGATCCAGGTTATGGTGATGCTGGGGAGGGCCAGGAACCTGAGAGTCAGTCCCGTAGGAGGCGTGTCAAATATGATGTAGTCGAAGTCCTTCTCATCTCGTATGGTCTTTTCGATGCTCGTTAATAATGCATATTCCTCGATGCCGGGTGAATATTTCAAGACGGAAAAATAGTTGTCCAGATTCAATACCTGAAGATATTTGTAGGTATTCGACAGTACCGTTATTTCCCTTTTCAGGTATTCCTTTGACAGTCGTTTGAGATCGATCTCCTTGAGATAGAGTGTATCTGTGAATCGCGTTGCTTTGTCTGTCAGGGTAATGTCAAAGATATCCCCCAGATTATGGGCCGGGTCGAGAGATACATTAAGTACCCGGTGTTTCTGTGAAAGCTGCCATGCCGAAGCCGCCGACATGGTGGACTTGCCCACACCGCCTTTGCCGGTAAAAAAGATAATTTTCATTAATCAATCCCAATGGTGCCGCACATTTCTGCAAACATGTCGCTGCTGTCTTTTGCCTTCTTGTTGAGGACCCTTAATTCCCGTTCCATAAAGGGGAGAAGCTCGACCGATAGAAATGTCGGCGGTGACGGAAAACCTACGAATGAACCCATGATGAGGAGGGCGAAGATATTTTCCAGTTCCTCCACTTCCATTACAGTGAGAGCCGTGGCATTACTGCGGTGTGTGGCGCCAAACTCACCAAGAATTCTCTTGATAAAAGAAAGAAGTGAAAAACCCATGCACGATACGTCTCAACTCAATGTGTTAAAACCGGTGCACGGAATATTGCCGTGCACCGGTTCGCGTGATCCTCATGAGAGGACAATGTTTCTATTCATCAACCTTGTAGGACTTCGATTTGATGAAGTCAATAATGAACACGAAGTTCAGGACAAACATGATGATCAGTATGATCATAACAGTCCATCCGGTAAAGGGTTTCGCCGCAATGGCACTTGGCTGTACAACGATGATGAACCAGAGGATCCCGGCCGTAACGGTGATCCAGAGCAGCCAGGCGGGTATGACGGCGACATTGGCAAAGTTAGATTTCATCTTCTTTGCAACGAAGGCGGCTCCGGTCATGAGGGCGATTGCCGCAATCAACTGGTTTGCCGCGCCGAAGGAACCCCAGATAATGAGCCAGTTTCCTGTCGCTGCCAGCCAGATTCCGATGGCCGCCGGTATAATAGAAGCAATCCAGCGGTTGGTCAGGACGTTATACAGTCTCGAGGCGCTTTCCTTGAAGGGGAGAGCCATCTCAGACAGACAGTAGCGGGCCAGGCGGTTGGTAGTATCGAGAGTCGTCATGGCGAATGAAGCGACCCACATCCCGGCAAGAATCTTTACGAATCTGGTGGGGATTATGGACACCCACGTTGCATTTACCATGTCGGCATAGGACTGCACGAAAAGGTTTGCCTTTGAAAGCTTCACCGACGCAGATGCCTTGGTAAACATAGTCCCCCAGTTGCTCGCATTTAATGTTTCAACGGTAACGCCGGCATTCTGAAGCGCCGTGTAGCCGAAACCGGCAATGGAAACGATGACGATGGTAGAGAGGAATCCTTCCGTGAACATGGCGCCGTAACCGATAGGCAGCGCGTCACTCTCCTTTTCCAGCTGTTTCGATGTAGTTCCCGATGCTACGAGGGCATGGAAACCGGAGAGTGATCCGCAGGCAATGACAAGGGGAATGGCAGGCCAGAAGGGAGTTGCTTTACCGCCCAGCAGTACCGGCGAAAAGGTGGAAAAGGCGGGGACTTCAAAGCCCTGAAATGAGAAGATGGCCGCGAGAAATCCGATAAGGAGCCCCGCATAGAGCAGCCATGAATTCAAGTAATCCCGCGGCTGGAGCAGGACATTGACCGGTATGGCAGAAGCGATGATGATGTAGAAGAAGAATATCCACATCCATGCGGTGTAGCTCATCTTTATGGGGGTCAAGGTACCCAGCCAGATGGCGATAGCAAGCATGATGATGCCGATAATGGTGGCGACGGTGAAATTCATCTTCATGCGATAGAGTAAGACACCCAAAATCAGTGCTGCAATGATTTTCCATACGTATGCAGATGCGATGGCAGGCGTTCTTACGAACATGCCGCCGACGATGGCGCCAAAGGCTGCCACGACGAGGATGAGGAGAAAGAAGACGATCCAGTAGAAGGCGTACCCCGTTCTCTTTCCCATGAGGTCAGTGGCGACAAACTGTATGGATTTTCCATCGTATCGGACAGATGCCATGAGGGCAAGATAGTCATGAACGGCTCCGATGAATATATTGCCGAACCAGACCCACAGGAGGGCCGGGAGCCAGCCCCAGCAGATCGCAAGCGCCGGGCCTATGATTGGTGCCGCGCCAGCTATCGATGCGAAATGGTGCCCGAAAAGGACCTCTTTCCTCGCGGTGACGTAGTCCACTCCGTCATAAAGGCGCTTCGATGGGGCCTCGTTATCATCCGAGGCCATTACGACATCTTTTTCAATCTTTTTGCCGTAAACGAAGTAAAGGATTAGATAAAGCAGAAAACCGATGATAATAATTAATGTTGTCATTCCTTACCTCCTTCTAAGTAGTGAATAAAGTTAATAATATAAAACTATAAACTACCCTCCCTAACATCTGTTACTATACGACTATAAACCAAATGATGGTCTATGAGGAGGCGCACTCGAAAATATGTAATCTTTCTTTATAAAGGAGACCTTGAAATTTTACTCTCACGTAAAGGGTGGCGTATTACCATTTCATCTCTTTTCAATGTAAGTTGATACACCGTGCATAAACGCCTTTTCGCTTCGCCAAGATTTATTCTCACGCTCAAAGGTAAGTATGCTTGAACAACATAATTACGAAAGAACCAAAATCCGTAACGAATTTACTGATACTCCCCTAATTTGAAAAAGTCAAACTTTTTTTGCCAAAGTGTTTTTGTTTATATATCCGCTTAATTATAAAGGAATGACTCAAGAAATAATCTTGGCAACAATACAATTGTGGCATATTCTCCGATTTAAGATAATATCTCTTTTAAAACTCTCCCCAGGCGTTACGAACCGCCTTGGAGATGCGAAAAGGAGTCACTGTTTTAAATGATCGAAGAAAGAAGGCAGGAAAGGAAATTTTCAACATCGGCATCGGGATTTCGACGGGGGAGGTCCTCTCCGGGAATATCGGTTCGGAAAAGAGAATGGATTATACCGTTATCGGCGATGACATCAATATTTCTCAATACCTGGAAAAACTGAACAAACAGTACGGAACTGGCAGTCTGATCAGCGAATCGACCAATGGTGAATTGGGGGATCACTTTGTCACACGCCTCATCGATCGTGTGATCTTCAAGGGGAAGAAGAGACCCGTATCCGTATTCGAAGTCCTGGGAGAAAAGGGCTACACACTTTCTCAGGTTGAAGAGATTTTCTATCAGGGTCTGTCACTCTTTAACAAAAGTGAATTTTTGAAGGCCCTCAGTCTCTTTGCCGGGGCAGCTGAGAACGATCCGCCATCGAGTGTTTTTCTGGAACGCTGCCGGTACTTTATAAAGAATCTTCCGTCTCCCGACTGGAACGGCCTCTGGATGAATGGGGAAAGATAGCTCCGGTAGTTGAACATGTGTTCTTCATGAGAAAGTCCGATGGCTTACCTGAAGAAATGGAAAAAGGGGGGTGAAGATAACAGCGAGAGAAGAACGAAAGTGCTCCGCGACGGTTCGTGGCTCGATAGGGCAGAACTGGCCCGCTCTGCAACTCGCAGCTTGAACTATCCCTACTTCAGGCAAAACTTTGAACTGAACAGCGAGCGTACTCCCCGCTGCTAACGGCGGGGTTAGCGAGCAAATATAAAACAAAAAAACCCTTAACAGTTGGAGATTTCCTACAACTTGCTGCGGGGAGCTTCAAAAGCCTGTCTGACTAGAGGATGGTGCAAGAGGTTTCCAGACCCCACCAACCTTCCGCCTTCATTTTTTTCTCTGTATCTTCAGGGGTGCATTTTTTGTGACTATACCAGCTGAACCAGAGATGACCCCAGTCTTTGCACAGGGAGTCGTGTTCATAGAATCCCGAGTTTTTCGTTGCAGTACCGCAGCCTGCGAGAAATATGCAAAGCATCAATACGATGAATATCTTCTTCATTCCTATTTTCTCCTTGTGTCCGGTTTACAGCAAAACTGTTTTATCACTAAGCCAGTTTAAAACTGGCCCTGGCACATCAATCTTCAGGCCATAAACACAACACCCTTTTTAATTGTCCCCCTCCCGTTTCTCATAGATATCACTAGACGGCGTGGTGATGGAAATCCGTCCGGGAGTCGTGGTCTTTATAACAATATGGAGGCCGAGGATGGAATACCAGTTGCCGATAGGTTTTCCTTCCTTGTCTGCAATCACGAACCCGTGGAGATGGAGGTTCAGTTCAGAGACCTTCTGTTGCATTCCCTGGATGAGTTTCTTGAATTCCCCCTCCTTGAATGTCCGCTTCTTCCAGAGCTTTGAATCGAGGACAACTCCTTTATCGAGACCCGTAACGGCAGTAGGATAGAATTCGGGACCACTGGTGTAGTAGATCAGATCCGGGTTTTCCCTGTATTGTTCAAAGTTGGCGGCCACTTCGGCGGAGGGCTTCAGGCTGCCGTAGTGTGCCCGAATCCTTTTCCCGAAGAGGAGGAGAAATACCGCCACGATGACGACAGCGGCAATGATGATAATCTTGGGGTCCATGGTAAAATCCTTTCGTTCGATAGTGATGGTTTCACAGCAAGTAATCGAAGGGAAGATAATGTCAACGTAGGCTTGCTATACCATAATGGCTTAAGGTGGACATTAGAGGTGAATGGGAGAATCGACTCTTCATGAGTCTATCAATAGTAACATGCAAAGGTCGGATTCTCTACAATTGTGTCCGGGAAAAACTATGGAAGAGAGTGCCGCCCCGTTACGTCAAACATGTCTCTAAAAAATGTTTACAACATGTTCTTCTATTGTGCAAGCTTGGCGGCAATCAATGCCACATGCCTGCCCTGGAAACGTGCCCCTTCCAACTCGTTTTCACTGGGCATTCGTTCTCCCTGTCCGCCTGCAATGGTAGAGGCCCCGTAGGGGGAACCGCCGGTTATTTCGTCGATACCCATCTGCCCCTGGAATGCATAGGGCAGCCCGACGATCACCATCCCCTGATGGAGAAGTGGAATGTGGAAACTGAGAATCGTCGATTCCTGCCCCCCATGTTGTGTGGCTGAAGAGGTAAAGACACTCCCCACCTTTCCCACCAGTGCCCCCTTGGCCCAGAGGACCCCCGTTGCGTCAAGAAATTGTTTCATCTGTCCGCACATATTGCCGAATCGCGTTGGGCTGCCGAAAATAATCGCATCGGCCGTGGGCAGTTCATCAACGGTACAGATGGGCACATGTTCGATTAACTTCTGTGCCTCCACTGCGCCCATCTGTTCGATTACCTCTGGGGGGAGTGTTTCCGGTACGCGACAAAGTTTTACCTCGGAACCCGCTACGCCCCGGGCGCCTTCGGCGATGGCTTCGGCCATGCGGTGGATATGACCATATAGTGAATAGTAGACAACCAATACTTTCATACTTTTACTCCTTTCATTCCATGTAAGGTAAGCAATTAATGGATTATCGGAGAATCTGTCAAAATATCATCGTTTAGTTATAGGCGTTTACAGGCTCAGTTCTTTAAAAGGAGGGGGGATTATCAATGTACACTCTCCTCCGACACTATCTTTTAACCTATTATATTTATTCTGATTTCAATTGTCAACGAGTTGCATGGTGTCTCATTACAAAGGAAAGACACGTAAGGATCGATTCCCATTGTGTTTCAGTTAGAAAAATATTATGAGAAGGAGAAAACCAGCGGTGATGGCGGGGCGGAGGTTCAAGAATCTTTAAGGAATGCCCTGTTATTTTAAGAGCATGTGGCGAGGTGCTTATGGGCAGGGAAAGAGTGGCGGCCTTTTTTGATTTCGATAGAACGCTCGTCGAGGTGGAGAGCGGGAAAATCGGGATGGAGTGGCTTCGCAAGCATGACATGCTGCCCCCCGGATTTCTCATACTGGTCTTTCTAGCCGGTTTTCTTTACAAGATGCGTTTCATTTCGGACGAGCGGATGGTCAGGATACTGCTCACCTTTTACCGGGGCAGGCGGCTCGGCGATTTTCAGAGAGGCGCGGAAGAATTTTATATGGGCTATCTGAAACCCCACCTTGCGCCCAATATTCTTGCAAAACTTGACTTTCATAGAGGAAAAGGGCACCTGCTCGTTCTCATATCGGGTTCGCTCCGCTATCTCCTCGAACCTGTTGTGAAGGATCTGGGATTCAATGTACTTCTCTGTACCGATCTGGAGGTGGGCGCCGATGGCCTTCTTACGGGAAAATCGAAGGATGGTATCTGCGTGGGCGAAAATAAAAAAAGGCTGACGCTGACGCTGGCGGAACGAGAAGGATTGGATCTGGCACAGTCATACGCCTACGGCAACGATATGGTTGATTTGCACCTCCTCGAAGTGGTTGGAAATCCCTCTGTTGTTGAGCCCAAGGCTCCCCTCGAAAAGATCGCTCGTCGGCGTTCCTGGCCCATTCTATACTACAGATAAGGGTTCTTTATGGGCCGATCCTGTTCAATTAACAGTAAAGAGATTCAGTGATTGGCCGTCAAACCTTCGGGAAAACAGTCCGATCTGTTTTTCCGATATCTCGCCGTTGTCTCCAGACGACCGCCATATTTCCGGGCGATTTTCATGATGATCATGACGAGTCCGAATATAAAATCATATGAGAACTTGCGTTGATCTCCCGGAATAAATCCGAGAATGACCGCCTCCGGTGTTCCGCCAAGGCCATGCTTGATGACGATGCCCTCTTAGACGACGGGTTGATTGATCTTCTCTTCAATTTCCATCATCCTCTATTTTGCCTTAATTCACTGAAACTAATAGGGAGATGATCCTGAAAAATTAAAGTTTTTTTTTCGAATGCCGATAGCGTGTGTGAAGGTGGTGGGTAAGCAGAATAATGACGTGCCATATTCCCCCCCCCTTTTTTTTTCTAAATATTTTACTCGAGGGTTTCACTTTAATAAAGGAACCTTTTTTACATATTCTAATGGAAAGGACACTTTGATGAAGAGAATCCTGTTTTTAATCATTACAATCTTGGCTATCACTATGCCTGCTTCGGCTTTAGCAAAATCGATCGGTCTCTTTACTGCAGTTTCCGGGACGGTCGAGGTACGCAGCGAAGATGTATCGCGACAGGTGGAGGCTGGGGCAATCGTTAACGTTTCTGACGTGGTCTATACCTTTGATAATGCCCGGGCAGAGATAACATTCCATGACGGCAACATCATCCGCCTTGCCTCAAATACAAGTCTGCAAGTCACAGAATATGAGATGAGAGGTTTGGAGAGCAGTCAAGTAATCAGCCTGTTGATGGGAAAACTCAGGAATATCGTAAATGTTATCTATGGCGCCGATTCCACGGGAAAAAAAGGCAAGTATGAAATTCATACCGGGATAGCAATTTGTGGTGTGCGGGGAACAGATTTCTTCGTCTATCACGAAGATGAAGTAAGTGGTGCAATCTTTCTAAAAGGGATAGGGTATGCATACAGTAGAGATGTCCCCGGTGAAGTCGTCACAGTGACAGTCGGTCAGCAGATGACTGTACGGTCCGCCACAGAGGCACCCCGAGTAGCTCTTGCCAGACCGCAGGACATTGAAAGATTCAAGAAGGCAACCCAGACACTCGTACAAATGGGAAAAGAAGGAAAAGAGATAAAGGGGTCGCCTCAAAAGATGACTTCCAAAGTTTCAAAGCAAAAACAAGCGGGTTTGCTATTTTCCGGTCCTTGGAGCGTTCAATAGCCTTGAAAATTCCCTGTTGCTTGTGCTTGCCGCGGGGTTTCTTCATTTTTTTCACCATGAGCGCATTTGAACCGATTTTCTACAAGCCGAGCTACCTCACCCCGTTCGACGCGTATTGATTTGCTATGTATCTGAACAAAAAATATAGTCACAGTGATCTGAAGTGTTTCCTCTGTTGCCTTGACTTTTCATTCTGACATGAATGAATCTTCATCAATATAAAGATCCCATTCTCCCATTTTATAGGACTGAAGACACTGGGCTCGAGAAATGGGTTTCACCCTGAATTTAGCGTCTGTCTAGCTGTTCCAAAGGAAAAGAGAATCCGATGAAGAAAATCCTATCTGTAACCGTCGTTATCCTGGTGATTATTATCTCTGCTTCCGCTTCCGCAAAATCGATAGGAATCTTTACCGCGATTTCCGGGACTGTCGAGGTGCAAGGCTTTTATGACGACCTATCCCGACAGGTGAAGATTGGCGCCATCGTTAACGTTTCTGATGTCGTTTACACCTTTGATATCGGCAAGCGGCGGTAACTCAGGTGACGACAATAGCGGCGGCAAAGGTGGAGGAAATAAGTAAGACTGATTTATGCCAGGGAAACACGAGGAAACCACATAATAGACAGTGTAATTCAGGACTACATAGAAATAACAAGAAAGGGGTTACGTCTCTCTATGGCGCAACCCCTTCTATTTACTGGAGCCGATGCGCGGATTTGAACCGCGGACCTACTGATTACGAATCAGTT
>CAYMYS010000055.1:0-19449 GCA_964394725.1 uncultured Syntrophaceae bacterium
GATCGTGATTTATTCAATTTTTAAATATGCCACAACTTTTGAACGTTACCAAAATATTACAACAATGACAGGCAGCATAAAGACTGAAAAAAGCTCAGCGGGACATACCATCCCCGCGACGGCGAAAGAGGCACACCGGCTCCTCTTGGGAGTGCCATTAGATCAGATTACATTGGAGATGCAGAACGAGCAGATTTAAATCTCGCAGGATATGGAATTCTTGGCAATGTTTCTTGAACCCACTATTGGCATCCCACTATACCAACAGGTAATCGAACGACATCATTGATTCCCCTTATGAATAGCGCATCATTTATCGGACTGGTTCAAAACGCCACACTTCTGCTGGCAGTGGCCTTCATCTTTGACGTTGTGGCGAGCCGATGGCGTACCGGTCAATCGTCGTTCTGGCAGGTACCTGCCGGTCTCACCCTCGGCGCCATCGGTATCACCGTGATGCTGACGCCTTGGACATTCGCGCAGGGCATCGTCTTTGATACACGATCGGTGATGCTCGGCATATCGGGACTCTTCTTCGGATCTGTTACCACCGCCATAGCGATGGCGATGACGGCGGCCTTTCGTTACTATCTAGGAGGAACGGGCACCTGGACCGGTATCGCCGTGATTATCACAGCAGGGGTGATCGGGATTGTCTGGCGTCACTTTCATCATCGGCCCTTGGCTGATATTTCCTGGCGCGAACTCTACCTTTTCGGTATGGTGATTCATGTAACCATGCTCGGTCTGATGTTCACACTACCGTCGGTGACAGCCCTGCGAGTACTTTCACAGGTGGCACTGCCCATTATAGTGATATATCCATTGGTAACCGCCCTGCTGGGAGTGTTGATGGTCAACCGGCTGCAGCGCGAGCAGGCAGCGGACGTGTTAACCAAGAGTGAAAATAAATTCCGCAAGGCCTTTTATACCAGCCCCGATGCCGTAAACATTAACCGCCTCGAAGATGGCATGTATGTCTCAGTTAATCCGGGATTTACCAGGATCATGGGATATACGGAAGAGGAGATCACCGGAAAGACATCGATAGAATGTAATATCTGGGACAATATCGAGGATAGGAAGCGACTGGTAGCCGGATTAAAAAAAGACGGGGAAGTCATGAGCCTCGAAGCCACCTTCCAAATGAAGGACGATGATATTCGTTATGGATTGATGTCAGCCTCCGTCATCGATCTTCATGGTGTTCCCCATATTCTCAGCATTACCCGGGACATTACGAACCGCAAACGGGCGGAGGAGGCGCTGAAGGAAAGTGAAACCAAATATCGCCTGCTGGCCGATAATGTTGAAGACGTCATTTTCGTTCTGGATATGAATCTGGATTATACCTACGTCAGCCCTTCCGTAAAACACCTTAGAGGCTACGAACCGGCAGAGGTATTGAAGCAACCAGCTTTTGGAACATTGACACCCTCCACCAAGAAACTGGCCATGAAAGCACTATCTGAGGTCATGGAGCTTGAAAATTCTGAGACTAGTGAGCTTCCCATATCCCGGACGCTTCAACTGGAAGCGGTGCGAAAAGATGGAACAACTGTCCCTACGGAGGTGAAGTTTTCCTTTATCCGAGATGAAAACCGGAAACCATTGGGAATCCTCGGCGTAACCCGTGATATCACCGAGCGCAAGCAGGCAGAGACACGCCTGCAGAAAACCCTTGAGCATCTCAGGAAGGCGATGGGAGCGACGATCCAGGTCATGGTGTCCGCTGTTGAATCAAGAGATCCCTATACCGCCGGTCACCAGCTCCGGTCCGCAGACCTTGCCCGCGCTATTGCCAGGGAGATGGGATTACCCCGGGAGAAAATCGACGGCATTTTCATGGCATGTTCCATCCATGACATCGGAAAACTATCCGTCCCATCGGAGTTATTGGCCAAGCCGACACAATTGAAGGAACTCGAATTTTCCATGATTAAAGAACACGCCCGGAAAGGGTATGAAATTCTAAAGAGCGTGGAAACTGACTGGCCCCTGGCTCAGATTGTTTATCAGCACCATGAAAGAATGGATGGCTCCGGCTATCCAAGAAATCTGAAGGGGGGTGAAATTCTTATTGAGGCCCGTATCCTTGCCGTGGCTGATGTTGTAGAATCCATGGCTTCCCATCGGCCCTATCGACCGGCCTTGGGTATTGAGGTGGCCCTTGAAGAAATCGAGGGGGGAAAGGGGATTCTTTATGACGATTCTGTTGCAGATGCCTGTCTGAAATTATTCCGGGAGAAAGGCTACCAGCTTCCATGAGATGTTGATGCGAATCCCATAAAAGTGTTTTTAATGGTAAGCCCCACCTCAATTCAAGACTGACGAAATTTGGAAAGCATGCACGCTTACAATTAATGTGTTTCAACTCGCCTTCTGACGTGCACGGATATCGAAGATCCAACTATGAACGGCCTGCCGGGTAACGCCAAGTTTTTCCGCGAGGGCCGCTTCAGTCCATCTGCACGAGTGGTCTGTCTATGCAATATCACGGGAAATACGCTTTTTAAGGTCCCTACAAATCAACCCTTTCAAAATTGATTTGGAGGCCAGTGTGGCTATTATGGTAAGATCGGATATGGCCATCCGGAAATATTCAGGTGGTCCGAATTTGAGGGCCGCCTTCGCCAGAAAGTGAGACAGCAAGAGCAGCATAGCGGCATCAATTAATCCTCCCCCACGGAACCACCAGTGGCTGTTACGATGGCCTCTTCCGCTTCTCCCTTTCTCGCTATTGGATATCCGTCAAAGACAGTGGCAATTGCAGACGGGATTCCCGGAGTACCGATCAGGATTGCCGAGAAACAACCTCCGTAAATGGCGCTGCAGGGAATCTTCGACCCTATGGTCTTTAAATCTATTTCTATATTCGCTCGCTGTTGCGGTTCAAGATGTGACACCATATCGTACACAAGACATTCGGAATCGCCCGGGAGGAAGGTTCCAAATGGCTGAGATCATGTTGGCGACAGGTGTCGTTTTATCTGAATCCGATGATGTGGGAACCAGAATCTCCTGAAAAATCCTCTAAATAATTCTCCTTGACATACAAGACTGTTTTACGTATCTTTACCCACTGTTAAATAATAACCAGGAGGATATTACTATGAAAACTTTCTACAAGATTTTACTTACAGTGACTGCCTTCGCGATCGTAGTGACTTTTGGACTGATTACCACTGCCTCAGCGGAATTCCCGGATAAGCCCATCCATTACATCATCCCATTCGGACCGGGTGGCGAATCCGATGTCACGGCCCGCTTCCAGGAACCCTTTTTCAAGGAGAAATTCGGTGAGAACCTGGTGATCGAGTACAAACCGGGCGGTGGCGGCGCAGTCGGCTGGGCCCAGTTGAACACGATGAAGGGCGACGGCTATACGATCATGGGGACCAACCTGCCCCATATCATCATCAAGCCGCTGCAAACAAACGTCGGCTTCACCACCGACGGTATCATCAACGTCTACATGTTCCACTACACACCTGATGCCATCTGTGTAACCACGGACAGTCCCTACAAGACGCTCAAGGACCTGATCGACTTCGCCAAGAAGAATCCCGGCAAGATGATCTTCTCGGGTTCGGGCAAGGGCTCCGCCAACCACCTGGCCCAGGTCATCTTCGATGGCATGGCCGGCATCAAGACCACCTACGTAGCGTTCAAGGGCACAGGCGCGTCTGTCACGGCCCTGCTCGGCAAACAGGTTACCGCGGAATGGGGCTACACGACGGTTCCGGCCAAGTACGAAGGCACCCGCATGCTGGCGGTGGCCATGGAAAAGCGTCATCCGGTCTTCCCCGACGTGCCCACCTTCACGGAACTCGGCTTTGATCTGGTCAGCGGCGCCTATCGCGGCATCGCCGTTCCGAAGTCGACTCCCGAGCCCATCCGCAAGAAGTTGAGCAATATGATCGACGAGATCAACCATGACCCGGCCTTCATCAAGAAGATGGAAGACAACGGCTTCGCCATGTTAAACGCGACTTACGGCTCTAAAGTCGACGCGTTCATGGCCAAGCAGAAGAAGGTCATTACGCAGGCCGCCAAGGACGCCGGTATCGTCAAGTAGGCTGCAAACCAACGACTACCAAAACTATCGCGGGCGCTCCATGCCGATTACAGGCATTGGAGCGCCCGCAGAACAGTAGAGCATAACGGAGTACGCTTATGCATGTGCTAAGCTTCATTCTTGAGGCGATGAGTCCCTATCACTTCAGCATCGCCCTGGGTGGCGTTGTCGCGGGGACGGTCATCGGCGCCCTGCCGGGCCTGACGGCGACAATGGCCATCGCGGTTCTGGTTCCTCTCACGTTCTCCATGAGCCCGACGGCGGCGCTGATCCTGATGGGCGCCATCTACACCGGCGCCATCTACGGCGGCGCCTATTCGGCCATTCTTCTGAACACCCCCGGCACGCCCTCGGCGATCGCCACCACCCTGGACGGCTATCCCATGGCCAAGCGAGGAGACGGCGACCTGGCGGTAACACTGGCATGCATTTCGTCGGTGGTCGGCGGTCTGATCGGAGCCGCGTTCCTCCTCGCTCTGGCCCCGCCGCTGGCAAAGGTCGCGCTGGCCTTCGGCCCCGTCGAGTATTTCTGGCTGGCGATCTTCGGCCTGACCCTGATTTCCGCCCTTTCGGAAGGTAATCTGCTGAAGGGACTGATCGGCGGATGCTTAGGCATGCTGTTGACGACCATCGGTGTCGCCGAGATCAGCTCCGATATCCGCTTCACCTTCGGAAGCCGGACCCTGATCGGTGGCATTGAGCCGGTGTCCGCGCTGATCGGCCTGTACTGTATTCCGGTCCTCATCGACCTGGTGGCCACGCCGGCCCGCCATCTCAAGGTGACCAGCAGCAACCGTGGTTTTCGGCTGCGCGAGGCCCTGTCCCTGACGTGGCGGCACAAATTCAATGTCCTTCGCAGCTCGGTGATCGGCACCATCGTCGGCATTCTGCCGGGCGCTGGTGGATCCATCTCCGGCTTGGTCGCTTATTCCGAAGCACGGCGGACCTCGAAGCATACCGCGAATTTCGGCAACGGCGAACCCGAAGGGGTCCAGGCCAGCGAATCGGCCAACAACGCCACCGTCGGCGGCGGCCTCATTCCGACCCTGGTGCTGGGCATTCCGGGCACGCCACCCGACGCCGTCATCCTCGGCGCCCTTCTCGTGCAGGGCGTGCGAACCGGCCCGAACCTCTTCGTCAGCGGCGAAAGCTCGATCATCTACGTCTTCATCGCCGGCCTGTTCCTCGCCACCCTGCTGATGCTGCCGACGGGGCTGCTGGTCGGCCGTTACGCCTATCGCTTCATCATCACGGTCCCAAAGGCCGTCCTGGTGCCGACCGTTGCCTTCATGACGATCATCGGCACCTACGCCATCCGCAACAACATGTCCGACGTGGTCATCATGATCGTGCTGGGCGCCATCGGCTGGGTGCTCGACCGCTGCGGGTTCAAGCCGTCGCCCATCGTCCTCGGCCTGATCCTCAGCCGTATCGCCGAACAGGGGTTCGTGCAGGGCTGGACCATCGGCGGCGCCAGAGGCAGCATCATTGCCGAATTCTTCGCCAGGCCCATTTCCGCCGGCATCATCGGCTTCATCTGCATCTCGCTGTTCTATCCGATCATTGCCCGGCGCTGGAAACGGAATAAGGAATTGTAAAATGACTACAAAAAAACATGAGTCCGACACTCCAGGCATCATCCTGGCCGGCATCTTCATCCTGATCGGCGGCATCTTCCTGAACGACGCACGGACGCTGCTTGATTACGATTCCTACGTCTTCCCGATGGCGATCTGCATCGTCATGATCGTCCTGTGCATCAGCTTCATCGTGTGGAATCTGCTCAAACCGCATCTGGACAAGGACGCGACCGCTAAGCCGGGATCTACCGTCCGGCGCGTCGGGCTGGTGATGCTGATGCTGGCCAGCGCCTTCGTCATGCCCTATGTCGGCTTCCTGCCGGCCGGACTCGGCGTGTTCGCAGCCCTGATGACCATCGCCATGTTCAAGCCTTGGACCTGGAAACTCGCCGCCACCTACGCACTGATCTGCGTGGCCATCGTCACCGGCTTCTACGTGCTCTTTGACATCGTCTTCCTGGTACCACTTCCGGAGATCCCGTTCTGAGCCGGAAGCAACCTGGGCGGCGTCATTGTTTCCATCGACATGCTGGGAAATGATGGGGACATGAAACATTAAAATTCGACTACATTAAAAAGGACGCTCATAAAAACCTTGATTTTCCAATTTGAGCCTTTTCAATACTGGTGTTCAATATTGAAAAGGAACACAAAAAGTTTGAAATATAAAGAGCTTTGCTCAATATTCCTTATTTTTCAAAAAGCGGTAAGCGTTAATTTATGGGGATAACTTTTTTAAAAACATTGGGGTTTCTAACAGTCAATCCGTGGAAATGCACTATTTTGGGGGTAACTTCGCTTTTTCATGCTTGTAGCATATTGTATTGATTAACATAAACAAGTGTTGAACAGTCTCTATTAGAAGAATGAAGGAACAGGTCAATATCCCGATTGTTTTCCCGTCATTTCTTCTATATCAATCTTAATTATGACGGTGTTTTTGACTTTTTTTTCAGTATAATTGTGAGAACCTTCCGAATAATGATCCATGATGACATCGAAGGCCTTCTTTTTTGACTCATCATTATCGATGAATGATGCCCTGCCAAAGCCGATAACGCACCGGTATTTCATGCTCCAGGCGCAGGCATCATCACCCCTTTGTATCTCGCAATCATTATCGATCTCGATACAGACTCTATCGTTCTTCCTCAGTATATCCAACTTTCTACCTTCACTGGCGGAATGAAGATAGAAGGTATTATCTTTATAGCCATAAGAAAGAGGAACGACATATGGCTGTCCATCGTCCGACATAGCCAGCCTGCATAGGGAAGACCGTGCAATAATGTCTTCTATATGGGGAGGATATGATATTTCTTTTTCTTTTTTTCTCATCATGCAACCTCACCCTGCCCTTGATGAAGAGGGGGAGGATTATTTATGGATTACGGCACCAGTCCCTAATCGGCCTGTTTCCTGAGAAACGTGGGCACTTCAAAATCGATATTATCATCATCATTGATCAGCCCCATCCTGATAACAACGGGATTCTCGGAACTCTTCTTTTCCTTGTCCCTTATAAAGGTGGGAACGGCGAGGTCTTCTCTCCTGTTACGCGCACCGTATGTCTGAACAGGTGGAGTCGGGATTTTTTCCTTTTTCCCTTTCATATCAAATCCTGTTGCAATGACGGTTACCCGCAAATCTTCTCCCATGCTATCATCGATTACTGTTCCGAAGATTATATTAGCGTCTTCGTGGGCCTCCGTCTGCACCATGGTCGATGCCTCATTCACCTCAAAGAGGGTCATCTCCGATCCGCCGGTGACATTGATGAGCACGCCGCGGGCACCCTGAATAGAATTGTCCTCCAGCAGCGGAGAAGAGATTGCCTTCTGCGCCGCCTCGACGGCCCTGTTTTCTCCACTGGCGATACCTGTCCCCATGAGGGCCAGACCCATCTCCGCCATGACATTCTTCACATCGGCAAAATCTAGATTGATAAGGCCGGGAACAATGATGAGATCGGAAATCCCCTTGACTGCGTGATAGAGAATATCATCGGCCTTCTTGAAGGCATCGAGAAGGGACATGTTCCTGCCGCTGAGACTGAGGAGTCGCTGATTGGGAATCACGATAAGCGTATCGACGATCTTTCTCAGTTCCTCAAGACCTTCTTCGGCCTGCCGTTCCCTCTGTTTCCCCTCAAATTGGAAGGGTTTGGTAACTACGGCCACGGTAAGCGCTCCCAGCTCTTTGGCTATTTCCGCCGCTATAGGCGCCCCGCCCGTCCCCGTACCGCCGCCCAGGCCTGCCGTAATAAAAACCATATCGGCGCCATCAAGGGCATCCCTGATAACGGTCCTCGATTCTATTCCCGCTCTCCTCCCCGTATCGGGATCCGATCCCGCCCCGAGTCCCTTCGTGATCTCAAATCCCAGCTGAATTTTGACGGGTGACTTTGAAATCGATAACGCCTGGGCATCGGTGTTTGCCGTTATGAAATCCACTCCCTGGAGATCGCACGTTATCATCATATTGACAGCATTACCGCCGCCGCCGCCTACTCCGATAACCTTGATTCTGGCCTGGTTATCTCTGCCGCCTTCTACTAATTCAAACATGAGCACATATCCTCCCTTCTAAAAAAAATCATCGAACCATCTCTTCATACTCTTTATTATCTTGCTCACCATGTTCTTCTCCTTTTTCTTAAATAACACTCCAGACTTGTTTTTGCTCCCATAGATTACCAGTCCCACAGCGGTGGCATAGATTGGATTGTTTATAATATCCACAATCCCTCCTACATCAACAGGATATCCTATTCTCACAGGCATATTGAACACCTGCTCGCCCAATTCTGTGATTCCTTCAATATTCGATGTCCCTCCCGTCAGAATTACACCCGCTGCCAGGAGGTCTTCATAGCCCGATTTGATTATCTCTCTGTGGGCAAGGCTGAGAATCTCGGCCACGCGGGGCTCGATAATATCACCCAGTACATGCCGCGAAACCTTTCTCGGATTCCTCCCGCCCACGCTGGACACCTCGATTGTCTCGTCCTCCGATATCAGCGGGGAATAGGCACATCCATATTGCATTTTCGTCTTTTCCGCCACTATGGCAGGTGTCCGCAGCCCAACGGATATATCGTTTGTCACATAGTTGCCCCCAATAGGAAGAACGGCGGTGTACTTAATGCTCCCGTCGGCAAACACGGCTATGTCGGTAGTCCCACCCCCTATGTCAACGAGGGCCACTCCCAGTTCCTTTTCATCCTGACTCATGACGGCTTCACTGGAGGCCAGCTGTTCGAGGACTATATCGTTGACATCGAGACCAACCCGGTTTACTGATTTGACGATATTCTCAACGGAGGTCACCGAAGCGGTAACTATATGAATCTTGGCTTCCAGACGCACGCCCGACATGCCGATGGGATCCCTGACACCATCCTGATCATCTACAATGTAATACTTCGGCAAAACGTGAATGAGTCGTCTATCGAGAGGCATGGCGATTGCCTTCGCCGCCTCGGCCGCCCTCTTTATATCGGCCTCTTCAACCTCTCCACCCTTTACGGCCACGATGCCATGACTGTTCATGCTCTTGATGTGTCCCCCCGCTATCCCTGCAAAGACACTCTTTATCTCGCGCCCCGACATCAGTTCAGCCTCTTCTATGGTGCTCTTTATCGACTCTACTGTATTGTCAATATTAACAACCACTCCCTTTCTCAAGCCCTTTGACGGATGAGTGCCTATGCCGATAATATCTATCCCCGAGGTTGTCATCTCACCTACGATTGCGCAGATTTTGGTTGTCCCAATATCGAGCCCGACTATGATATTTTCTTTTTTCGACATGTCTCATCCATCCTTCCGTCTAAATGCTCGTTCGATTTCCCCTGTGGAGAACATCAACGGGGCGAACAACGACTCTATCGACATCGGTCATATCAATCCTTAAAAAAGCATTGTCCGTATCTCTCTTGACCAGTTCCGCCATAACACGGTTCAGTCTCTTAAATTTCTCGCTGTAATTCCCGAAACCGAGTTCAAGTAATAACCCTTCATTCGTAATAAGGGTAAATCCGTACATATCATCCCCCATAATCTCAGATACATTTTCCATGCCGGGGAATATCCTGTTCCTGGAGAGGTAGCGCAGGAGTTTAAACCCCTTCTTCAGCAGATCCTCATTCATCCTGCTCCCCTTATAAAACCCGGTAAGGAGCGGCAGATCGACAGCGTCACCCTTCTGATATCGTTTAAAGACCTCTCCATTCCAATCGACAAGATATAATTTTTCATTCTTCTTGATTATGGCGGCGGCAGTTCTTTCAACAATCTCCACGACGAGTCTGTTAGGAAGTTCCCTCCCGGCAAAAACTTCTTCCACCCAGGGGTTTGATTGTATCCTCTTTTTTATCCTGTCAAGATTCACGGTGAGGATATTCATAGATGGCACGATGCCAGCAAGTTCTAAAATCTCCTTTTCCGTGACCTTCTCGCATCCCCTGACGGAGGCATTGTGCAACTGGAAATAGGGGTCAATTATGATGAAGTTGTAGGCATAAACCATGCAAATGGCGATAGTAGTCGCAATGCCGATCACAACAGAGACCTTGAGGGCCTCACGTAACATCCTGCCCGACCGTCTCTTCAACCTGTTCTTTTTTATTTCAATCTTCGTTTTCAGGGATCTCTTCATGCTTCCTCATCTTCTCCCACTATCTTTACCTCTGTTTCGAGAGTGATACCCCTTTGTTCCATAACCCTCTGCCGCACTATCTCTATGAGAGAAATCACATCGCTCGCTTTTGCATGTCCCAGATTCACGATGAAATTCCCATGCTTCTCCGACACCTGGGCATCCCCCACGCGGGTCCCCTTTATTCCCAGTTCATCTATGATCTGTCCCGCCGGATATCCCCTAAGATTCTTGAAAACAGACCCTGCATTCCTATATTCGAGGGGGTGTTTTCCCTTTCGCATTGCCAATATCTCTGAAACCCTCTTTTCAATCTCACCCTTTTGTCCCCTGAAGAGGCGGAGTGTCGTGCCTGTTATGGTCGTCCCCTCGGGTATATCGAGATTTCTGTATTCAAAGGGAAGTGTTTCACCGGGAACCTCCTCTACCTCTCCCTTCCCGTTGAAAAGACTCACCGATTTTATAATATCTTTCAATTCACTCCCGTAGGCCCCGGCATTCATCTTTACACCGCCACCCACGCTCGCCGGAATTCCCGCACAAAACTCCACTCCCGAGAGGGATTCCCTGACGGAAAGATCGACGATCAGAGAAAGCAGCGCTCCGGCCTCGGCGGAAATGAAAACTGTACCTCCCCCTCCATCCCGTAACTCCACCTTTTGAAGCCCCTTTAATGAAATCATGGCCCCTCGAAAACCGCCATCCCGCACAATGAGGTTGGTACAGTTTCCAATGGGAATGAAAGCAACACCCTCTTTCATGAGATACGATACCAGTCCCGTAAGTTCTTCAATACTTTCAGGAAAAACAAGAAGGTCAACAGGGCCTCCCACCCCCATCGATGCGTGGCGGGACATGGGTTCATCAAACAATATCCTCCCCGATACTATCTTTTTGATTGTTTCTCTTGCTTCCCTGTTTCTCAACATTTCTACTACCCTTCACTCAGAAACTATTGAGCAATTTCTCGCCCACTTTCCATACATCACCGGCACCGAGAGTAATAACCGTATCGCCCGGCTCTGTTGTTGCCTTCAGGTGATTAACAATTTCGTCAAAACTTGACAGATAACTGGTGTCTTCATGTCCGCCATCCTTGATTTCTTTGCAGAGACTTATGGCGTTGACACCCTTTATCTCTTTTTCACTGGCTGCATATATATCAGTTATAATAAGTGTATCGGCATCATGAAAGGCGCAGACGAACTCATCGAAGAGGGCCTTTGTCCGTGTATAACGGTGAGGCTGAAAAACAACTACGAGCCGCCCTTTCCATACCTGCCGGGCAGCGGCAAGTGTCGCCATGATTTCCGTCGGATGATGACCATAATCATCCACCACTGTAATTCCAGCGGCAGTACCCTTGACTTCCAGCCTGCGATGAACACCTTTATATGACTGAAGACCCTTCTGGATGGTGGCGAATTCCATATCCACCTCCCGTGCCACGGCGACGGCGGCCATGGAGTTATAAACATTAAAGAGACCGGGGGCATGCATGGAAATATCACCGAGAAGTTCGCCTCTGTAATGGAGCAGATACCTGGAATTCATCCCCTCAAATGATATATCGGTGGCCCTGTAGTCGGACTGCTCTGAGACACCATAGGTTATGACCCGTCTCTTGATCCGGGGAAGTATATCCTTTACATTTGCACAATCGTTACACAGTATCGTCGTGCCGTAGAAGGGAACGGAATTGGCGAACTGGAGGAAGGCATCCTTGATCTCACCTATATCGAAATAATAATCGAGGTGCTCCCTGTCGATATTGGTAATCACCGCAATGGATGGAGAAAGCTTGAGAAAGGAACCATCACTTTCATCTGCTTCGGCGACAATGATCTCCCCACCCCCGAGCCTGGCATTGCTCCCTATACTGTCCAGTCTTCCCCCTATCACCATGGTAGGATCGAGGCCGCCGTAGGCCAGTACCGTCGATATGATGGAAGTTGTCGTCGTCTTCCCATGACAACCCGATACGGCTATTGAAAACTTCATCTTCAGAAGTTCCGCCAGCATTTCCGCCCGGGGAATGACGGGTATATTCCCGCTGTGGGCCTCCATCACCTCGGGATTATCCTCCTTCACCGCCGTCGATGTGACGACGACACTGGCATCACCCACATGCGACGACCTGTGATCATAGAGGACTCTCGCACCAAGGGAGATCAATCGTTCGGTAATGTCTGTCTTGCTGATATCGGATCCACTCACTGTGTAGCCGAGATTCAAGAGCACTTCGGCAATACCGCTCATACCGATACCGCCGATCCCCACAAAGTGGATATGCCCTATTTTTCTTCTCATTACATCTCTTTTTACGTTATCCATCATTATGCTCTCTGCCATGCAAGAAATCTGTCGACAATGTCTGCCGCCGCTTTTTTCTTTCCCAGCTTTTTTGATTTTCTCGCCATCTTTCTGATCATTTTTCTATTCGAATGGAGCGATGTTACGAGGTCGGCAAGGCTCTCCCCGGTTAGATCATCTTCCAGTATTATACGTGCGGCACCGGCATCGTGAAGTACCCGGGCATTCAAGACCTGATGATTACCGATGGCATAGGGATAGGGAATGAGGATCGACGCCTTTCCCATCGCCGTTATCTCAGCGATGGACGTTGCCCCGGCCCTGCATATGACCAGATTGGCCGACCGGTAGGCCGATGCCATGTCCCGAATAAAGGGCGAAACTGCCGCATCCATACCACTGTCGAGATAGGCCTTCGACACCTCATCTACATCCTTTTCGCCCGTCTGGTGCATAAATATCAGTTTATCTTTCACATCCCCCAGATAGGGCAGAGACTCTGTAACGGCGCGGTTAATACTGGAAGCGCCCTGACTCCCACCAAACACTAAAAGTGTAAGCATCTCTTCATCCTCTCCGATTCCTTCACTATCTTCACAGATTCCCGCTCTCACGGGATTACCGGTAACGACAACCTTCTTCTCCGAAAAGAATTTGTCTCTATCGGGAAATGTCAAAAAAATCTTCTTTACAAATCTTCCAAGTATCCTGTTGGTAAAGCCCGGCAGGGCATTCTGCTCTGCAATGGCCGTCTTTATACCCATCAGAGAGGCAGTCATAACTGCCGGTCCCGACGCATATCCTCCCACACCCAAAACAACATGGGGTCCAAAATCTCGTATAATCGACCAAGATTGCATCATACTCCGGGGAATACGGGAAAGACCCACAATCGATCTGAAGATCCCCTTCCCCTTAATTCCCTCCACCTGAATCGTTCGTAGCGGATAACCGTAATCTCCAAGAACTCGCTTTTCCAGTCCCCTCTCTGTTCCTATGAAGAGTACCCTGTTCCTGCCGTCTCGCTTCAGAAACTCCTCGGCAATTGCCACGGCAGGAAAGAGATGACCACCCGTACCCCCGCCTGCTATGATTAACCTGACTCCCTCTTCATTCTCCTTTAACTGTTCCATCGGCATTCCAGTTTCACTATCCCCCTACCCTAAGTACGGTAAGAAGAGATATTCAGAATTATTCCGATCGCTATCATACTCATCAACAGTGATGTCCCGCCGTAACTCAAGAATGGCAGCACCAGCCCCTTGGTCGGGATCAATCCCATGACGGCCGCCATATTCACAAAGGCCTCCAGCACCAGTATGATTGTCAAACCCGCCGACAAGAGGGTGCCGAAGAGATCGGGGGAATTGAAGGAAATCATGAATCCCCGGACAATCAAAATGGCGAATAATACAACAATGATGCTTACACCGACAAATCCCCCCTCCTCGGCAATGACTGCAAGGATAAAGTCGGTGTGCGGTTCGGGGAGGTAAAAGAGTTTCTGCATCCCGTTTCCGATACCCACTCCGAAGGTTCCCCCTGAACCGAAGGAGAGAAATGACTGGATAATGTGAAACCCCGAGTCGGCAGGGTCCTTCCAGGGATCAATAAAGGAGAGCCATCTCTGCAGACGGTAACTCTCATTAAGGACAAGCATAACGGCGACGGGGATAAATAGAGAGGCCAGCATGCTGAGATGCAACACCCTGCTTCCTGCCAGGTAGAACATAAGCATGGACACCATGACAATGATTACGGAAGTACCGAAGTCGGGCTGAAAGAGGGTAAGCGATACAATAAGGGCCGTCACAATAAGTGGAACAATAAATATCCGGGGAAAAATTTTCACATGGCCTATTTTCTTTGTTATGTAATGGGCCAGGAATATAACCAGTGCAACCTTCACGACCTCAGTCACCTGGAAGGTAACGCCCCCCATCTTGAGCCACCTCGTGGCGCCACCGGCCTTGACTCCCCAGCCGGGAACAAAGAGGAGGGAGAGGAGAATAATGGATAGAAGAACCCCGGCATAAGCAAACTTCTTCCAATAGTGGTAGGGGAACTTGGACAGAATCACCATGGCAGCCAGTCCCAGGAATACGAAGAGTATATGCCTTTTGAGGAAATAGTATTCATCGAGAAACTTCTCCGACGCTATTATCGAGCTGGAGCTGTAGATCATAACGGTGCCGATGGTAACCAGAAGCAGTGTAACAATGGGAAGAATAATATCGGGCTTCTTCCTCTTTGTTCGAGACCCATCATTCAATTGTACACGTTCACGTATTGGTTTCACAGTTCCCTCGCAATCTCTTTAAAATAGTTTCCCCTCTCCCTGTAATTTGTAAACTCGTCAAAGCTTGAGCATCCCGGTGAGAGGAGTATCACATCACCGGAAGACGCACTCTCATGGGCCTTTTCAAGGGCACTCTTCAGATTATCAGCCCATCCCGTATCGACGATGCCATTTACAAAAGAACCGATTCTCTCTTTCGCTTCGCCAAAAAGAATCACCTTTTTGACCTTTTCCCGTATCAACGGGGAAAGTATGCCGAAGTCTCCACCCTTGTCTTTCCCCCCCAGAAGGAGGATAAGGGGGTGGGAAAACGATTCCAGGGCCCTTTTGACGGCATCTACATTGGTCCCCTTGGAATCGTTATATATCTCTACACCATCCTTTGACCGTACAAATTCCATCCTGTGCGGCATCCCTTTAAAACTTTCCACTGTCTCTGCGATCTTCACGGGGGGGCACCCACACCTGCGCGCTGCAACGATGGCGGCCATGATATTTTCCAGGTTGTGAAGCCCTCGTAAGCTTATGCCGCCTGTAGGGTATTCCTCTTCCACCCCTCCTGTGTCTCTATAGCGCAAGAGAGGACCGTCGATTGAGATCCCCCTTTCAAGCCCTTTCGATGAACTGAATTGCATGACATCTGCATTTATCCTGTGCGCCATCTCTCCAGAGAGCGGATTGTCTGCGTTGAGAATGGCAAGATCCCCTGGTACCTGATTTGCGAAGATCCTCTCCTTCATTGAGACATATTCCGCAAAGCTTGCATGATAATCGAGATGATCATCACTTGCATTCAAAAGAATCGCCACAGATGGGTGAAATCGCTCCACCCACTGAAGTTGAAAACTGCTCACCTCAATCACCAGATAATCGGCCCGTTCCCCTCCATCCACGTACCCGATAAGGGGGTTTCCTATATTCCCACCGACAAATACACTCTTACCGGACCCCTTCAGGATCTCACCGATAAGCTTCGTCGTCGTTGTCTTCCCATTCGTACCAGTAATCGCTATGATAGGCTCTTTCAGATACCTGAAGGCAAGCTCCAGCTCACTGATAATCCTAATCCCTCTCTCTACACCCCCCGCCAAGAGTACATTGTCAGGGGGGACTCCGGGAGAGGGTATGATCATATCAATGTTCGACAACATATCGACGGTGTGACGCCCCATCGCGAAATGCACATCCAGGCCCTTCAGGGCATCACAATTTTCCTTCATCTCTGAGCCGGGTTTGCTGTCGGTGACAAACACATTGGCGCCTCGCCCCGCCAGAAACCTAGAGAGGGCTACACCCGTTTTCCCCAAACCGACAACCAGAATCTTTTTACCCTTTACTTCCATAGTGCTTCGCCAATTATTTTATGTGTTCTACCTGAGCTTCAGTGTGCTTATTGCAACCAGCGCAAGGATAATGGAAACAATCCAGAAACGTACTATCACCTTGGGCTCCGCCCACCCGTTCAACTCAAAGTGATGGTGGAGGGGCGCCATTCTGAATATCCTCTTCCCGCTGGACATCTTAAACCAACCCACCTGAAAGATGACGGAGATCGTTTCGATTACAAACATCCCCCCCACTATGGCGAGAATGATTTCCTGTTTTGTCATAATCGCTATCGTCCCCAGGGCACCGCCCAGTGAAAGGGACCCCACATCACCCATAAATATCTGGGCGGGATAGGTATTGTACCAGAGGAAACCGATACCCGCTCCCACCATGGCACCGCAGAAGACAGACAATTCCCCCGTGTCTGCCACATAGGGTATCTGCAAATATTCCGCTATCTTTATATTCCCTGTAATATAGGCAAAGAGAATATAGGTGGCAAAGCAGATAGTGGCCGGGCCTATGGCAAGACCATCGAGTCCGTCCGTGAGATTCACGGCATTGGCACAGCCGACTATAATAAAGGTCGAAAAGATGATGTATCCCCACCCGAGATCGGGCAAAAAGCCCTTAAAGAAGGGGATCGTTACGTTCGAACTGAAGCCCGGTTTCATATAGAGAAGAACGCTTACAACAAGGGCTATGATTATCTCTCCGATCAATCGCCTTTTCCCCGATGAACCGTTACTGCTCCTGCTCACCAGTTTCTTGTAATCGTCCCAGAATCCTATCAGTCCAAATCCTACCGTTACCATGAGGATAAGCCATATATAATCTATATCGAGTCGCGCCCAGAGGATGGTAGATATAACAACGGAAAAAATTATCAGCATACCTCCCATGGTGGGCGTTCCCTCTTTCGACAGGTGTGAATCGGGGCCGTCATCACGTATGGGCTGGTTGATCTGGAGAGACTGCAGCTTCCCTATAAGCCATGGCCCCAGTACGAAGCATATAACGAGGGCGGTAATAGTCGCATATATGGTTCTGAATGTTATATAGCGAAAGACATTGAAATAGGTGTATGTCTCGCTTAAGGGATATAAAAGATGATAAATCATTCTCCAGTCCCTCCAAAGGCCTTAATGATGGCCTGAACATACTCTTCCATCCTCATCCCCCTCGATCCCTTGACCAAGATAGAGTCGCCCCTCCGTGCGGATGAGGAAATGTAATCTACCACCATGTCGGGAGTTGCCGGAAAGACGATCCGGTCTTTCGCCAATTCCCCCTTTTCGGCACCTTCCGCCACAAACCGAACCAGATCTCCCTTGAGAAAGATCCTGCCGATATTCCTTTCGGCCATCAATCTTCCCATCTCTTCATGCATCTCAGCGGCACCATTGCCAAGTTCCAGCATATCACCCATAACAACAATAATTTCATTCTCTCCTTTGATCTCGTTCATCGTCTCGATGGCTGCCCTCATCGATGCAGGATTTGCATTGTAGGTATCATCGATCAGTGAAACCCCATTTTTTAACAGTTGCCGGCTCATGCGTCCCGGCAGCTGCCTGAATTCTTCCAGTCCACAACAGATCTGATCATATTTAATACCCAGCGCCCAAGAGCAGGCAGCAGCCGCCAGGGCATTGGAAACATTATGTTTCCCCAGAGCGGCAATATCTATCCGCCTCCTCTTCCTCTCTATGACAAGGACGAAACTTGTTTTATCTTCTCCCTTTGTCTTTACACCTTCTGCACGAACGAGGGCATTTCCTCCCATTCCAAAGGTTACAATCTTTCCCATCCATTGCTTCTGCACATGACAGATGGCGGCATCGTCTCTGTTTACAACGGCCACACCATCCCTTTTCATTGTGTAAAAGAGATCGCCCTTTTCCCGGGCCACCACTTCGAGGGATTTCAACCCTTCCAGGTGGGCAGGACCTACATTCGTTATAACACCGATATCGGGATCGGCAATATGTGTGAGCCTCTCGATTTCCCCCTTCCTGTTGGTCCCCATCTCAACGATGACGGCCTCATGGCTGTCATTCAACTGAAGAAAAGTCAGAGGGAGGCCAATAAGATTATTGAAATTGCCATAGCTTTTTAAGGTGTTCCGGGAAAGCGAAATAACCGATGCCAGCATCTCTTTCGTCGTCGTTTTCCCGGAACTCCCGGTCACTGCTACAACAGGGACATCAAAGTGTTTTCTCCAGAAAGACGCGATATCTCCCAGGGATTTTACAGTATCACCAACACAAATGAAGGGCACATCTATGGCGAGGTCTTTTAATTTCTCCCATTTCCCTCTCTGAATCAATACCCCGGCCGCACCCCCCTGAATCGCTCTTTCTATAAAATCGTGTCCGTCAAAGTTCTCCCCCACAATGGGAACGAAGAGGTTCCCCGCGGCTATATCTCTCGAATCAGTTGACACCCCTTTGCAGAGTACTTCCGGTGATCCCTTCAGGAGTTCTCCTCCCGTAATATTCGCTATCTCTCCCGCCGTAAAGGATGGCGCCTGGGAATTCATATTCATAGGCCCCTCTCCCCGGCCCTTCTTCTTGCAAGCGCCTCCCGTGTCACGATCCTGTCATCGAATGAGATTCGTCCAGTACCCAGGATCTGGTAGTCTTCATGCCCCTTCCCGGCTATCAAGACTATATCCGAAGGGTCTGCCATGGAAACGGCTAATTCTATCGCCTTTCTGCGATCGGGGATTACTGCGTACCCCTTCCCATTTTTATTTCCATAGAGGTTCTCCCCTTCATATCTCTTCACTGAATTGTTCTTAATCCCCCCCACTATTTCGTCTATGATTACCTGGGGATCTTCCGTCCTGGGATTATCGGAGGTTATAATGGCGATATCGCTGAGTTGTATTACGACCCTTCCCATGGGGGCCCTTTTGCTTCGATCCCTGTCGCCGCCACATCCGAATACGGTAATAATCTTTCTCTCCTTAAACTCAACCAGGTTTTCAAGGACCCGTTTCAGGGCATCTTCCGTATGGGCATAATCCACAAATATTGCAGGATCACCGGGATCATTGACCCGTTCGAGTCGGCCGGGAATAGTCTTTACCTTTTCTACACCCACTGCAATATGTTCCCTCGATATACCCAGTGAAAGGGCAGCCGCTACAGAGGTAAGAATATTCGCAAGATTAAACTTCCCTATCA
>CAYMYS010000056.1:0-19071 GCA_964394725.1 uncultured Syntrophaceae bacterium
AGGGCTCTGGACTCCGGTTTTCACCGGAGTGACGACTTTTTACGAATGCATCAATATTAATTTGATTAATCGGTGTGAGATGGACAAACAGAGAGACATCATAGATAAAATCAGAGATATACCACCTGTGAGAATTCCAGACGATTTCACGCACGTGGTAATGCGGCGGATTTACGCCGAACAAAAAAAGAGTCTATTCGCGAGACTGAGAGATTCCCTTTCCCTTCAAAAATGGGATGCTGAAATCAGAGCGGCATTGACAAAAAAAGTTACAGATACCGAATGCGCCCTATCATTTTTAGTAACAGGCTTGTTTTATATGATCATGGGAGTAATATTGATCTTCGGCCTCAGTGGTTTTGAACCCAATGTGGAGATAACAAAGTTGATCCGGTTTCAATCACAGATAACCATTGTCACTGCTCTTTTATTGGTAATTCTGGGTATAATGCTTCTCATAGACGGTGAATCTTCTATTAAAATCGTAAAGTTCGGCACACTGCTATACATATCTATGGCGATTGTGAACGGATTGGCCCTCCAGATGACTTTCGCCCTCTCCATTTCGGATGCCTTTACTGTCATTTTCACGGGGACCGGCATACTGATGGGTACATTCCTGGCAATTCAAATAGAATTTTATCAAAGAGGCTTTATTCGGAAGAGGGGATCGGATGATAAAATACCGCAACAGTAATAATCGCGGATTTACCATGATCGAGATAATCTCCGTTTTGATCATCATGGGAGTTCTCGCATCTGTTGTCGTGCAACACGTGATGGATGTCAATACCGATCTTATTGCGCGGGCCGAAATCATAAAGAATCAACTCCGCTATGCACAGTCTCGGGCGATGAACTCTGATAAATCCTGGTACATCACATTTGAACCAGATGGCAGCGATGGCTATAGATATTCACTGAACGAAACGGGTGCAACGGACAATCCAATATACCTGCCCGGAGAGGGGGAGGGGAATGTCATCCTTTCCGGTGGAATGAGTTTTCAGTACGAAGGTTCTGACATTACCTCTCCGATATATGTATGTTTTTCGAGCAAATGGGGGAAACCATACACCGACACGGCGGGCACTGTCTATCAGGTTGGAAGCAGAACAATCAACCTTGTTGATGCAGGGGGCAGCCGACCTGTTACAGTTACAGAAAACACAGGGTTTATTCCATGAAAAAAGTCATAAAGGGCAGAAATAAAGAGCAGGGTGTCACACTTCTGGAAGTGATCGTAACTCTCGTCGTTAGCTCTATCTTCGCCATTATGGTGATGCAGTACATGGGGTCAAGCATGTTGAGAAGTGCCGATCCGCTGATCATGGCGCAAGACAGCGCCTCTCTTACCGCCGTTTTGGAAAAGATTACGGCCGACTATAAGAAACTGCATGACGAAGATAACGTTAATGTCCTGGCAAATCTCAAGGCGAGAATCGACGACGACGAGATCTATAACACCGGTGGGACCACTGTCGAAAGCAAATACGTAAAGTTTGTTTATATTGATCCTGAGCCACCAGATGAAGAGGGTCATTATGAAGAGGTGGACGGCGAAACGGAGGATCCGCAGATATTAAAAGTGACTGCATCACGATCGACGGCATCGGGGATACCCTTAAAGATGATTTCACTCTTTACGAGGATGTACTAATGATAACCATAAATGATGGATTGCCGTGTATGAAAAGAATAGGACAAAAAGGTTTTACACTCATTGAAATTATCGTATCTCTCGTACTGGTGGGAGTAATGTCAGCCACCGCCGGGATCGGCATTGTAACCTTTGTCAAGGCGCAGTCATTCACGATGATCAATGCGGCACTGACACAGAAGGCGGAACTGGCAGTATCGCGAATGACCTGGGAATTCATGGAGTTTACCGATGTTCTCGAAATAGGTGATAACTATTTAGTCTATCATATGATTGATGATGTGACTGATAGTGGCAGAGTCTTGGGACTGGATACGGCGGACAACCAGATAAAGATGGTCGAGGAGACAACGAACCACACGGCGTTGACCACCGGTTCTCCCCTCATAGATAATGTCCAGAGTCTTTCTTTGTCGTTGTGGACGCTCGTGGAGGATCCCATCGGCAGCGGCATCTTTGATAAGCAACTTTGGAGCGTGGGTGATATTGAAAAACTCTATGTCATAGATATAGAAATGAAAATAATACATCCCGACGAGGATGTAGGCGCGTTGACCTTTGCAACTTCGGTGAACCCGAGAAATTGGGTGCCGTGACCTTTACTACTTCTGTCGCCCCTAGAAATAACGGGTGAGGAAGTAATTTTGGAGGAATTTAATTATGAAAAATTTCAAAAATAACAGGGGCAGTGTCTTCGTTGCCTTGATAGTTACGATGGCAGTTGTTTCCGCTATCGGAGCGGCCATGTTGCCGACGACAACGACATCCACCTTCAGCAGGATAGGCGCAAGTGGTGCCATAAAGGCAAATTATATGGCGGAATCGGGATTCAGGTATGTCGCCAATGAATACCGGACAGCCGAGGATAAGGATGCCAAACTGGAAGAGTTACACAACAAGACCTTTGTCCTCAGCGATAACGTAGAAAAATTCAATCTCTCCATATATCCCTACTACTTCAAGACCATTACCGATCCCGTGGGGACGACTACCCTCGAGACGAAGATGAACGGGGAAATTCCACCCACGCTGGAACTGACGACGGGAAGACTTAAAATCGGACCGAATTACTATAATTACAGCAGCGTCGCTACACCCGATGAAACGCATGTAACCTTTACTGTGGATACGACGCTGCCCTCCGTACTGGTCAATACAACGGTCTTTTCAGTGGCCATAAGTGACCCCGATGATGAACAGGTCATAACAAAGGGGGGTGATATCGTACTCAAGGACGGGACGGGGAACCCCTTTCCCCTCACAAACAGCATGTTTGCCACACTCGTTACCGACAGTGCAAATGTCTATTCATTCAGATTCTATACCTACAAAAAGTATGATCCCGATGCAAATAAACTTATTTATATCGGTGACACATACGATGAGGATGTAACCCTTGACGCAAACAGCGACATTATTCTCCAGAAGCACGTAATAATGGCCTCGACGGGAGTCTATGGCGCGGGTTCCTCAGGAGAAGGAGGGGAAGGAGAAACAGGTGGAGGATCCATGGAGGCTACGGGTCAGACGGCCTACAGTGTTCCCCTGGGCACCATTGTCAGTGATACCAGTGATCCCGGTGATCCCGCATCAGGGGTTCTGGAGATGTGTGAAAATTTCGACAGCCTCGACCACATGCTTGTTCATTCAGGGAATGGATGGGGAACCTACGAATCAACTATGGTCGGTGAAACCAAGGCCCTCCACGTGACCGGTGTCAAAGGGAACGGCAACAATCCCAGTCAGGAGGGTATAATAGGTGTAAACAGCGGGAATTTCATGCAGGTATGGGAATCACTGGCATATTTGAGTTATGATGCGCAGGTAAAAATAAAGGTTTCCGATGAGGATTATTATGCAAACGGCATATCCTTCAGGCAAGACCAGGTGGGCGGAGGAAACATGGATTACCTTGGTGTGTCCTATATCAGAACCAGGACAGGCAGTGGTAATAGTTCTGACGGCATCCCCGATGATCTCGCTGAAGAAACAGATACGCCGATGATAGTTTTGTGGGAACTGGTGAAACATGGTGCAGGTCAAGGCTATGGCTATGGCGATGATGATGATGATGACGACGATGATGATAATGATCACAGGCCCGTTCTGGCCTATATGGTCCTTGATGGGTGTGGAAGCCGTGGCGATGACGATGATGATCATGGAGGCTGTTGCGATGATGACGATGATGACGATGATGGCTGGCACAGCCGACTGCAGGAAGATGATTCCTGGTTTAATCGTGCCTTAGTCTGGATGGGTTTTAAGGCCGAAGATGCCTATGCCGGTTGGGGTTATGGAGGCGGTAGTTCCGGCGATGACGACGACGATGATGATGACGACTGGGGCGACGACGACGACGATGATGATGACGACTGGGGCGACGACGACGATGATGATGATGACGATTCAAGTGGTATCGGTGAAGATGTCGTCGATTGTAGTGGCCATCTTAAGGACTGGGCAACGATACGAGTAAGGATAGACGAAAAGATGGCCGATTCCGGAAGATTTTCGGGAGAGCGTGTCAACGATATCAGGGCCTATTTTGTCGGACCGGAATCCTATCCCCGGGGAAGTGTTTACTGGTCGGAGGATTATTTTTCGCCCGTTGTCTGGAATTCTGATGCTGACAATACTGTTGAGCTTCTTGAAGATAATACCGTGGTTCGCATAGCGGTGAGCGATTATCTCACCGATTTCGGAGATGCATGGCCGGAAGGGGGCACTGGCGATGACGACGATACCAGTTGGTTGCAGGAAGATGATTCCTGGCTTGATCGTGCCTTGGTCTGGATGGGTTTTAAGGTCGGCGATGCCTATGCCGGATGGGGCAGCGGCTATGGAGGCGGTAGCTCTGGAGATGACGATGACGATGATGATGATGATGATGATGATGACGATTGCTGCGCTTCTTATGACTTTCGTCCCGAGGTAGGGCTTCATTCATATGGGAAGAGTGCAAATAATGACAAGGTCTACTTTGACGATTTATGCATTCGTTTTCCTGGCTATACGATTATCGTTCCCCCGGCATTTCAGCAATAAACAGAGCAATGTCGGTTCACCGGGGAAGGGATTTCATTATCTTTAGGGCTTTTTGGTACAGATGTGGAACTTGAGCCTTGGAGATATCCTGTTTATGGGCACAATAGTAGGCTATGCCGCCCCCCGCCATCAACAAGAATAACGTAATAATGAGGGTAATCCATGTCTTGCGCGTGAAAAACGCGCAATTGGCATGGGAGTGTCTGCCGTCTTTCTGTGGCATCTTCATCGATATATCAAGTGTATAGAATGCCACCGATCCTATCAGTGCAATACACCCTATAATCTCGATTTCTTCTTCAAGCAATGTCTCTACCATATACCACCACGCCCCAGAAACTTTGAAAGTCTCGCGCGTTCCTTCGAGTAAAAGTGCTATAAGCCAGAGTGCCAATCCGGTAAAGGCACAGACCCTCGTCCTTGGGCTGACGGTGAAACGACCGGAGAAGAAGATGATGAGGCAGATAAAGGCCGCAACAATGAACGGCGCAAAGAGTATCTGCCACTGTGTTATATATTTCCATGAAGACCCCAAGGTTTCTGAAAAAAAACGAATCTCTTTCCAGAGAATATTTTCATGGAGAATAGTGATTTCATCGAGGGACAAATAAAACCCGCAGAGCGCTACTCCACACCATAACCATGGCAGGCGAAATCTCCGGTGTCCTTCTCCCATTCGTTGTTGCTCCCGGTAGTAGGCAATAAGAGAGACAGCGCCGAATATGAAAAAGAGTGTTCCCGAAAACCATGTGGGGATATTTCGTTCCTTATCGAGATTGAACCAGTAGCGGCCGTGGTAGGAAAGATCGTGGAAAAGGAAATGCAGAATGCCCAGTATCAGGGCGATGGCGATCAAAGCCGAGAGGAACCGGTAAATATCTTTCTCGATGCGTCTGTATGGGATGTCGTTCATTGTCATCGATTCTATTTCTCCGGGATCGCGGTGATGTGCACAATTCCTTCGCTTATCTGCGGAAACCATTTCAGTATTTTGGGATCGTGACCGGGCATAATAAAGAATGGTGACGCCGCCTGTCGCTGCATTTCTTTTATGCAACTGAGATTTTTTTCGTGGTCGGCGGCAGAACCGATGGGAATAGTCTTCTGGATGTTTTCAAAGAGATAGCCCTCGTCTCCGGCAATTATTACCCGTCCCGATCGCGTTTCTACCGCTACAAACTGGGAACCGGGGGTATGACCACCGCAGAGATGTACGGATATTCCCGGAATGATCGTGGTGTTCCCCTCTACCAGGCGCAGCCGCCCCTCTTTTTCCGCCTTTTTCAGAAGGGCAATGTCTTTCAATCTCATCCCCCCCTTACTCGGTTTTTCAGTGCTCACAATGGATTGCGCATGGATGTATTCCTTTTTCTGCAGCCACAGTTTGGCTTTTTTGTAGAGTGACAGTGCGCCGATATGGTCCCAGTGCGCGTGCGTTATGATAATATCACTGATCTCATCAGGTGATATGTTCATTTCGGCCAGTCGTTCAGAGGGACTGACATAATTTCTGATCCGCCATTTGGCTGCCAGAGAGGGATCATCGAATCCTGTATCGACGAGGATAGTCTTTCCGCCGCCCTGTACTACCCAGAAGAACCATCCAAAGGACTTTCGTTCCCTGGAAGAACCACCCAGAAAGAGTGCGCTCGATTTAAACGTGGAACGGCCATATGAAACCCCAAATACCTCGTGAATATTGGAAAGTTCAGCTGATTCTATAGTTCTCTTTGTGATCGGGTAGAAGGGGAGGAGTATAAGAGAGACAATGAAGAGGGAGGCAATACCATATACGACACGTGCATAGGCGCCTTTTTTCGAAAAAGGGGGTATATCCGCTATCATGACCGCTGCCAGCATAACATAGAGTAGAAAGCCTGTATAGAATGCCATGTTAAATCCATAGGCCGTTGATATGTAAAGTGATAGAGGGATTACGACGGCGCCTGCAACGGTATTGATCGCAAAGAGAAGGGCCACGATTGTCGGGGCAATGGTATGTTTCGATTGTCGCAATGCATAGGGGAAGGGAACGCCGATAAAAAAGGCAAGCGGTGCGATAGTGATAATGGTGAGCACGAGCTTCATGGTAAAGGGAAGAAGGGCCGCCTTCTGGTATATATAAGGCATGCACCAGGCATGGAATAGTATGGCAAGAAGAATACACAGGAGTGAGGCAGCGAGTCCTTTTTCTTTCATGTGTCCGCTCCAGAGACTGCCCAGCCCCGAAAAGATGAGAAAAAGGCCCAATACGCTGGCGAAGGCGGTAATGGGAGAGCCGAGGAAGAGCTGATAGCGTTGCATGAGAACAATTTCCAGGAGAAAATAGGCTAACCCCGTCAGTGTCACCACGAGGAGCGCCGGATAGATTTTGGGAACAGCACTTCGTCGTATTCTGATAAGAAAGAAAAAAATCGCAAGCAGGGGAATGACCATGATCACAATCCGGGAAGAGGCCCCCTTTATTGCAGAATGTCCGGGATCGACATCAAAATGGAAGGGGCGATTATCCGTTGTCGCACTGAGATTATAGGTTCCGCGAAAGAGTTTTGATGTCCTCCCTTCGACTATACGACTGTAATTGTTTGAGAATTGTCCATCAGGAGAGTAGAGTACCGTAACCCGTGCATTTCTGATAGGTCCCAGACGAAGGCCGCGTTCCTTCTCGATTTCCCTCAGGTGTTCAACATCGTAAATCCATCGCTTTAGATTTTCTATGTCTGCCGGCGTGAGGGGATTTTTTTTCATCACTATCTGAATATAGTTGTTGCTCGTCGTCTTCCATTGAAAGATAAAGAAATGTCTTTCAGGATTGGCCTGTCCTCTATCGAGCAATGCGCGGCGCATGGTAAGGAGAAACTTCCAGACGGGGGGTTCTCTGTCCGGTCGGTTTATCGGTTCTTCACAGATTATAACGCCCCTTTCTGTCAGGCGGTCAAGGCAGGCCTCTATCGCTTCCTGTGTATGTAAATATTCAGGAGATGGCGATCTGCCTATGGTTTTTCCCCGGGCGGAGTGTGTATTCATCAAGGTGATGATGTCATAGTTTTCCCTGGTCATTTCAAGGAATGTGCGACCATCCATCACCGAAACTTCTATGTTCTTATAGCTGTCGACATTGTAGGGTACCAGTTCATTTCTCTGGAGGCGTACTACTTGCGGATTTATTTCTACTCCATATACCTTCTTTCCAAGGGCCCGTGCCGTCTTCGTTATGCCGTCGCCCGATAAGCCGAGAATGAGAATGGTGGGATCATTCATCAGTGTGTGTGGCAGACGCGGATCGATCTGATGGTTTGCAACTGCAAGACGTCGCATGTTATCGATAATGCGACCGTTGTCATAGGCGCTCACTGTTTTATAATGGGGTTTCTTCCGTATAATGTCGTATCTGCCCGCCATGGATGAGCGTGAGAAGAGCACCTCTGCCGACGCGTATGACCGAGTAACCTTGGTGGATACGATATTCAGCCAATCATGAGAGGGATTGATACTTCCTGTAATGATAAGGCCTGCGCCGCAGATGGCGGCAAGGGACATGAGGATTTTTTTGAGCCGGTGAGCGGGGAGGGCAGATACAAATAAAGAGGAGATTACAAAGGAAAAACCTGCAAGGATAAGAAACCCTCCCTCTTCACGAAAGAGCAAGAGGAGAGGATTGACGAGTACTACTCCCAGACCCGCACCCAGAAGATCCATACAATAGACGAGATGAGATTCAAGGACGACAAGTGTAATAGTGATAATTATGCCGCATGCGATAAAGGGCAATGTAAGCAGAATGGAGGCGGGAGTATGTGTATAGGCAACGCCGACGCCGAATGCGAAGATTATTGTAAAGGGCGCCGTCAGGGCGGTCAGTGCCATCGTTTTGAGGGGGTCTTTCTGCGCAGTATAGTAACCGATGATGCCGCCGATGGAAAGACCCAGAAGGGCAATAGATATGATCGAGAGGGCCGTGAGGTAATCACCGAAAATGGTGAGCACGCGATTGAGAAGAATTTGTAACACGATGAGGGTGAAGGTGGTTCCCGCGACACCGGAAAGGAGCCACCATCTGGCAGAGGAAAGATCAATGGTCTTAGCACTGTCGGCAGGGGGAATAGACAGGCGGTGCGCATTCTCGGGGGAAGAGAATACGTATTCTCCCATTGCCGAAAAAAGAAAAGTAATACCAAATAGATAGAATATCCCTTGTGCCAGAAAGATGTACATATCCCAGTGCGAAGGGACAGGAAGGAATGAGGAAATGATAGATATCGCCAGAGCGCATGACCAGCTTGAAATCCATGCGATACACAATGTGCCTGAGGATTTTATATTCTTTAATCTGCCGTATAATTGTATGCAAAGGACATAGAAGAGCATAATTAAAAAGGAGAAGTATGCAAATTGGTTGTATAGTGTGTCAACGTTTGCTATGTTTAATTTCCATGGAAAACGAGTCATTTCGGCGAGTGAGAGGGTAAAGGCAAGGAGCGAGAAGACGATCCAGAAGGGAGATCGATGGCCTGCATCTCTGTCTCGAAGGTAGGCAACAAGTGCGCATATTCCCAGGGCAGCCAGTTGCATACTTGCCAGCCACGAGGCCAGCGTCAGGCTGTTGCCGAAGTTGAAATATGATTGTCGCCTCTGTCCCCAGGTATACTCGGGCCATAGAAGGTGAGCTATGCCCAGGAGTATATCAAAGATAATGAGAAGGACGCAGAGACGTCTGAATAGTTTCATAGGACAAACCCTGGTTTTGCAGATGATAAGGGTCAGGTAAAAAGTTCAGCGTCGCCCTCTAGTGCATCATTATAATTGGAGACAACGTTTTTGGGACTTTTTACCGAACCATCATATTTAGTGTTTCTTATATCAGTTTTGTCATTTCCATGAAAGTGGTAATCCAGTTATGGTATGGCCTAAGGTGTACAGGAAAACTGTATTATTAATTATATTCTTTCTGCTGGTTATCGGAGGGATGGTATACTTATTCGCATCCGGTGATGACGAGGGGATATGGTTTGATGATATAAAAGACACCCCGGCACTGACATCTTCCGACGAAGAAAGCATAATCAAAAGAATAGAAGGCAGCATTCTTCATAATCAGCGAGTACATGATGGTGAGATCGACGATCATGAACCCCGGATTCTCTTTGTTTCCATCAGCGACGGCGTGACGAAGGCGCGAGTCATAATCGGGCGCGGTGTGGGCATTGATGGTGCCGCAGAAAATGCCCTGTCTGTTATTGATGATTTGAAACATGGGGGTTATGTCCCGGTCTGGGTTAAAATAGATATTGTTAAAAATACAAAGCCCTTGCTCTTAAAACAATGGGATAGAGGACGTGTGAATGACCGAAGTCTCTCGGGGCTGGCCTTTTCGAAAGATACGGGAATTGCCTTTTTACCGGAAGAACTGGTCGCAGCCGGTCTGGTCAATAGGCGTGGTGTCCTTCAGACCGATAAAATCACCGCATACAGTCCAAACAAAAAAAGTTATTTAGATCAATTATTTCAAAAGAAACCCCCTCGGCTTCATACCTTTACGACAGAGAGTTATTTTACCGATGGAACAGAGGTAACACCCCTTTATCGGGGGCATCGCATGTACGATACTGTTACCCAAGGGGTTGTGCGCGACGCCCTTCTCAATGCCGCACAGTATATGAAGGCATCCGTTGGTCCTAAGGGCAAATTCGAATATTCATACAGGCCCACGTCCGACAGTATATCCAACAGGTATAATATTCTGCGCCATGGGGGAACTGTCTATGCCATGCTTGAGTTATATAAGTTTACGGGGGATGGAGAACTCTTGGGTGCTGCAAAAAAGGCGCTCGATTATCTGGTAGACCGGTGTAAACCATGTCACTGTTTGTCCGGTGCCGCCTGCGTCGAAGAAAAGGGATTTGTGAAACTGGGGGGGAATGCACTCGCCCTTATCGCCCTGGCCAAATATTACCAGGTAACGTCGGACGTACAGTATATCCCGGTGATGAAACGATTGGCCCGCTGGATACAATCGGTACAGAGAATGGATGGAAGCTTTGCCGGACAAAAAGTGAGATACCTTGATTGTCGAGACAGGGGATTTATATCAGAATATTATCCCGGCGAGGCCATTCTGGCCATGCTCAGACTATACGCGATTGATGGCGATGAAACGTGGCTCGATGTTGCCGAAAGGGGGGCGTTGTACCTTATAGAGGTTCGAGACGGAGAGAAGGGAACTGAGAAACTTGCCCACGATCACTGGTTATTATACGGGTTAAACGAGCTGTGCCTCTATCGTCCCAGGCCCGAATTTTCCAGCCATGCACTTCGAATTGCAGAAGCAATCATGAACGCCCAGAATAGGTCACCGAGATATTCCGACTGGAGGGGAAGCTTTTATCGGCCGCCGCGCTCTACTCCCACGGCGACACGAATGGAGGGACTCTCTGCCGCATACAGAATTGCTTTGAGAAACAAAAAGGAGGAATTATCAAAAAAAATACTCTATTCCATTACGGAAGGCGTCAAATTTCAGTTGCAAACACAGTTACAACCCGAATCGGTTCTGTATGTGAAAAATCCGCCCAAGGCGCTGGGGGGTTTCCGGCGGAGTTTGACGAACTTTGAAGTTCGTATCGATTATGTGCAGCATAATATATCCAGTATGATCGCCTTCTACTGCATTCGAGAAGAGATGGAAAAAAAGAGAGAGTTGAAGCAATGAACCTGTCGAAACGAAACATCCTCTTTCTTGCAATGGCGCTTTTTGTGCTGGGGCTCAGTATGGCCATATATTTTCACTGGCCGGCATTGACACACTACGCCATCTATAAATCGGATATTCGGCAGAGTCCCCACTGGGCCGCATATCATACGACGTCTTTCCGGTCCGATGATATTCTCGTTCAATACGGCAGCTTCAATGAAAGTCCCCTGCAAAACCTGATTTATTACGTGGCAACCTTCTTTGGTGATATGGTCACTATCACCAAAATACTTTCAGTCCTCAGTTATGGTTTTGCGACGGTGCTCTTTTTTATTATCGGCATGTCCCTCTTCGGCATGCGGGGAGGGATCCTTGCGGCGCTCTTCTTTGCCTTTTTCCCCGATCAGTTTGATTATTCGGCAGGTTTTTTTTCCAAGTATTGGATGATTCCACTGCTCATTACCTGTATATGGATACTGAAAAAGGAACGCTGGAAATATCTTACCATACTCCTGCCCCTTTCAAGCCTTGCCTATCCACCGGCAACAGTTCTCCTTGGAATGACTGTATTAGTATATACCATACTCGTTGGCTGTACTGATCGAATAAAAGTGAGGGCCATCGCCCCCCATCTCGTGGCAGGTGCTCTCTGTGCACTCATACTGCTGCTCATCAAATATATCCATCCGCCTTCCTTTATCGGACCAATGACCGCGGGAGAACAACTGCTTAAAATGCCGGAGATGTACAGCGGTGGACTCGTAAGAAGTGCCTATCTGCCGATTCCCTCTCTCTTTCATGAGCTGGTAAGTCATCTGTTACATCCCTTCGTCCTGTTGAGTGCATTGGGCTATTTTTTAATCTTGGGAATAAGGGGTGTTGCCTGGGACAAGACATGGACGGCACTATTCATAGCGTCGGTGATATGTTATCTCCTGTCCGATTATTTTTTCATGCGATTGTATATTCCCAATCGTTACACTCGCTACTCCATGGCGGTTATTCTGATTCTGTGGAATGCCCGCAATTGTGATTATGTCCTTGCCCGCATTTCCCGGACATGGATACAAATCACTGTATTCATTCTGATAATGGCAACAGCCGGGTATGCCTATCGGGACAATTTCAATCAGCAGAGAAACGCTATGGATCGCCGGCGGTATGCCCCGTTGTGCGAGTTTATTGGACAACTGCCCGAAAAGATACTCGTCGCAGGCCCGCCTCGCTATATGGACGACATTACCGTTCAGTCGAAACGCTCCGTATTGTGCAACTACAAGATGGCTCATCCATGGTTTACTCAATACTACAGGGAAATAAAGGAACGCACGCTGGCCACATTCAGGGCCATCTACGCCACCGACATCGGGCCTGTCAATGAATTGCATAAAAAATATGGTGTTACCCATCTGGTAGTGGGAAGGTCTTACTTTTGTGACAGGCTGAGAAGAAAGAACATCTACGTTAAGCCTTACAATGACTATATTCTGAAGATCATAGGCGGTAAGCGATATTTTCTTTTGCAGGCACCGCCACACGATTCGGTGGTCTACAGGGATTCACGCTACAGCGTAATAAGATTGCCGCTGAAAAAGGTAAATGACAGGTAAGTGGTGGTGCAGCGTTACAATAGCATAACTAACGAACCGGTGAAAAGTCGAAGTTACTCCCGCTCCCCACCGCTGGTTCAATCCCTCCACCGCTGGTTCAATCTTGCAGATTGAACCTTAACATTAAAGTAAAGTGATAATTACCATCAGAAGAAGAGAGATAGCACAATGTCAAAAAATCGAACACACACATTTTTGTCATTCCCGGCTTGATCGGGAATCCAGTTTCCTCAAGCACTTATGGACTCCCGCTCCCCGATCTGGTCGAGGACAAGCTTTGTGGGAGTAACTCGATTATTGACTTTCAAGTAACTTAAATCTGTAACTGTGATGTAGCGTTGCCCCTCTGTGGGCAACCAATTTGTGGGGCACTGAGGCCCCACGCTACACAACAAATTACTTCCCGTTATAATGCCGCAATGTGGCATAGCGGAGCTTTTTGCGAGTTTATAAAGATTTATTTGCAAAAACTATAGTATTACTCCGGCAATTGAACATATAAAAAGTCATGCCGGACTTGATAAGCCTGCCCCGCACTTGATGCGGGGGCATCCAGCCTAATCCTGGATTCCCGCTTCCGCGGGAATGACGACTTTGACATATATTGTTGCAGGAGTAATAATGACCGCTCAAAGGTATTTATGCTTGAGCAACTTTATTGCGAAAGGGACAATTTTGATGGATTCGTAGTCAAGATTGGACGGCAAAGTAAAAAGATCCAAATTCAAGGCGCGCAAATTCTGAGGAATGAGGTGTACTTATTGTACGCCGCAGTGACGAAGGATGCAGTGCAACGCAGAAGTTGGACTTTTGACGAAGTCGTCAATTGCTTTATAAATATGTATGGGATAATGCGTGCTCTATGAACAATCAAAAAGATAATTATTACGAAAACGTAAAAAAGATATTCAGTGATATTGCCATCAGACATGATGGGTATTATGATGCCGGAAAACTGACACACTGTAAGAGGCATACCCTCTGGCAGTATATAAATCGATCCCATATCCTTTCTATTGTGAGGCGGTACATCAAGAGGTACAAATTTGAAAGTTGCCTCGATGCGGGATGCGGAATGGGAGATTTTGCCTTCACACTGGGAAATCGCTATCACTTCAGGCGAGTAGTGGGGATTGATTTTTCAGAAGGTATGCTTCAGGTGGCCCGGGAAAAACACAAAGCGCCATTTCTCTCTTTTCTACGACAGGATCTTTCGAAGGGACTATCTATCAAAGACAGGGCCTTTGATTTGACCATCTGCCTTAATACGCTTCATCATATTTTGCATGATGATCAAGGAAAAGTTATCAATGAATTATGCCGCGTTTCAAAAACCATGGTTATTCTTGAAATCAAGCGTTATCATCCTTTCTGGAAAGTGCTGACGGGATATAAGATGTGGGGGAGCTTGAAGGTTTATCCCACGACCGTGTCACGTGTTACACGACATTTTGAGGATGCGGGATTCTCTCTATCAATGGTGAGACCCATTTTTTTCTTTACATCACCGTCACCTATAATGCTATTAGTGTTTGTACGACAGAAAAATCATTGACTGTCGAAACTGTAGTCACACAAATTGTATGGAGATAACATGGCAATACTTATCACCGGGGCAGCCGGCTTTATCGGTTCTCACCTGGCCGAGGAATTGATCACGAGGGGGGAACATGTGGCGGGTGTGGACAACCTTTCCACTGGCAGCAAAAAGAACCTTTCTCGCATGATGGATCATCCACACTTCGACTTTATCGAGGGAGATATTTCCAACCCTTCGTTGATGGATGAGTTGATCTCTTCCTGCGATACCCTATACCACCTGGCCGCTTCAGTTGGTGTCAAGCTTGTGACTGAAAAACCGGCATCTTCACTCGTAAATAATATGAACGGCATAGGGCTGTTACTGGAATTATCGAAAAAGTATAAGGTGAAGCTCTTCTTTGCATCTTCCTCGGAGGTGTATGGGAAGGCGAATGGTGGTTTCCTCTGTGAAGGCGATGACCTGAGATTGGGTCCGCCATCGGTGTTGCGGTGGGGCTATGGGTGCAGCAAGGCCATGGCGGAGTATCTCGCCCTCAGTTATTATAAGCAATACGGACTTTCTGTCACGATCGGACGTTTTTTTAATATATGCGGCCCTCGTCAAATCGGAGACTATGGCATGGTCATGCCCCGATTTGTGGCATCCGCCTTAAAGGGTGAACCGATCACTGTATTTGGCGATGGTCGTCAGGTACGAAGCTTTACCTCTGTGACAGATGCGGTTCACGCAGTAATAGGCCTGATGAACACTCCCGGCACGGAGGGCGAGGTCTTTAATGTGGGGAACACGGGGCATATAACGATCGGGGAATTGGCGGAAATGGTGAAGGAAATGGCGGGCAGTTCTTCATCGATAGATTATATTCCCTATACAGAGGCATATAATACGGATTTTGAAGATATGATGTACCGGGTTCCCGATATATCCAAGATAAAGGCGGCCACAGGTTTTCGTCCCCAGGTGAATCTGGAAACCATTGTGGCGTCTGTCATTGAGTACTGGAAAGGCAGCGACTCAGGTTGTCGGGTTCAGGGTTCACCTGATAGTCGATAGTGCGTGGTAAACTTGCCAGACTGGTAAAAGTCGAATTTCAGTCGTCTTGTCATTCCCGGCTTGAACGGGAATCCCGTCTTTTTAGGTGCTTATAGACTCCCGCCGTGGGAATGACTCGATATTTTACTTTTTACCGGACCATCAAACTTCAAACTGTGATTATATGCTATCGCTCAAGGTAAAGACCAAACTGAACAAAATACTGCTGCGAGATGCCGTTATCATATTTGTTGCGGCACTTTGTGTGGGTCTCTACCTGCACTGGCCTGCCTTTGTCCAGAGCGACCGGTTTCATGATAACTGGCGTCAGAGCCCGCACTGGATTGCTCCCGAATCACAGAATTATCATCCCGACGACCTCCTTATCAGATATGCACAATTTAATGCCTCTCCGGGAGCTAATTGGATCTATAAGACCCTGGCACGAACGGGGGCCGATATCATCTGGGGTAAAATAAACGCCGTCCTTTTCTTTGCCCTGACCGTGCTCTCTGCCTTTATCACCGGTCGTGCCATGCATAACAGGTCCAGTGGTATGATCGCGGCACTTATTTTTGTGTTCTTTCCCTGCATTTTCAAGGAATACTCGGGGGGATTTATGAGCGCTCTGTCGGCGCCCCTCTTGTGTCTCACCGTCCTATCTCTGGTTCGTGGAAAATGGTGGTGGGCGGTAATCCTGATGGTTGTGGAAGGTTTTATTTATCCCATGGCGGCGATCCAGAGCGGCATGATATATCTCATAGATGTGCTCATCCATGACAGGAAGCGTCTCTTTGATCGGCACATGTGGAAAATAAAGTATGTTCCCCTTCTTATTGCCGCACTGCTCAGTGTGACTATTATATCGGGAAAATATATTGCATCGAACCATGAATTCGGTGATTTAGTGTCACGCAGTGAAATAGGGGAACGTGCTGAATTTACCAAAGCTGGGCGTTATCCCCTCATTCCCACGCCCCCCTTATGGGACCAGATGGGAGAGCAGTGGGGCACCTGGTTTCACCTTGCACTATTCCTGACGGCCTATTTCTTTCTTGCAAAAAGGATATTCCTCTTGCCCCGGGGACTCTATGCCTTACTCATTTCCAGTATGTTTCTATACTTTCTCGCCGATATATTTCTGATGAAATTGTATATTCCCGATCGTTATCTGCATTTTGCCGTGCCCCTCTTTATGGCACTGGCAGGTGGATACTGGTTGGCCCTCGTGTTTGAGCGTGAAGGGAGAAGGAAAATTGTTATTTACCTTATCGCTATCGTTCTGATCGGAGTGGGGATCTGGGAATTTCATGCAGAATTCAAGCAGGGTCAAAAGACGTGGCGCTATAAACGGCACGATTTGTACGCCTATGTTCGTTCCTTGCCCGATCGCCCCATGATTGCCATTCACCCGCAACAAGGAAGCGAAATACCGCTGATGTCGGGGAAATCAGTATTGATATCGAGGGAGTTGTCCCATCCCTGGTGGACCGATTACTGGGAGATTATTGCGGAGCGAACCCGTGATTTTTTCAGAGCCTATTATACAACCGATGAGGATGAAATAAGGGCCTTTATTACAAAATATGGTATATCGTATTGGATAATTCAACCACGACATTTCACTTCGAGGTTTCTATTCCGGAGGAAAGGGCTCTACATAGAACCCTTCAATACATGGATAAAAGACAATCTCCGACCATCGGGTAGAGCCATCTTACATAATATACCGAATAACTATAAATTGTTCGATAATGGAAGATATGTTGTCATATCTTCCGAGGGACTTATGCGCTGGCTCGATGATCGGAGAGAAAATAATAGGGGAACCAGGGAATGACCGATACGCCTGCCTATGATGGGGATATGAGACTGCCGCCCTTTGTGCTGCATTTTGCGCCCGTTTTACTGGCATTATTCTGTCTTGTCCTCTCTCTTTCGGGATATTCCGTATTCCGGGGATTTGAAGAGAAGGAGCCCGGTACATGGATGAGTCTGACGCTGATGTTTGTCTCCTTTCTGCTGGTATTTCCGGTCATGAGAAACAGGGATATGGTGCCTCAAAAACGAAAGATCGCCATTCTTTTCTGCACCATCATCACTCTGGCACTCCTCGATGAACGGCTTATGTGGCACGAGGCAATCGGTAGATATGCCAGGAGGCATTGGGATATTCTGCCCCGAGGAGTTTTGAATTATACCGATGATGTTATTATACTTGCCGGCGCCATCGTTGGCGCTATTGTACTCTATTACTGTATCAGAATATTTTCCGACAAAGATGAATATCAATGGTATTTCTGGTGCGTGGTAGTTATCGCCATAGCGCACGGCTGCCTCGATATACTGGCACACAAACACTACCTGTGGAAACTCTTCAGCCCCGAAGCAACCTTACATAACACCTATTCCGTGCGCGAGGTGTTGGGCTTTTTTGAAGAGTCATGCAAGCTCTGGACTGAATGGTTTGTTATACTCTTTATAGCACGGTACTTTTACGGTCAGAAGGGTTTTCTCCTCTGGTCAATCCAGGTCTTTTGTGGAGGAATGATCGCCGTAGCCGGCCTATGGGGAATCGGTAACATAGATGAAGGTATTCCCTATATGATCATGGGAACATCGCTGAAATTTATCCGGAATTATCAGTTTTTCCTGCCGCTGGCTTTTGTCTGGCTTGTGTGGGCTGGTGTGGCGTGGAGATTGTTCCGGATGGATACTACGAAAAGGACCCTCGCCGGTGTATTCTTTCTGTGCCCTTACTATCTTCTCCTTCCAGAACTTTCACAGGCTGTAAGTTTCAGCGCTTTTTCGGGGGGAATTTCAGGCACAGTCCAATATATCCTGGTGTTCGCCGCCCTGGCAGGTATTGTATTGGCACTCATGTTCAAGGTGGACCGGCGAATTCTCTTTTCCTTCATTATTATGGCCGGGGTCATCGGTTTTTCTCCCGGTAAACTCTCAATGCAGCCACTGCTGCTCGTTAAGACAGGAGGCATTCTTTTCCCCTTTGCCGCGCTCTATATTATAAAAGAACAACGGCGGAAGTGGATTCTCATTGGCCTTATTCTTTTTTCAGCGGTTTTCATACAAAATGCGGTCTGGTTGGTCGGCGCCTGCGGTTTTTCACTCATCTGTCTGATAGGAATGGTTGACTGGTGGAAAGACGCAGGAGAATATTTCTGGAAATCCCTTATTGTCGTGCAGATTGTATCGCTGATCCTCATAATGAGCCTCTATTACCCTCCTTACTATATTCCCAATACGAAGTTCGTTCCGAAGGAGGTTGTGCTCTTTCAGACAGGCCATCAGATGGTAATCGACAAGGGACGATAATAGTGGGGCATATTGCCCATCAAGGGAGAGCGAGCGAATAAAAAATAACCTTACTAAACAGCACCGCTATGCCGTATTGCGGCATTATAATAGGAAGTCAACATGTTATGTAGCGTGGGGTCTCTGTGCCCCACAGATATGTTGCCCACAGAGT
>CAYMYS010000057.1:0-5396 GCA_964394725.1 uncultured Syntrophaceae bacterium
ATTTTTTACTCTCTCCATCGGACAGGGGGATGATTTCATTGCCCAGGCTCAGTGTGTATTGACGGCCCTCTTCATCATCATTATCCCAGACCTTGCCGTGGACATCCAGCCATTCCTCGCTGATTGTGTCTATGGTCTCTCGAATATCCTTGGGCAGGGCATTCCATTTCTTCAGGTTCATGACCACAAACATGGCCGTCGTGTATCCCACACTGGTGCATTCCGTGGTGAACTTTATCACCTCGGCCTGTTTCCATCCCTTCAGGGTTTCGATGGGTGCGAATGTTCCCTCTACGGTGCCCTTTTGAAGTGCTTCGTAGGTTTCACCCTGGGACATTGCAACGGGGACACCACCCAGTGCCTGTGTAACCTTTGCGCTCAGACCGGTGGATCGTATCTTCATTCCCTTCAGATCGGCCATGGATCTAACCGGTTTTTTTGTGTGGAGCAATCCGGGGCCGTGGGCGTGGATGTAGAGAACCTTTACATCTTCAAGCTCCTGCGGTCTCATCTTTTTGTAAAATTCGGTGGCAACGAGGGTCGCAACCTTACCACTGGGGTATCCATTGGGAAGGTCCAGCGCCTCCATGACAGGGAATCGTCCCCGTGTGTATGCGAAACATGACATGCCTATGTCGGAAATACCCTTTACGACACCGTCATAGACCTGATTTGCCTTTGTCAGTGTGCCTCCGGGGAAGGTGGTAATCCGGACCTGTCCATTGGTGCGTTTTTCAACTTCCTTGGCCCATGCAACGCCGGCCTTCGCCTGTCCGTGGGTTGGCGGGAAAAAGATACTGTAGGTCAGGTTAACTGTTTTTGCCTGCCCGGGGGTGGCGCTCAGCGGTATAATCAAGGCCGCCATGAATGTAACTATCAATGATATCATAAGAATATTTTTCTTCATACTGCTCTCCTTCAGTGTATGTTTCAGAAAATACTTCCCCATTAAACATAAGGGAGAAATTGCTTAAATAATTGATTGTAAAACTATAATGAGAAATAAAAAAGATTGTAAAGCCTGCTTACCCACCCACAGGACGAGCAGCAGGCATCAATACATATAAATGTAGTGTTCAGGTAAGGCTTTATGAATGAGGGGTGTGCTCTTTCTTTGTATCATATAAAATTCTCTATGCTGGAGACTTAGCGGTGGAATCTATTTCCTTTTTCAGGCAATGTCAAGGACTTTTTCCCCCTTGTAAGACAAGGCGACAGTAAGCTCTTTGCCTTCGTTACTAATGAGGGTACCTGATTCCACGGGAATCAGGTACCCTGTATCAGTGTTCTAATGGTATCAGAAGGATAGCCAGTTGTATGGCGAGTACCTACTTTTCTTCTTTCTTCTTGTCGCCTTTTTCTTTCACCTTCTTCAATTCTTCCTTTAATTGGGCTGCTTCGGCCTTTGTCTTCTCTAATTCCGTCTTGGTTTTTTCAAGTTCTTCAGCACTTGGTTCTTCTTCCTTTTCCTCGCCCCTCTCCTTTTTCTCGAGCATCTGATCCTTTATCTCATCGATCCCGACATATATGGCGAGGGCTCCACCGAGGAGAAGAAAGATTGGAATACCGCCCTTCAGTATCATGAGGAATGGTGCCCACCAAAGAATTAGCAGAATCAGTCCCACGACTGCCGCTATAATACCACCGATTAATACCTTCATAACTGATTAACCTCCTTCTAATTTTTAAAGTTAAACCACTTTTTTACAAAGAACCCCCGAACATGCAGTAGTTTGTAGAGTTATTGAGTAGCATAAAAAAAAATGACAGGCAAGTTCTAAATAAAGAAAATTGCTTGCTTAAAATCAGATATTCAACTATTAATAATACTTTTCTACGCAACAGATGGGGGGTTTTATCCCTCAATAATAATATGATCTTGAGTAGACATATCAGGAGGAAGATGTTGAATGGTTGAATTGGATTTTAAAAAGGGACAGGGACTCTTACCGGCTATCGTTCAGGATTATGAAACGAATGAGGTATTGATGCTTGCCTACATGAACGAGGAATCATGGTTGAAGACCATTGAGACAGGCAAGGCTACCTACTGGAGCAGATCACGAAATGTCCTGTGGGTGAAGGGTGAGACGTCAGGGAATGTCCAGCTGGTGAAGGAAATATACATAGATTGTGACGAGGACACCGTTGTACTCAAAGTGGATCAGCAGGGAGGGGCTGCGTGCCACTTGGGATACCGCTCCTGCTTTTTTCGGAAAGTGAAGGGCGATACGACGGAGATTGTGGGAGAGAAGGTGTTTAATCCCGAGGACGTATATTGATATGAAGCAATTGAGACTGGGAATACCAAAGGGAAGCCTGGAAAAGAAGACGGTTGAACTCTTCAAACTGGCCGGCTGGAGAATTACCTACGCAAGCCGGAGTTACTTCCCCGAGATTGATGATGATGAGCTTTCATGCGCCCTTGTGAGGGCCCAGGAAATGTCGCGATATGTTGAGAACGGCACCCTCGATTTGGGTCTGACGGGGAAGGACTGGATAGAGGAAAATGAATCCGATGTTGTAGAGATCGAAGATTTGATCTATTCGAAGGCATCTACACGGCCGGCCAAATGGGTGCTCGTTGTAGGGGGTGATTCTCCCATTCGATCTCTTGAGGACATGGAAGGGAAGAAGATCTCGACAGAGCTTGTCAATTTTACGAGAAAATATTTTAAGGAAAGAAACATTAATGTCGATGTGGAGTTTTCCTGGGGCGCCACAGAGGCGAAGGTGGTGGAAGGTCTTGTCGATGCCGTCGTGGAGGTTACTGAGACGGGGAGCACAATCAGGGCCAATAAGTTGAAGATAATCCACGAACTTATGAAGACGAATACCAAACTGATCGCTAACAGGGATGCCTGGGAAGATCCGTGGAAGAGGAGAAAGATAGAGCAGATAACTACCCTCCTGAGGGGTTCTCTTCTCGCTATGGGCAAATCGGCACTCAAGATGAATGTTTCCAAGGAGAATCTCGGTCGCGTCATTCTGCTCCTTCCCTCCTTGAAGGCCCCCACAATATCGGGATTGTATGACCAGGAATGGTACGCTGTTGAAACGGTGGTAGATCGGAGTATTGTAAGGGAATTGATCCCCCTCCTGCATGAGGCGGGGGCAGAGGGGATTATAGAGTTTCCTCTGAACAAGGTGATATAGCAGTACCATCGGTTCATCGATCTTTGCCGGGGAGCAGAGTGAATAGCAGGGGAATTTTTCTCCATCGGTGAGGGAAATTGCCGGGAAAGGAATGTGATGATGGCGCGCACAGGTAAAGAAGTCAGAACAACCAGCGAAACGGATGTCCTTGTCGAATTTGGTCTCGATGGAGAGGGGCGGGGAGAGATTGAGACTACCATTCCATTTCTCGACCATATGCTGAACCTCCTGGCACGACATGGTTTTTTTGATCTCACCGTGCGGGGAAAGGGCGATACCGATGTGGACTACCATCATCTCATCGAGGATATCGGCATCTGCATGGGTGAGGCAATAAAGAAGGCCCTTGGTGATAAAAAGGGAATACGGCGTTACGGCTCGGTTCTTGTTCCCATGGATGAATGTCTTTGTCAGGTTTCCATGGATCTCTCGGGGAGGCCCTGTCTCATTTTTAACGCCGATTTTGGGAACGAAAAGATCAGGGATCTCGATCCCATTTTGTTCAGGGAATTCTTTAAGTCTCTCTCTGATCACGGGGGAATAACCTTGCATATAAATGTATTGTATGGTACAAGTTCCCACCACATAGTGGAATCAATTTTTAAGGCATTTGCCAGATCTCTTGACAAGGCAACTTCCCTTGATGTGCGGATAACGGGTGTCATGTCGACGAAAGGGAGTTTATAAGCGCATTATGCTTTCATAAAAGCCCTCGGGCTTTTCTTTTTACGTCCTCCTGCAGAAGGCTTTATATGACGAGAAGGGGGTGTTACCCATAAAAACTTATTTTAGCGGCGTTATCTATATTGGTATCGTTGTTCTTCTGTTAGTGGGCTGTGCTCAGGACCAGGGGATGAGAGCGACAAATATCCAGTGGACGGGTGACAGTAATGCCAATAAGATTGCTATTATCCCCTTTCAAGGAATAGTGCCTTCCGATCCTTCCATCACGCATGTTCGCTGTCCCCTCTCGGGGGCGGTTTTAGAGACATGTGACGGCGCTGTGAATTCAGAGAAGATAATTGAAAAGGTCTTTTCCGCTAAGCTGAAAGCCCACAGGCGATCCGTGGTCATACCGCAGGAAAGGGTCAGGGGTATCTACAAAAGGGTATCGTCGGAATCATTTAAGGATTCTCCAGAGGATATACTCAAGAAGGTAGGAGTTGAACTCGGAGCGGACTGGGTGGTCGCGGGATATGTCTTTTGCTATCAAGAAAGAAAGGGCTTTTCCTATTCCGTAAGACAGCCCGCCTCGGTCACATTCTGTGCACATCTGCTCAGGGTCGAAGATGGAGAATTGGTGTGGAGAGCGATATTTGACAAGACCCAGACTTCCCTCATGGAGAACCTGCTTGACCTGTCATCCTTCCTGAAGGGGGGTGGTGGATGGCTTACGGCGGAAGAGCTGACGGAACAGGGTGTCGATAAAATGTTAAAAACCTTTCCGGGATTGCAATAAGTAGGAAGCCAGCATTGAAACATTCCTGTTTCGATTAATCTTCATGTACAAAAAGGGACTTACATTTGATCATTATACCAGCCATAGATTTAAAAGATGGTAAATGTGTGCGCCTTATTCAGGGCGATTTCAGGCAATCTACCATATACTCGGATAACCCCCTTGATGTGGCTAGAAATTGGCAGGAAAAAGGGGCACAACGTATCCACATAGTGGATCTCGACGGCTCGCGCACCGGGTCTCCCCAAAACAGAAAAATCATAGAGGAAATTGTAGAAAAGACGGATGTGTCCATCCAGCTTGGAGGAGGCATACGGGACAGAAAAACGGTAGAGGAATACCTGCGCATGGGTGTCAGCCGTGTCATAGTGGGCACGATTGCCCTGAGAGACCGGAACTTTGTCCTCGATCTCTGCAAGGATTTCAGAGGGAAGATTATCCTGGGAATCGACGCGCGCGACAACAAGGTAGCCATCCAGGGATGGCTCGAAGAGACCGTCGAATCTCCCGTGGATATAGCAAAGATCTATGAGGGGTGTGGACTTGATGCAATCGTATTTACCGATATATCTCGCGATGGAATGGAAATGGGGACCAATGTGGAGTCCACCAAAGCACTGGCGGAGTCGGTAGATATTCCCATTATTGCCTCGGGCGGCGTTGCCGGGATAGAGGACATTGACAAGTTGATGGCCGTCGAAGGTTCGGGGATTACAGGAGTAATTGTGGGGAAGGCCCTCTATAGCGGCGCCATCCGGCTGGAGGATGCCATCGAGAGGGC
>CAYMYS010000057.1:5496-18541 GCA_964394725.1 uncultured Syntrophaceae bacterium
GAGGTATTAAAAATGGAAGATTGTATATTTTGTAAGATAGTAAAGGGTGACATACCCTGCAGCAAGGTCTATGAAACTGAGAATATCCTCGCCTTTGATGACATCAACCCCATGGCCCCCGTCCACGTGATTGTCATACCGAAACAACACATAGCTACCCTTATGGACGTGCAAAATGAAGATCCGAATGTCATGGGTGAGATAGTGTCTGCCGTACAAGAGGTGGCGCGGATCAAGGGAATCGATGAAAAGGGATTCCGCATGACCATCAATTGCAACGAAGAGGGGGGGCAGATAATTTTTCACCTCCACGTGCATGTCCTGGGTGGTAAAAAACTATGCGAAGCACTGGCATAAAAATTTTTGACAACACGATAAAAGTAATTAAATTAAGATAAATATAGCGATCTTTTTAAAGGGTTCTTGGCTGATTTGTGAGCCTTTCATCTGCCTTACCGCCGCCGGCACGGTTGGTGCGGCATTGGGGCGGTGGTATGTGAAATCCTTAACGGGCTGTCCTCAAGCAATCATTTTAACCCGGAACGATAGAAGGAGGCAGAGGAAGAGGAACTATGGATGTAGAAAAAGAAATTGCAACCGAAATGGTCGCTGCTGCTAAGGCGAAAGATAAGGGGAAATTATCCGCTCTTCGAATGATTAAGGCCGCTCTCCACAATAAAGTAATAGATTTCAAGGGGAAACTTAAGGAAGAGGATGTTTTGCAGGTGCTATCTTCCATGGTAAAACAGAGAAGAGACTCCATTGAACAGTTCAAAAGCGGAGACAGGGCCGATCTCGTCGAAAAAGAGGAAAGAGAACTTGAAATCATCCAGGGATTTATGCCCGAGCAACTTTCCCCTGAAGATATCGAAAGGGAAATTGAAAAGGCCATAGCGGAAGCAGGGGCGGCGAGTATACGTGATATGGGAAAGGTTATGAAGATACTCATGCCCCTATTGATGGGTAAGGCCGACGGGAAGGCCGTCAGTGAACTGGTCAAAAAGGCACTATCATCTTGATTCCCTCAGTGGATGATACTGTGTGAGTGTTTCCATAGTAGATGTCATTCATGTCGGCGCATTACATAGTAGACTCATCAAATTGCCCGAAGAGGAAAAGTAAATTTGAAGGGGCACATCCCCAGCGAAACGATAGAAGAGATAAAAGACAGGACGAATATTGTCGATATCGTCTCTGAATATGTTGCCTTGAAAAAGGCGGGCAGGAATTTTGTGGGTCTCTGCCCCTTTCACAAGGAAAAGTCGCCTTCCTTTACCGTGAACGAGGAGAAACAAATATTTTACTGTTTCGGTTGCCAGGAAGGGGGAAATGTCTTTTCCTTTTTGATGAAGATAAACAGTATGAGCTTCCCCGAAGCGGTGAGGCACATGGCGGGAAAGCTGGGGGTTCACATTCCCCAGAGAGAGGTCAATGGAAGGAACGCAGGAGAGGCGTCGGAGCGGGACAAGCTAAACCCGATCAACCTGATGGCGGCGGAATTTTTTTCGCAAAACCTTCCCTCCCCGGCGGCAAAGATAGCACGGGATTACCTTGCACAGAGGGGAATGGATGGGTCTGTCATTGGAAATTTCCGTTTGGGATATTCTCACGATGGCTGGCGGCACCTGAAGGACTTCTTCGAAAGGAAAAAGGTTCCACTGAACCTTGTTGAAAAGGCGGGTCTTATTATATCAAAGGACAATGGCCAATCCTATGACAGGTTTCGTGGCCGGCTTATGTTTCCTATAGAAGATATGAATGGCGCCGTCATAGCCTTCGGCGGGCGCGAGTTGGGCAATGGAGAGCCCAAATATCTCAATTCACCGGAATCTCCCGTATATACGAAGGGAAAAAATCTCTACGGTCTTTTCCGGACAAAGGATGATATCCGAAAGAAGGGTTATGCTATAATCGTGGAGGGATATTTCGATCTCCTTACGTTATGGAGTGCAGGGATCACCAATGTTGTTGCCACACTGGGGACGGCCCTGACGAGGAACCAGATCGGATTGATCAGGAGATTTACGAGAAATGTAATCGCCATCTTTGATCCCGATGAAGGTGGGAGACATGCAGTCGAGAGAAGCCTCCCCCTCTTTTTGGAAGAAAAGATGCACGCCAAGGTGGGGCTCCTTCCCGAAGGCAATGATCCCGCCGACTATGTAATGAAATATGGGGAGAAGGGGATGGCTGATATAATCGCCCAGGCGATCTCCATGGTTGATTATTATATTGAAGAGGTAATGACGAAGAGAGGGTCCCTGGAAGATAACATCGATTCCATAGGGGATTCGATTTCCTTCATTTCACATATCAGCGATCCGATTCAGAGAAATCTCTTTATAAAAAGGGTGTCTGAAAAGGTGGGCATCGATCAGGCATTGCTGAAGACTGAAATAGGAAAAGCGCTGAAACCATCGAGAGAGGCGCCGCCCCAATCCTCGGGGCGTGAAGAGAAGACAATTGCCAGAGTGGACAAGGTGGAGCTGGCCCTTGTCCATGTATTGCTATTATATCCGGAACGGATTTCCATGCTGAAGGATGACACCTTCCTGGAATATTTTACCAGTTTGGAATTAAAGGCAGTGGCCGTCACTCTGCTGGAATGGTCTGAAAAGGGGAAGGCACGGGACGTGTCCGACCTGGCAGGCGACATGAAAGAGGGTGCCTTGAAGAACAGGATATTGAAACTGCTGATAGAGCCCAATCCCTTCGATGAGGAGATTGTCAACAGAGTTCTCGCGGATGCCGTGAAAAAACTGAGGGATAACTGGTACAAGGGAAGGCGGAAGTCACTGCAGCGAGAATTAATGAAGGCCCAGGAGATGGGTGACGCGGAGCTCAAAAGCAGTCTTCTGCTCGAAACTGAGAGAGTATTACAGGAAGAAAAGATATCTAATTCCAGGAACAATTGATTTTATAATATTTTTTACGGATGGTTCCAAGGAGAAGGAAATATGAAAAAGGTAACCAACTCGGATGAGGTAATAAAACTCATTTCTATGGGTGAGAAAAAGGGTTTTCTTACCTATGATGATGTTAATGATATGCTGCCCGATGATGTGTCGTCTGATCAAATAGAGGGTATCATGACACTGTTTGGAGAAAAGAATATAGACATAATCGACACGGAGAAGGGTGAAACAGTTGCCTCCAAAAAAGTCGACACGGAAGATGAGAAAGAGAAGAAGGATCCTAAAAAGGAACAGCCCCTCCCCGTATCTGTTCTCGGTAAAACGAGTGATCCCGTAAAGATGTACCTTCGTGAAATGGGGATGGTCCCCCTCTTAAGCCGCGAGGAAGAGGTGGAAATAGCGAAGAAGATCGAAGCCGGTGAAGACTCTATCATGACAGCCGTCTTCAGCCTGCCTCACTTTGTCAAACAGGTGATAGATATGGGGGCGCGGTTGAGAACAGGTGAGATCAAGATCAAGACCATCGTCGATAATCTCGAAGACGAGGGTGGCTTTGTAGAAGAAGAAGTACATCAGGAAAGAGTCCAGAAGCTGACCGATGAGATTACCATGCTGGACATAAAGAACAGCACCTTGGTAAACGAAATGCTTCAGAAACAGTTCGATGACAAAGCTGAAAAGAAAGTCATAAATCAGCTTGAGGCCAACTCACAAAAGATCATCGATCTCTGTCAGGAAATCAATCTCAGTAAGAAGCGTATAATCATGATGGTCTCGGAGCTCAAGGATCTGACGGCGGACATCAGAAAGATTGAACGAGAAATCAGGTCCTGCGAGCGGGAAGGGGGCTTGTCGAAAGAAGATTTTGAAAAGGTTATGAGCCATATTGACGATGATCTTCTTGCCGGGGAACTCAATGTGTCTCTTGACTGGTTGAGAAATGTAAGAAAATGTTTGAGCGAATCTCGGGAAGAAAAAAAGAGAATAGCAAAGAAAATCGGTGTTTCGACAGAGACAATAAAAGAGATTGTTGAAACAATACGAAGGGGTGAAAGAAAGGCGAACAAGGCGAAGCAAAAACTGATAAAGGCAAATCTCAGGCTCGTCGTCAGCATCGCTAAAAAATACACCAACCGGGGATTGCAGTTTCTCGATCTTATCCAGGAAGGCAATATCGGATTGATGAAGGCCGTCGAAAAGTTCGAATATCAGAGGGGATACAAATTTTCCACCTATGCAACATGGTGGATTCGACAGGCAATAACCAGGTCGATTGCCGATCAGGCCCGGACGATAAGAATACCGGTGCATATGATCGAAACGATAAACAAGCTTATCAGAACCTCACGGTATCTGGTCCAGGAATTGGGGAGGGAACCCAATCCGGAAGAGATCGCCAGGAAGATGGAATTTCCCCTTGAGAAGGTGAGAAAGGTATTCAAGATAGCGAAAGAGCCGATATCGCTGGAAACGCCGATTGGCGAGGAAGAAGATAGTTCCCTCGGTGATTTTATAGAGGACAAGAAGATTATGTCCCCCTCCGAGGCTGCCATAACTATGGATCTGGCACAGCAGACGAGACACATACTTTCCACACTGACGCCGAGAGAGGAAAAGGTGCTTCGGATGCGTTTCGGCATCAGTGAAAAGGCCGATGTCGATCATGAAGTAGAGACGAAGGATATGGTCGATGTGATGGACAGGGCACGGCTCATCGAGGGTAGTGTGCTCAAGAGGATGAGAAGTTCGTCGAGGAGAAGAGAAATCAAGGGAGGCATTAAATAGACCGGCCGGTGAATCTATGAAGCGGATCACATATCTTCTGGGACCGATGCGACTCCCCTTTCTGGTACTGACTCCCGCCTGCATTTTCCTTGGTCTGGGCAGCGCCCTTTGGACATCAGGTAGCATCGATATTCTGTATTTCATGCTGACACTGATCGGGGCTGTTTCAGCCCACATAAGTGTCAATTCGCTCAATGAATATTTTGACTTTAAGAGCGGACTGGATTTCAAGACGATACGCACGCCCTTTTCAGGGGGGAGCGGGACCCTCCCCGCACATCCGGGGAGCGCCCCGACCGCCCTTGCGACGGGACTTACGACATTTGCAATCACGGGACTGGTAGGGCTTTACTTTCTCTCTGTCAGGGGGTGGGGGCTCCTACCGCTCGGTCTCTTGGGGCTCATCAGTATCGTCCTGTACACACCCTGGATAACCCGCAGTTCCTTTTTCTGTTTGATCACTCCGGGACTCGGATTCGGACCTTTCATGGTCATGGGAACAGATTTTGTCCTCACCGGAAGCTATTCGTGGACAGCCTTTATCGCGTCCCTTATTCCATTTTTTCTGGTCAGCAATCTGCTCCTTTTGAATCAGTTCCCCGATACCGCAGCCGACAAAAGCACGGGAAGATGGCATCTTCCCATTGCAGTAGGGAGAAAAAAAAGTGCCCTCGTCTACGGGCTCTTTCTTCTCATGACCTACCTGTCTATTGCTGCCGGCATCTCGTTCGGACATTTCCCCTGGTTTTGTATGCTGGGTATGGCCTCACTGGTGATAGCCGTTCCGGCCGCACTCGGGGCATTACGGTATGCCGAGAATATGGAAAAACTGAAAATCTACATGACTCTCAACGTAGTCTTGAACATTGTTACGCCTGTACTGGTAGCAATAGGATTCCTCGTCGGATAGTTCCCTATGATAAAGGATATATGGTTTCACAAGAGGCGCGGTCACTGGTTCATGGACTTGCTCACCTTTTACCTTCGCAGAAAGGTCCTGAGACAGACCATTCCCCTCCTTGCCAGTTTCAAAGTGACATATGCATGCAATCTCCGATGCAGGGCCTGCCCCTTTCATCACCGGATGAATGAAGAAAATTCTCATATGACCTGGGACAGGGCAATCGGAGCCCTGCAAAAGCTGAAGAGCGTCGGCACACGCATTGTTATATTCGAAGGGGGAGAACCCCTGCTCTGGCGGGACGGCAGCCATGATATCAGCGATCTGCTTCTCTACGCCAAAAAACTCTTTATGCGCGTCGCCGTTACCACCAATGGAACATTCCCCCTCGACGTTCCTGCCGATGTCATATGGGTAAGCCTGGACGGCCTGAAAGAGACGCATGACCGGCTGAGAAACGGATCCTTCGACAAGGCCTGGGATAACCTCAAGATGGTGGAACACCCGAAGGTATTTGTCCACTTCACCATGAACAGAAAAAACTGGCGCGATCTTGAGATGCTGACAAAGAAACTGGCAGACCTCCCGGCGGTAAAGGGATTGACCGTGCAGCTCTTCTATCCATACGGACAGGGTGAGGAAGAACTGGCCCTGTCGCCGGAAGAGAGAAGACATGCCCTGGAAGCGGCAATAAGTCTCAAGAGATTGGGATATCCTATCTTGAATTCGAAGAGATGTCTCAGGGCCATGATAGAAAACAACTGGACCTGCCACGATGACATTCTGATTAACGTAGATCCCGATGGCGTCATAACTGCAGGATGTTATGTGAAAAACCGTGGAAAAATAAACTGCAAAGACTGTGGCTTTACACCCGTCGCGGAGGCTTCGGGGGCCTTGGATCTGCTCCCCGGTTCCATATTAGCCGGATGGCGACTCTATATTGCCTGACGGTGAAGGAGAGGGCAAATGGTTTCTTCTCCTCGATTTATTTCACCCTTCCCAGCACCATCCCGGGAGTTTCGCACGTCCCGGGAGGCATGAGATCGATGTTGCCATCAAGGGGCTTCGCATAAAGCCCTTGACGCGGGATGAGAGTGGTACAATGCCTCGATCTGTGCTTTGTATCGTTCTAAAATCACGTGCCTCTTCAGCTTCAGAGTCTGAGTCAGGGAGTCGTTTTCAACGGTAAAGGGCTCTGAGATAAAGATAAATTCCTGCGGGATTTCGTAATTTCCGAACTTTCCTTTCAGGGCATTTCTTATTTCGCTGCTGATGAGATCTCTGACATCCTCCCTTTTTGCCGGCTCGTCGGGATAGGGCGGCAGACCATGATTCTTTGCATATTTCTCCAAGGCCTGAACATAGGGTACGACGAGACAGACATTATAGGGTTTTCCATCTCCGAAAATCATGGCGGTTTCAACAAGAGGAATAAGTTTGATCTCTTCTTCCAGAGAGACGGGAAAGACAAATTTGCCGTTTTCCAGCTTGTACTGCTCCTTGATGCGTCCCGTGATATAGAGAAAACCATCCTCATCCAATCTTCCCCTGTCGCCCGTTCTGAAGCCTCCATCTTCCGTCATAACCTTCTTCGTTTCTTCAGGTTTGTTGTGGTATCCCTTCATCGTATTGGGTCCGTAGGCAATGATCTCTCCGTCCCCGCTATTCTCACCGATAATCTCTGAATCAATGAGGATTCTGACGTTTTCGATGGCCTTGCCGACGCTCCCCAGCCGGGAATCAAAGGATGCATTCATAGCCACTGCCGGTGACATCTCCGTCAGGCCGTAACAATTATAAAGGGGGATGCCGATATCGAAAAAAAAGCGCGCAACCTCAACATTCATAGCCGCCCCACCCGTCATAGACCCCATGAGACGCCCCCCGAGTCTTTCACGTATCTTTTTGAATACGATTCTGTCGGCGACCGTGACCTTGAGATTCGTAAAAGAACAAGACCGGCCCCTCTCTGCAAGCTCCCGCTTTTTTCTCGCGTTTTCTACACCCATGACGAAGAGTTTCTTCGCCAATCCACCCTGTTCATTCATGCGCGACCACAGTCCTTCATAGAGCTTGTTAAAGACGCGTGGCACGGAAATCAGCCATGTCGGTCTCACACGGGCGAGGTCGTCGGCTATCGTTTCAATGCGGTCCATCAATCCGATTGCTCCCCCTATGGATATCATGGCGATTAATTCCGCCGTCAGCCCGAAGGAATGGGCCCAGGGAAGGATGGCAAAGCTCGTTCCCCCCGGTATAAATTCGGGATACATCTTGATACCGGCCCGGGAATTACAGGAAATATTGCCGTGAGAGAGGAGGACGCCTTTGGGTTCACCCGTTGTCCCCGATGTGTATAGGAGAAAGGCAATATCATGGGGGTCCGGATGGATGGCAGGGATCGGCTTTCCTTCTCCTGCGATCTCGATGGCCGCCATCGAGTTCTCATCCTTTCCCTCTATTACAATGATCTTCTCCAGTGTGGCGATGGAATCTGCAAAGTCTTTTACCTGTTCATATAGTGCCGGTGTCGAGACAAAGAGTACCTTGACGGCGCTGTCTCTTACAATATATTTCCAGATATGCACCAGTTCAGATTTATACATGGGGACATAGCGGGCGCCGAGACCGAAGGCGGCGAAGGCGATGATGGCCCATTCGACAGAGTTATTGGCGATCACGCCGACGGCATCGTCCTTTCCGATTCCCATTTCGGCTAGGCCGCCCCGGACGTTGTCTACCCGTTTTCCTACTTCCCTGTAGCTTACCCAGTCGTAGAATTCTTCGGAATTCTTCGTGCCGAAGAGGGGGCTGTCGGGATACTCTTCTACCGATCGCTCTAAAACTTCTACCAGATTATCGGGCTTCTCATATATAAACATTCTCTTCTCCTGATATCATTGTCATATCGAAAAAAATCATAATAAGTTAAAAGGTTATTTTCTGCGTTGATCTCGTTTCTTATCGTCAAAATTGTGCGCAAGGAAGGCATCCAGTCCGTCTACATAGGCGGCGCCTGTCGCGATGAATCCGTCGTTGTGCGATCCCGTCATTTCCAGAAAGGCTTTCCCTTCTCCGGCGGCCTTGAAGAGCCTCTCTCCATGGGCGAAGGGGATGAGATCATCGTTACGGCTGTGTGCGATCATGACAGGGCAACTCACAGCGGATACGTAACGAGCGGCATCGTAATCAAAGCGGGTGAGATGTCTTACCGGGAGATAGGGGTAAACGTCGGATGCGATATCTCGAATGGATGTAAAGGTCGACTCCATTATGAGAGCACCTGGTCTATGTTTCCTCGCCAGCCATGCCCCGATTGCCCCTCCCAGTGACCTGCCGAAGATAACAATCTTTTCAGGGGCTATCTGCTTTTTCTCGACGAGGAATTGCCAGGCTGCTTTCGCATCTCGATAGGTGCCCTTCTCCGTGGGTTTCCCTTCGCTCTTTCCGTAGCCCCGGTAGTCAAAAATAAAGGTACTCATGCCGAGTCGATGGAAGATTGCTATCGAGTCGAGACGGTGGGAGATATTCCCGGCATTGCCGTGGCAGAAGAGGATCGTTCCCCTCTCCTGTTGTGCGGGAATAAACCACCCCGATAATCGCAGGCAATCTTCACTTTCAAATTGTACATCCTCATAGAGGAGGTTGACGTCTTCCGGCGTAGCATCGAGAGGCCGGCTGGGAAAGTAGATGAATCGTGACTGAAAAATTCCCAGTATCGCCACAACCCCTGCGTAGACGATAACGACAATCAATACGATCTGCCCTGTTATAGACCACATTTTTCCCCCAGGCATGGTGTCCGTCCTTTCGCCTGTAAGTCTCTTATCTGCTGATCAGCTTCCTGCCTTTAGCAATTAAAGAAACAGAAATATTCATACATCTTCCCGCAGGCTCGCACGGCCTGTTCAGGCGACTGAAAAAAGACACTCTTGTATCGGCATCCGTCAACAGGGTAGACAGTCCGGTTTTCTCCATCCGTCATGAGACTGACGCCGAATATCGGTTTCCCGCAGACCTCCATCAGCCGTGCTATCTCTTCGATGTACTTCTTTTCAAATTCAAAAAAGATTTGTCGTACTTCGGCTATGCGCTCTTTCGGGAAATTGGGGTCCGACTTTTCAACCCCATCGAGGAATCGGTTCGTGAAGAGCCGCCGGCCGTGAATTCCCAGGTTAATCACGGCATCGCATCCATCCCATTGCAGTAGTTCTTCTATCACCTTCAGGGGAACGTCTGTGTCATACTCACTAACAATGTCGATGGGATTTGATCTGCTCCAGTATGGGGGGAGGATCTGATCTAACTTTCTGGTGATACTGTCAGGCAGTTCGGGCACATCGAGACCGAACTTTGTACAAAGATCGGCCGTAATAACTCCCCATCCGCCTCCGAAGGTCATGATTGCCACACGGTTTCCCGCCGGGAGGGGAAGTGAGGAAAAGGCGGCCGTCAGATGGAGGAGTTCCATGGGCTGATTGACCCTGACGATGCCTGCCTGCCTGCAGACGGCGTCAAATATGCGGGAATCGGAGGCAAGGGCGCCCGTGTGGCTCGATGCCGCCCGGCTTCCCACGGCACTCTGTCCTCCCTTGAGCAGAACGATGGGTTTCTTTTTTCCCAGTCTGCGGGCGCTCTCGAAGAATCGGCGACCATTCTTCACGCTCTCCACATAGAGCATCACCGTTTCCGTCAGGATGTCCTCCTCAAAACCTTCGATATAGTCCTCTATGGTTATCATCGCTTCGTTTCCCGAACCGCAGAATCCCCGTATGCCGATTGCCTGTTCTTCGGCAAAGGCCAGGAGTTGTGCTCCCAGGTTTCCCGATTGCGCAACGACAGCCGTAGATCCGGCGAGGGGATGAACGGGCGAGCCGGTACAGTGGAAGTCTATATGGGGATTGCATATGCCCATTGTGTTGGGTCCCAGTATCCTGATTCCCGCTTTTTGCGCCCTCTGGACCAGTTCGGCCTCATACTGCTTTCCATCTGTCCCCGTTTCTCCGAATCCCGATGCAATGAGAAGCATGTTTTCTATGCCCTTTTCCTTGAACTGGGGGATGATATCAATAACGCCTCGTGCGGGTATGGTTACAACGGCAAGATCGATAGTGCCGGGGACTTCGGTTACCGACGGGTACACCTTCCGTCCCGCAATCGGTTCTCCCTTCGGGTTGACCAGATAGACGTCGCCCTTGTAATTCCCTGCGATTGTGTTCGTAAAGAGTGTATGTCCCCATTTCCCTAACTGAGGGGATGCGCCGACGAAGGCAATCGATCGGGGATAAAAGAGCGCCCGAATTGTCTGGGGACTCACGGGAGGGGTATATTCCTTTTCAATCTGTGCGTCGCCTATGACGACGAGGGCATCGACGGCCAGAAGAGAACCGTCGGGTGCGGCAATAATGGGATTGATGTCGATTTCGGTAATGTTGGGTACTTCATGTCCAATACGTGAAATGCCCATGAGCGTCCGAATCAATGCGGAACGGTCGACAGCCTTCTCACCCCTGAAGGGACCGAGAATGGCCCGGGCCTTGATCTCGTTAATCATATCTGCGGCGTTCCTCTCCGTCAGGGGGGCAAGGCCGAAGGATACATCGGAGAGTGCTTCCGCAAAGATACCTCCCACGCCGAACATGACCATCGGTCCGAACTGCTTATCCCTGAAGAGCCCTGCCACGAATTCCCGCTTTCCCATTACCTGAGGTTGCAGTAGAAGACCCTCCAATTCGGCGCCCACCTCTTTACGAATGTCACGGGCAGCCTTTCTGACAGCATCACTGCCCGTCACGTTGAGATGGACGAGACCGCGCTCCGTCTTGTGAAGGAGAGTGGCGCCAAGCCCCTTCATGACAATGGGGAAACCAATTTCCTCCGCCTCACTGACGGCTGTGTTCTCATCTGCAACAACTCTCTCATCAATAACAGGCACGCCGTAGGTCCTGAGGAGCGCCTTTGAATCACTCTCCGAGAGTGACCTGCTCTGAGATCGCTTTGCTCTTTCGATGAGCTTTTTTATATCCAACAGATATCCCTTTTGATAGATTTTTAAACGAAATATACACATCGCACAATTTGGCGCTATTTTCCTCAAAAACGAAAAGATAATCAAGCCTTAATGTATAATATCGATAAATTTTGGCATATAACTCATCTTTGACATTTCCATCAATTCCTGTTAGCAGAATAGGACAAAAAATATCGGCGGTCTATGGAGAGGGAGCGGCATGAGTGTAGAAAGTGTGCGGGCCTACTTTGCGGAAAAGGGAAGAGACTACGAAATCAGGGAAATGGGTGAGACCACGGAAACCGTTGAAAAGGCGGCCATGGCCCTGGGCGTGGCGCCGGAGCTGATTGCCAAGACGCTGGCCTTCACCATAAAGGAAAGATCCATCTTGGTAGTCACCAAGGGTGATGCCAGAATCGACAACGGCAAATTCAAGCGCCGCTTCCAGTCGAAGGCCAAAATGATGTCCCTCGATGCAGTGCAAGAAGCGACGGGCCATCCCGTCGGCGGCGTCTGTCCCTTCGGCCTGAAAGAGGATATGAATATCTATCTCGACGAGACTCTGAAACAATTTGAAAAGATATATCCCGCAGCCGGTTCACGGAATTCCTGCATAGAAATCACACCCCAAGACCTCTGCGCAATCACCGGCGCCGAGTGGGTGGATGTCTGTAAATAGAAAATGGGCAGAGTTATTTCGTGCAGGGCACCCATAATTCAGCAATCCATTGCTGAAAGCCGCGAATCATCAGAGACCGTATCAACACAATAAGAGTTCTTGAAATTCCTTGCTTTTTCCAAAATTCAGGTTTATAAATGACATCGAAAAGCCAGAGGGCGGCCTCCAAATCCGGAGTAGTTTTGGGATGAGTGGACAGCTCTCAAAAAGCATTCAAAAAAGCCAAGAATATAGTCATGAATCTGTCATTTTCTACAAGCTTCATGGAAGATTAAGCCGGTGGTAAGTGAAAAAGGCAAAAAAGACGATAATAAGTCGCACATAAAAAACTGGCCTGAAGGAGATCGGCCCCGGGAAATGCTTTTAGAGAAAGGTCCGGAGGCCTTGAATGATGCCGCGTTGCTGGCTATCCTTTTGAGAACCGGCATGAAGGGGAAAAATGCCATAGCCCTTGCGAGAGAAATGATAGACAGGTTTGGCGGGCTCAATGGGCTGATGGCGACAACACAGGATGATCTGTTGGATGTCAAGGGGATAGGAAAGGCGAAAGTAGCCCAAATATTAGCGGCTATGGAAATTGTAAAACGCCAGCTGCGCAAGCCACTTGAAAAAATCAACATCATTAAAAATCCCCACCACTTGTTTGAATATCTAAAGGTGTCAATGGCCAATCTCTCCCGCGAGGAATTCCGTCTCATCCATCTCAACAGATCAAAACACCTGATTGCGGAAGAAGTCCTGTTTCGTGGGAC
>CAYMYS010000058.1:0-18477 GCA_964394725.1 uncultured Syntrophaceae bacterium
CTGACCTCTGACCTCTGACCTCTGACCTCTGACCTCTGACCTCTGACCTCTGACTTCTGGTTGCGTCTAGTGTTCATCGACGACCCACTGATCGAAGGGGAATTCATCGGGGTCCGCGTGGGATGGCGCCAGTTCCTTAATGAAGCGTGACGGATTGAGGAGCTTTCTTTTCATTCCTTTCACGAAATCCACGGCCGTATGACAGAAATACAACTGATCCTTCGCCCTGGTGGTGGCGACATAGAAGAGTCGCCGCTCCTCGTCTTCACCACCCGGCTCCTTCAATGCCCGTGCCAGCGGAATCTTTCCTTCGGAACAACCGATCATGAAAACCACGGACCACTCGAGCCCCTTTGCCTGATGAATCGTCGTGAGAACAATCTTCTCTTCCCTGTCTCTCAATCCTCTGGTTTCGGTCTCTTCGGTAATGTTCGTCAGCAGTGCAAGATCGCTCAGGAAATCAGGGAGTGAATCGAACTTTAATGAAAAATTGGCAAGCTGCCGCAGATCTTCCTCCCGCGATGAGGTGTCCTGATACTTCTCCTGCAGATATTCCCTGTATCCGCTTGCAAGCACCCCCTGTATAATCTCAGCAGTATCTGCAAAATCGAGAATCCCTTTGAGGGTGTTACGAAATCGCGTCAATCCCGGGACGGCCCCTCTGCCTGCGCAGTTTATAAAATCCTCAGAAAACATGGTCGACAGCGGATCAGCCTGTTTCGAGATAAAAAGCCAGATCTTTTGAGCCGTTACCTGACCAATCTTATGATAGAGCATCAGTACCCTCTTCCAGGCAAGTTCATCGAGGGGATTGACTATCAATCTCATAAAGGCCGTCACATCCTTGATATGGGCCTGCTCAAAGAATCTGATGCCCGACCTGATTTCGAAGGGAATTCCCCGTCTTACAAGCTCCATCTGTAGTTCCATTGAATGAAAATGAGCCCTGTAGAGGACGGCGATTTCGTGATAGAGAATTCCTTCGTCAATCAGTTCATTGATACGCTGCACCACAAAATCGGCCTGCTGGATTACATCTCTGGTAGGAACAAAGACGGGCCTGATACCCTCTCCCCGTACCGCCCGAAGTTCCTTTTGAAACTGCTTCACATTGTTGACAATACTCATGTTGGCAAGGTGGAGGATCTCGCTGGTACTTCGATAGTTCATTTCAAGTTTGAATATATGTGCGTCGGGATACTTTTCAGGGAAACGTATAATATTTGTAAAGTCGGCCCCCCTGAATGAGTAGATACTCTGCGAGTCGTCGCCGACGACCATGAGGTTTCTGTGTGTCCCGGCAAGGAGATCAAGAATTTTTGCCTGAATGATATTGGTATCCTGATACTCATCTACCAGGATATGCAAAAAGCGTTCGGCATATAGATCGAGGACATCGGGAAAATTGGAGAGAAGCTCTTCCCAGTTGCAGAGGAGATCGTCAAAATCCATGACGTTGAGCTCTTTTTTCCTGATGCGGTATCTCAGCGCAACCTTGAGGATATCCGTAATGAAGGTGAAGAAGTAGGGATATTTCTGCAGTACCACATCCTCTATGCTCTTCTTCGTGTTGGCAGAGAGACTTATGATCGCGCCCAGGATATTTCCCTTGGGAAATCGTTCGCTCTTTGTGATACCCAGTTCGGTTATCGAGGTGTTGATGAGCTGCTTTGAATCGCCATCATCAATAATGGTGTAGTTATTTTCATAACCGAGGAGAGGGGCGTGTCTTCGCAATATGCGGTTTCCCACGTGATGGAATGTTCCACCCCATATGCCTCCAAGATCCACATCCACCAGTGATTCTACCCGGGAAAGCATGGAGTGGGCAGCCTTATTGGTAAAGGTGGCCAAAAGAATACGCCCCGGATTTACCCCCGATTCAATAAGGCGTGCCACCCGGTAGGTCAGTGCCCTCGTCTTTCCGCTTCCCGCACCCGCTATTACGAGAATGGGACCTTCGCCGGACGTAACCACTCCCAGTTGCTCTGCATTGAGATGTTCTTCGTAATCGATCATTTCCAAATAATTATGTGTCCGTTCTTTTCGCGGCACTGGAGCAGCGTGGTCTCTACAACCTCGTCCCCTTTGTAAGCATCGGGAATATGGTTACGCCCATTTTTGAATCCATTATTTTGCCAGGCTTTTCTTTATCTCTTCTACTGTTTCTTTACTGTTGAGAGACTGGATGTTTTTCAACAGTCCCTCCTTCTCATAAAATCCAATGAGCGGAGACGTTTTTTCGTTGTATATTTCCAGCCTGTTCGATATGGCCTCTTCCGTTTCGTCATCGCGCTGAATCACGGGGCTTCCACATTTCTTGCATTTCCCATCGGCAGTGGGAGGATCGCTCTTAATGTTGTATATGGCCTGGCATTCGGAATTTGAACAGGTTCTCCTGGTTGTCAGTCTATCGAGGATAACATCTCTGGGAACATCAAGATTGATGGCATAATCGAGTGCAATTCCCAGTTTCGCGAGCAGTTTCTTCAGCGCCTCCGCCTGTGGAACGGTCCGGGGAAATCCATCGAGAAGAAATCCCTTATCACAATCGGGTTCCTGCATGCGGCTTTCCATGATATCCATGATCAGCGAATCGGGGACCAGATCGCCCGCATCCATGTATGCCTTTGCCTTCTTACCCAACTCTGTTCCTTCTTTTACGGCCTTTCTGAGTATATCACCTGTTGATATCTGCACCGAACCATCATAGTCGGAAAGGAGCTTGGCAATCGTTCCCTTACCGGCGCCGGGAGCGCCTAAAAGCATTATTTTCATAACATACCTCTCTATATGTTTTCTTTTTTATGTGGAAGGTTATATAGGGCATACGTCCCCACGGGTCAAGTAAATAGAGCATTTCGCAGATATTCTTAACCGACGTCAGCGACTAATCTTCGTCTATGCCAAACCTTCTTAACCTGTTTATTTCATAGATATCGCTGGGTGGGGGATAGACCATCACCCGCTTTTCGCCCACCATCTTCACCGGCATTCTGCCGTCGAGTATGGAGTACCAGTCGCCTATATCGTTCCCTCTATCGTCACGAATATCGAATCCATGGAGTGATAGACCATATTCCAAGGCCTTCGACTGCATGCCGCGAACCAGTTCTCTGAATGGAGGCAAGGGGTCCTCTACCCTTCGCCACAGCTTCGTCTCCAGGACATAGCCCTTTTCAATGCCCATCAGACCCGTCGGCCCAGTGTCGGGACCGCTCATATAATAAACGAGATTACTATCTGCCTGATATGTTTCAAATGTTTTCATCACGGCGCTGTTCGGTCTCATGTCACCATAATTTTGAATCTGTAAATCGCCTGCAACGCAGCCAACGAATAACAGAACCAGTATCCATCTGGGGTCAGGTCTCAACATTTGACATTTTCTCCTTTCTGATCACAAAACCCTCTCAATATTTCAAGTTGCTTTTGTGCGCATTCAGTTCATACATTGTTGACCAAGTAATTGACTGTTCGTCACATGAGTGTCGAATGTGCGGGGGTGATCTTACTGAGATTGAGGAGTGACAACCTCGCCATACTGTGCCGATGGTTTCATGGTGACGATGAGTTTGCCGCTTTCAGCATATATACCAGTAACATCGATATTAATAAAGAGTTCTCTCTTATTCAAGGCGGCCTGTATCGGTTTCAATTCATTGAGTTTTACTGGATATTCTATACCGCTGAGCCCTTCAAGCAAGGCGTGCAGGAGCATCTCTCCCTTTTTTACATCATTCTTGTCAGTAACACCTTTGATGTATGGCGTGACGAAGAGTATTTTTTTGACTTTATCATACCTCAACAATGCTTCCCAATTATTGCGTAAATTGACATTTCCGACGGCAATTCTTATGGGCTGATTAACAATCTTTATGGAATATTCGACATTTTTCCCGACGATATAGGAAGAGAAGGTAATCTTATCTTTTGCGATCTCTATATTTTCAATGGATTGAACCATGAAAGAGCCCGTAAATTTCTTTCCGAAATCAAATTGATAGGGCAACAGATCAGTGACAAAATCCGACACACTTTCTGTGGGAACGACAATGGTTATATCCCCTTTACCTTCGCTCTGGGCAAAGCTATGGGAATGCACAAAGAGGATGGCTGCAATCGAAGCTAATACAATGATGACGAACTTTTTCATAATCTATGACTCCCGTAGTCGACAGCCCGAGAATTTCTTGTATCCCTTCTGCCGCCGGCATTGGTTTTGTTAAGTCCTTGGAATTTATGAAGCTCCTATGAGTAACTATAGAAAGAAGGCTCTTACGTGTCAAGAAGAAAGAATGAAACCGACATGTAAATTACTGCTGTCGTCATGTAAAATTAGAAAGATGAAAATATTTTAACGGCTTCCGAAATTTTTTCAGGAGTCCCGAGGATATAGAGGAGATCTTGGGAATGAATGACTGTGTCTGCACCCGGGTTCGTCACAATCAGTGAGTCCCTGTCTATTGCCACCAGGGAGACTCCATAAAGCTCTCTTAACCCAATCCGGCCCAGCGTTTTATCAATCAATGGTGATCCTTGTTCAACGTGAAAGGTGCTGATATCGATATCATGCAAATGAAGTTTCAAATCGGAAAACGATGGCGAGGATCGAGAAATACTTCGAAACATCTCGTATCCGTCTGCCCGTACCTCGGCGAGGAGCCCCTCGATTTCATCTCTGGGCACCAGATATTTCATCAAAACCCGCGTAAAGATTTCTATCGATGTCTCCAATTCTTCGGGGATGACTTCCGTGGCCCCCAATTCGTAGAGCGGTTTCATCTCCTGGAGGTACCGCGTTCGAACGATCAAATACACTATCGGATTCAGTCTTCGAATAATCTCGGTCATTCTCCGCGTCGCAGTAGGATCGTTAATCGCCACTACGACTGTTCTCGCATCTGTGATGTTAGCATTCCGAAGTACGGTTTCCTGCGTCGCATCGCCATAATAAATAGGCTCGCCCTGTTCCTGTTCCGTCCTTACTGTCTCCGGGTTCATCTCGATGATAGCATAGGGGATACCGGCTATACCGGCGGCGCGGGCTACATTTCTTCCATTCACGCCGAAGCCGATGATGATAAGGTGGTCATGTCTGTCCACCGCCTCTGTCTCGGCAACGGGATAAATGCCCGATAACAACAGTTTCGGAAGGGGGAAACGCAGGACTGTTTTCGCCAGACGCGGCGCCAGTGATATCATGAAGGGTGTCATTGCCATGCTGATAATAGTGACCGCCAGAAATCTCTGATAGACATCACCGGCGAACAGACCATACTCGACACCAACTCTGGATAAAATGAAAGAAAATTCACCGATCTGTCCAAGGGCACAACCGACCAGAATTCCGGCACGAAGGGGAAATCCCAGCAAAAGGGTAACAGCTCAGGCGATGATAGCCTTTAAAACGAGAACACTGAGTACAATCAGCACGATGAATCCGAAGTGATAGAAGAGAAAATTAATATCGAGCATCATGCCAATCGATACAAAAAAGAAGGTTGTAAAGACATCCCTGAATGGCAGGATATTACCGAGTGCCTGATAGCCGTATTCAGATTCGGAAATGATCAATCCTGCCAGGAACGCTCCCAGGGCAAGTGACAGCCCTGCCTTGGAGGTCAGCCATGCGACACCAAAACATATGACAATGACACTCAAGAGGAAAAGACCTTGATTGCGTTTTCCTGTAATGTAATACAACAGATGCGGAACAATCCATTTGGCGCTGACAATTACCAGCAGGATTATTACGATTCCCTTGGCCAGAAGAATGAGGAGGGATTCACCCAGGTTCCCCGTTGCTCCGGCAAGCAGCGGTGTGACCAGTATCATCGGAACAATGACAATATCCTGAAAGATCAGCATGCCCAGGGTAACACGTCCGTACGAACTGTCTACTTCCGCCCTTTCCTGGAGTAATTTGAGTACAATCGCCGTACTGCTCAGGGCTGCAAGAAATCCGATAAAAACCGCAACGCCATAATCCTGTCCGAAGTTTCTCGCTATGAACAAAGCAGCCGCAGCGGGAATCCAGAATCAGACTGGATGCCCCCGCATCAAGTGCGGGGCAGACTTATCAGGTCCGGCATGACATTTGCTCTGTTTAATTGCCGGAGTAGTAATAGTGTAAAGGAGAACTTGCAATTTGAGTCATTGCAGTGGGCCATCGACATTCAGTAACAGTGTATAACCTCATCACGCATGAATGGGTGGGATATTTAGACTTTTAACGTCGCGATCAGCCGCCGAGATCACTGCAATCTGGAAAGTTATTTTTGCCAACTAAAATATCATAACCTCAACAAATCATCATTTGACGCATTTGGCAATGCTGCCTTTTTCGCCAAATGCTTATAAATCAAATCAGTAGCTTCCATAATGCTTCATAATACGTTGCCATTTGGCCGATTTGGCGACACTGCCATTTTGGCCAAATGCGTAATACTTTCATCACCGGAACACTTCATGTATTTAATAATAATAGATATTTTGAGTTTTTACCTCTTTTGATGAACTCGTAAAAAGTCGAAAAGTTCCATTTTTCGTCATTCCGGCGAAAGCCGGAATCCAGTAATTTCAGCATTTTCTGGATGCCGGATCAGGGTCCGGCATGACGTTTTGGGACTTTTTACGAATGCATCTCTTTTGGCATTACCCCCAAATGTATTTGGCAGGATTCCAGTTTAACACGACATACAAAGGACGTCCCCCATCTCGTCCCTCAATTTTCAAGTCTCGACATCGCTTCAGCGGTGGGTTTTCCTGTTTTTTCATCCCATCCAAACTGCTTCCAGTAATCACTCATCATCCTATCTATGTCTACTGTTCGACCTTCATTTGCACCTTCCTCGAGAGGCGGAATGCCTGAGGCCCGCTCGCTGAGTCTGTTGTCTTTCGGTTCTATCCCCTGTTTAATATTAAATGATTGTTTCAAAGTCTGTATTCGCTCACCGATTTCCATGTACTCTTCGGGAGTCCTATTCCAGCCCGTTGCCGCATTGATCCAGTCAAAAGTCGGAATTCTCTTTGCACCTAAATAGGTTCCGAATATACAAAGGCCGGCACCGTTTATCACGTTCGTAAATTTGCTGCAGGCAGCTCCCATGACAGCTTTTTTTTCATTGACGGCATATTTACTACCCTTGAAATATAGTGGCCATATTCTGGGCAGCTTTTTGATAACCTTCCACAGTTGAAACATCTCATAATACATCTGGGCTCCGATGGTATGCCTCCCCGGTGTCGGTTCCACCGAATAGTGGAGGGCAAATCCCGGATCATTTCTACCGTCATGCATGGGCAGTTCCTGTCCCCCCGCCTGCATGGCATACTGAAGAGAGCCCTTACCGATTTTCTGAGCCGCTCTTTTTGACCCGTCGGCAAAGAGATCACCGATGCCTTCTCGTTTGATCATCTTCCCGATAAACGCTACAAGGTCATTTGAGTTTCCCCACGTAAGCTCAAGGCCATCGGTATCTTCTTTCGTCAGGATGCCCCGTTCATAACATTCAATGGCGAAGGCAACTGTTCCGCCCGCCGATATGGTATCCATACCCGCCCTGTTTAATAATTCGTTCAGGTAAAATATGCTGTCTGCATCATTATTCATGCATAATCCACCAAGGGCAAGAACACTCTCATACTCGGGTTTATGCGTCTCTGTATACGTGCCCTTGGTAGAACAGATAGCGCCACAACCGAGAGGGCAGGAATAACAATGGTATTTTACAATTTCACACTTCTTGAACACGTCAGGGTTCGTCGTAATCGATTTATCGGAACCGAAATCAAGATTGCTGCCCATCCAGTTCTTGAGAGGAGCATCACCCATTTCTATGGACATCTGATTCATGCTCACTGTACCCCATTTTCTGAGCAGTGTTTTATACAGCATGCCGTCCAGAGCCAGTTGCATGGGTAAAAACCTCATCAATGCTCCCACCCATGCCATCAGGGGACCGGAAAGAAATGGCAGATGAAACTGAACCCATTTATTACATTTTTGACTCAGTTTTTTCATCTCGTCTCTGTCATGGACGGGTATGCGCTGGGTACCATCGAGGACAACGGCCTTGAGTTTCTTTGAACCCATGACGGCGCCGAGACCTGATCGCGCCGCAATCCTTCCCCGATCGTTACAGATACCGGATATGAGCGAAAGCCTCTCACCGGAAGGGCCGATGAGTGCAACCCGTGAATTGCCCCCCGTCTCCTGAATGAGCATTTCTTCGGCTTCTACGGCATCTTTGCCCCACAGATACGACGCATCACGTATCTGCACCTCGCCTTTATTGATATAAAGATATACCGGGTTTTCACTGATGCCTGAAAAGAATATCCCGTCATAACCGCACCGCTTTATGGCAGGCGAAAAATTGCCGCCGCAGTTTGCATCACCCCACCCCCCGGTAAGAGGAGACTTTCCTGCCACCATCCACCGACCGGCAAATAAAGCCCCCGTTCCTGTCAGCAGGCCGGACATAAAACCGAGAATATTGTCTGGTCCCAGCGGATCAGCCCCCGGGGGTATGCGATTATAAAGAATATGCGCGGCGAGTCCCGCTCCGGACAGATACTTCCGGTAGACTTCATCAGAAATGATCTCCTCATGGATTTCTCTGCTTGTCAGATCAACCATGAGAATTTTTCCCATGTATCCCTTACCCATACGTATCCTCTCTGTCAGCACGGCTGAGCACGTGTTATGAGCAGCAATGAGTCGAATCGATGTCGATGAGTCCGGCCATTGCATTGAATCCAAATCCTGCACGCACCTTATGCGGATAATACATTTTTAAGTACTTTTCCATTACTAAATACCGACAATCCCTTATTTTTCTCAAAAAAGTGTGGGTAATCTTCAGCACCGGAAAAATAAAAAGAATAAAGGGACGTCCCTTTTGACGAAGCTGACCACCGTGCTTACGGAAAATTTCTTCGGGTCGTTTTTTCATTTCCGTCTCCAGACAAATAGTAGCCACTTGCCGGTAAGTGGTAACAATATGTCTGATTTGTATGGAAAATCAAGGGATACTTTAAAATCGCATGAACAGCCGGTCGGTATCTTAATCGTGGGATAGCGTGGACTTCTAGTCGTCATTTAACTTCTATGAGGATTCACCATACACTACCCCATTTGGCGGATTTGGCAATACTGCCATTTCCGCCAAATGGTAAATGCATCTTTCGCCAGCAAATCTTATGTATTGAACAATATAGGCTATTGGGGGATTTTGCTACTTTTGGCATTACCCCCAAATGGATTTTGCAGGATTGCAGTTTAACACGACATACAGTGGAATACTTCCTGAAAGAGTGGTTCCTCTTGATCGAAAACCTATCGCACCGTACGAACGGTAATCAGCGATGTTTATTTGCTGTTCGTAATTTAAAAAATGACACTGCTGTTATGAGATGCGATACATATATGAAAGAGAGAGAGAGAGAGAGAGAGAGAGAGAGAGAGAGAGAGAGAGGGTGGTGGATACCTATTAGAGGATTATTTTATTTGATTATTTAAGGACGTCCCCCATCTCCACGTCTCGCACCTGATATGTGTGAAATTTCGTGGCCGTAAGAATGTTTTTATTCTTCAACTAAAATCCTAAATTTGTATATCAAGGAAGGTTTCTTATCATCATCAAGACGAAGTTCAAAACAAGCATTCCCTTGATTCTGTATCTTAAAGGGAGAAACAATAATACCCACAGAGATGTCTTCTCCTAATTTTACACACGTATGCTGTTTTAGGTCAAAAGAGTGAGGCATTAATTTTGGCAATTTAAGAGTGACATTAATCTTTTCAAATTTGCGTTTAATGCCTGCCAGCCCCATGTATAAGCATATTTTAGGTAGTGTTATGGCAACGCGCTTTACAACTACTTTATCAGGATATATGCCCATCAAAGATCTTTTGTTCCTGATTTCTTCCCTGATATCATCACACAATATCACAGTTTCTGTTTTCGCTATTTTGCCCATATTTTCTCCTTACAGCAGATCAGTTCCTTCTTACAAATACGCTATTCTTCCATACTTCAGCAGTATAATTATTAATCATCCCACTATCAGCGATATCATCAGTTTCTGGTTGCGGACCTGTTATAAATAATATCGGATGTGTGGCAGGAGTATAGTCCACTCTCAATGATTCAATATCAGACCTAACCTTTTTATATGCATTCCTTTCCGAGAGTAGGTGTACAAGATATGTATTTAGAGATATATTTTCTTGTTTAGCCTTTTCGCTCAGCGATGCATGTAATTCTCTTGGCAGCCTTAATCTGATCTGGCCACTATAAGGTTTAAGCAAATCATGTTCGGGAATTTCTTCGCCATCCTCTTTTAAAACTTCCAAATACAACTCTTTAGCCTCAGACAACTCTTTCGCCGCTTCTTCTGGCGTATTGCCAAAAGCACTGAGTCCCTCCAGTTCTGGAACAGTGGCAATAAAACCATTGTCAGAATCACTCCATTTAATAACAACGGAATGCTTAGACATTATTCTCCTCCTTCTTCAAATATTCTTTCAAAAAACCCATTTTTTCTGCCCATGTCAACAATTGATTTACTTGGTAAGGTACAGCCTTACCATCGTTATTTTGTATTGATAGCGTGTAACTTGGAGATTCTTGATATCTAAAAACGATATGACTACCCTTCCCCTTTCTTTTTTTCCCCTCTCTTTTTCTCATACCGAAAATTTTACATAGCTTACACAACTCCTCAAATCGCATGTTTTGAGGAGAATATATTGCTTTTATAATTAACTTTTCGGATTTTCCCATCGCTTCCTTAAATATGTGGTACCATACACGGTACCAAAATTCATCTTATAGCTTTCAATTATCCACTAGCAAAAAAAATGTCGCCAAGCAAGAAAAAAATACAAATACACTTTATTGTTTTTATATATCTCATAAATATTCAAAACAGCTTGCCAATCTGCATCCTTGTAGGCACTTCATCAAGAATCATAGAATACATTAAAAAATGAGTTGGGGATGAGATGAGTAATCGCACAATTAACAGAAAATTTTTGCCATTAATAAAATGTCCAGCCTTGACACTAAATGCACACTATCCAAATATGTTTGATGCTCCAGTAAAAAGTCAAGCTTTGCGCATTTGCTATTTCGTCCAAAGGGACATATTCTGCATATTCAATGCGTTAAGATTTAAAGATTTCTCGCCTCAATCGAAATGACATTCTATTGAGGCCTTTTTGCCAGCGTATCAAGGTTGAAAGTTCTCTCTGTGCCTAAGAAACAAAAGGGTAAAGTCTTCATTTGACTTATTGTTTAAAAACAGGATACAGACGCTTGAAAGGTCTTTAGCGTTTTCAAATAAATTATTTTCTCCAAATATGTTTTCCTATTATCTCCCTGCATCGGTTTTAACAAACATATCAAATTTCGCGGAATTATTTAATCAACGTAATCTGAATGTTAGTCGTAATATCTTCAATAGTTCATAGCTGTCAATTATTGTCTTGACAATTTTTCATTACTGGGAATAGTTGTCACAGTGTGAAACACATGAATAGTACATACATCTTTGATCCAGTCATGACTGTGGCGAAGCGGAAATGACACAACATTGTTTGGAAGGAAAACAGAGTGAATACATTCGAGTTATCCGGTGATTATATTGAGATGAACAAGCTTTTAAAGGCATCAGGCCTGTGTGATACAGGCGGCATGGCAAATAGAGCGATCGAAAAGGGACTGGTCACCGTTGATGGAACCATCGAATTCAGAAAACGATGTAAGATCAGAAAAGGCCGGACAGTTGAGTATGATGGTCATGCAATTAACGTGGTGCAGGAAACTACGTAACAAATAAAAACAACGCCCTGATTGAGACAGAGGAAAATGAAAGATAGTGATTCTGGTCACACAGGTTCAAGGAAAACAATTACAAAATAGTTACAATCGCCCTAAAAAGAGAAAAGGGGCTGCAACCCTGAAAGCTGCAACCCCTTTAATAGTGGTGCCTAGGGAGAGAATCGAACTCTCACGATCACAAAGATCGAGGGATTTTAAGTCCCTTGCGTCTACCAATTCCGCCACCCAGGCATCAATTCTTTTGTTTGTCAGCTATATTATTTTTAAAAAGGCATGTCAAGGTCATAATAGCCGCAATTCCAACAATAGTTGCACCGGAACAATCCATCTATACTGTGTCCGAGGAGAAAACCTTTCCCCATGAAATCGATCATATCCCTTGAATCCCATTTGTAATTTGTGATAGTCACTTAGAACAATAAATTGTTTTCTGTCCTATCATCTTTATTTGATGGGCTCGTGAAATGTTAAAAACCGAATCACTCCTGCTAAGGCGGAAGTCCATAAGTGCAAGAAAAAACTGGATTCCCGATCAAGCCGGGAATGACATAGTGGCAAATTCTTTGCTTTTTTCGGTGCCATTGTATATGAATACTCTAACTTTTAAGAGGGAGGTTATGTTACATGCGGGAAGTCGACACAGTCATTTCGGGTGGCACTATTCTTACTCTCGACAATGATAATTCGCAGATTGATAATGGTCTGATTGCCATCGATGGTGATGAGATCGTAGCTGTGGGAAAACATGATGATCTGAAGGGTACAATCAGAGGGAAAAAGACGATCGATGCCACTCATTGCCTCGTCATGCCGGGACTTATTAACGCCCACACACATGCGGCCATGACCTGTTTCAGGGGCATAGCCGATGACATGGAACTGATGGACTGGTTGAATAACTACATATTCCCTGCCGAGGCAAAAAATGTCGACCCCGAACTGGCATACTGGGGGAGCAAGCTTGCCTGTGCCGAGATGATCAGATCGGGAACGACGACCTTCTGTGATATGTACATCTTTGAAGATGAGACGGCGAAGGCCGCCCATGAATCGGGAATGAGATGCCTCATCGGTGAAGTGTTGTTCGACTTTCCATCTCCCAATGTCAAATCACCCGAGGAGGGTCTCGCATATACCCGCATGCTCATCGAAAAATGGGCGAGCGACCCCCTTATAAATATAGTGGTCGAACCTCACTCATTATATACCTGCTCCCCTTCCCTTCTCAAAGATGCCAAAGAACTTGCCGATGAATACAACGTTCCCCTTGCAACACATTTCCTCGAAAACAAGGGAGAGGCACAACAGCTGAAGGAAAAACTGGGTAAACGGGCGACTCAATTCCTGGATGAAATTGGGTATCTCAATGAGAGATTCTTTGCATTTCACTGCGTTGCCATGGACGACGAGGATATTAAGATCTTCGCAGACAGGGGTGCTAAAGTTGTTCATAATCCCGAGAGCAACATGAAACTCGCCTCCGGTGTGGCGCCCATATCGAGGATGCTGGCACAGGGGATCACTGTCGGTCTGGGTACCGACGGGTGCGCCAGTAACAACAACCTCGACATGTTTCAGGAAATGGATACGGCGGCAAAACTCGAAAAAGTTGAAAGACTGGACCCCACAGTCATGTCTGCGCCCACGGTGACGCGAATGGCGACCTGTGACGGCGCTCGGGTTCTTGGTATGGAAAGCCTCGTTGGCTCTCTGAAAACCGGGAAGAAGGGCGATATTATTATTATCGACCTCGACAGACCCCACCTCACACCCATGTACAATGCCTATTCACATCTCGTCTACGCCGCCAAGGGGGATGATGTAAAGACAGTCCTGATAAACGGGAAGGTTGTCATGGAAGACTGGAAGCTTCTGACCATTGACGAGCATGAGGTAATGGACAGAGTGAACCAGATCGCGAAAAGGGTCAGGAAAAGTCTCGAAATGGAGTAATACAAACAAGGAGAAAGCAGTACCGATTATGGATAATACCGACTTAGACATAGTGATCAGCGGCGGGACCACTCTCACGATATCGCCTGATATGGCAATCATTGAGAACTCCCAGATTGGCATAAAGGACGGCACCATTCGTTTTGTCAGGAAACAGGGGGATTCTTTAAAAGACTATCGATGCAAGAAATATATCGATGCCGCGGGGTCTCTCATAATGCCCGGCCTCATCAACACCCATACCCATCTTCCCATGGTTTGTTTCAGGGGACTTGCCGATGACCTCCCCCTGATGGACTGGCTCAATAATCATATCTTTCCCGCCGAGGCAAAATATGTCAATCGTGATATGGTCTACCACGGTTCCATGCTTGCCATTGCTGAGATGATACTGTCGGGTACCACGACTTTCTGTGACGGATATTTCTTTGAAAGCACGGTCGCGAAAGCGGCAGTTGATACAGGCATGAGGGGTGTCGCCTGTCAGGGCTTTATCGATTTCCCTACACCCGACAATCCAAATCCATCGAACAAAGAGGACATTGCCCGGTCTTTCATAGAAAAATGGACCGGTGTTTCTCCCCTCGTCTCACCGGCACTCGTCTGCCATTCTCCCTATACCTGTTCACCCGAGACCCTTACATTGATAAAAGGCATTGCACGAGAACATAATCTTCTCTTTCTCATCCATCTTGCGGAAACGCAGGAAGAGGTAGCGGTAATCAAGGAACGATATGGAACAACACCGGTGCGTCATCTCTACAACCTGGGAATACTCGATGAAGATACAGTTCCCGCACATTGCGTCTGGGTCGATGATGAGGAAATAGATATTCTCGCCGATTGCGGCGTAAAGGTGTCTCATATCCCCGAAAGTAACATGAAGCTTGCCACGGGAAACGCGCCGATCCCCCGCATGCTGGAAAAGGGCATAACAGTCAGTCTGGGAACCGACGGCTGCGCCAGCAATAATGATCTCGATATGTTTCTGGAGATGGATACGACGGCCAAGATTCACAAGGTTGTGGAAATGGACCCCACGGTGATGGATGCCAAGACCGTTCTGCGCATGGCGACGATAGAAGGCGCGAAGGCGCTGGGAATGGAAGATTCCATCGGTTCAATAGAAGCGGGAAAGCGCGCCGATATCATAATCCTCGACATGAAAAAACCTCACCTCACACCCCTCTACAACTGTTATTCCCAGTTGGTTTACTCCGCCACGGGGGCCGATGTCTCTACATCCATAATCAACGGAAAAATCGTCATGGAGGATCGGCGTCTACTTTCTATGGATATTGCCGATATCATGGGAAATGTAAGAAGGATAGCGGATAAAATCAAAGCCGATCGCCACGCGTAATTGGAGCTTTGCCCCAATGCCCCTGAATAATGACACCACGGATAAGATAATTCCCATAGACTTTGGCAACAGAGCAGATTGCGATCTGTGGAATGATTTCATTCGCTCCAGAGACCATGTCCATTGCACCGATCAGGCGGAATGGCGGCTATTCTTTGAAGAACTCTACGGCATCAGAAATTACACCTATGCCTATCAAGAGAAGAGTCGCATTCGGGGTATTGTTTCACTCTACCACATTCGATCCCCCTTTATGGGCACAATGCTCGTCACCTCTCCCTTCTTCGGCTATGGCGGGTTTTACTTCGATAACGATGATGCGCGAAACGCCCTGCTTCACAAAATAGAATCGGTAGCGCGCACACTGCGTGTTGATTACATCGAAATACGTTTACGCGACACACTCCCTGCGCCATACCAGATAAACACCGACTTTGTTGAGTATGACCTGAATCTGCATGAAAGGTTGGACGATGTATGGGGAAAACAGCTTTCTTCCAATGTGCGTCGGAATATTCGCAAATCCCTCAGGCATGATCTGAGCTTTTCAATCACACCGGATTATCACTCCTGTTATGAAGTATTGACGAGAACGCTCCGCCATCATGGCACACCCTTTCATGGCAGGCACTTCTTTACACTGTTGCAAAAGTATTTCGGAAATAAGGTCTCTTTTTCTGAAGTCAGGCACAATGGAACAGTTGTCGCCGGCGGCATCATCATTCGCTTCAGGGACGGCATCATCACCCCCTATATCGGCAGCCTGAAGGAATATCGTCACCAGGGATCTAATTATTGCCAGTACTGGGGAATCATAGGACACTGCATGGAAGAAAAGATCAGGCGTTTTGAGTTCGGTCGCAGTCCCAAAGGATCTACACACGTTCAATTCAAGAAAAAATGGGGGACTGAAGAATGTCAGGTGATGTATAATTACCTGGTTTTGAACCCTGCAAGGGAATACAGAAGCGTGAGCAGACCGGCACGGATCTTTCTTCTGGCGACAGGCCTGTGGCGGCGTCTGCCCCTGTTTTTTACCAATGCCCTCGGTCCCCGTCTATTCCGGTATATTCCCTGATATTGACATGACCGGCCTGGTTACAATAAAGGCTCCAGTCTTCTATAGAAGTCGCTCATAGTGATCGTCTCGTAATCGTCCATCAGATCGGTAAATCGCGACCACGTTTTTTCAATATTATAATTCCCTATAAATCGCTGAAGCCACGTCCTTTCCAGCATATGCGGATTTGCCTCAAAATCCCACGGATGAAGATAGATAACAGGAATTTTTTCTTCGGCCAGATTCCGGCCAATAAAGAACAGTGTAAGCCACGAGGGGTATAACCTGAAATAGAAACCGCCGCCATAGGGTATCCGGACGATTCCCGGCGCAAAGACCGAGGGGGGGATCTCAATCAGTTGTTGATGCAACCTGAAGGGTCTGACAGGGTTTTGAAAAGAACCATACATATGTGTCTTGAAGGGAAAGAGTGACGCATCATAGCGAAATCCGAGGGATATGAGATGGTCCCACAGCCAGTCATGCGATATCCGGGCGGACCATGAGGGCGCACGAAATCCGTATACGGGCTGTCCGGTGATATCTTCCAGGGCCTTTTTAGAATCTGATATATCATCCCGGCATTGCCGGCGGTTCTCTGTATCCATCCATATATGACTGTAGGAATGTGACGCGACTTCGAAATTCGGTGCTGACATCCTTCGCACGAGATCGGGATATTCCGCTGCGAGTTCTCCCACGACAAAAAAGGTGGCTTTCTTTTTATGCTCTTCAAGGTAATCGAGAAGAATGGTTATCCGATCACGAAGATTCCACTCACGCGTCGCATCACCCGGCGTCAGGTGGGAGTGAAAACGCTCTTCAACATCAAATGTCAGGCAGATCATCGTCGCTCGTTTCTGAAGCATTTTTGTCCCCACTATGAAGCCTTTCCATACTCCTGATTCGCTCTTCGAGAAAGGCAACGCTGCGGGCCAGAGAGACATTGCGTGAATGCAGTTGATTCATCTGGACCGTCTGATAGAGGAGATAGACAATCAGAAAAATGATGCCCACAAAGGATATCCACGAAACCGGTATTAGATTGCCCCATATAATGGAGAGCCCATCCACCAGGCAGGGAAAGAGCGTCAGTATTTCCGCGCCTGTCAGGAGTAAGATCCAGAAAAGCGCCTGCCCCGAGCTGATCCGCTTGTTGAAAAAGTTTCTCAACAACCAGATCGTGACGAGTACCAGTATAGAAGTGATTATCAGTTTACTCTGTAAATTCATAAAACTTCCCTTTTCGCGATTCTATCTTCTTATGCATTAATAATCCACTGCAGAGACATAACAATGTCTTTGCGGGATATAATAATCCTTTAGAAAAATGATACATCGAGTCCCCTTCTTTACGTGGAAGGACATCTATCGGAACTTCCTTTATCCGAGCACCCATACGCGCAAGCCCCACAATAAGTTCCGCATGCATATCTTCCGTGGGCATTGCAAGCGCCTGGGGTATAACATCCCGTGATATGAGTTTTAAGCCGCAGGTAACGTCTGAAATGCCTACCCCCGATAATATGGTGACCATGCGGGAAAAGATCGTTGCAACGAGACGACGCGGGGATAATCGATGCCGGTGATCGTTCCGGTAACGACTTCCAATGATCAGATCATATTTGTTTTTTCTGTATTGCTCGATAATCTTCTTGAGGTCTTTCGTCCTGTGCTGGCCATCGGCATCAAAAAAGACAACAAATGGAAAATCCTTTTCCAGGGCATATGCCATAGCCGTTCTCAGTGTTTCCTCATAGCCGAGATTTATCGGATGTGAAAGGTATAGCACACCGGCCTCTTCCAGGAGTTCACGCGAACCATCTGTTGAGCCGTCATCAATAAAAAGCAGCGTCTCACGACGAATGCATTGTCTAAGTTCCTCAATGACCTGCGCCAGGTTGCCCGTCTCGTTATAGACGGGAACCGCTACCAGTCCCTTCATAGTCACTCCAGAAATCCCGTATATCTTAATCCACAGATTTCGCAAATTACACGAATTACTCTAATAATTCTAAGCTGGTTCAATCTTGCAGATTGAACCACACCAGTTAAAGGTCTTAAAATCTCTGATCAACAGGTACATATAGTTGAAGCTCCCCGTACAAAGGTGCGGGGAATCTCCGACTCTCAAGTAACTTACATTTGTAAATGCGTTGTAGCGTTGCCACTCTGTGGGCAACATATCTGTGGGGCACAGAGACCCCACGCTACATAACATGTTACTTCCTATTATAATGCCGCAATAC
>CAYMYS010000059.1:0-17895 GCA_964394725.1 uncultured Syntrophaceae bacterium
GCCAGATCTATGTGATCCAGACGACCGTCTTCGGAAACCAGACCCACGACCATCAGGTAGTTACGCGTGGACTTTTTGACATCGACCCCTCGGTTTTGAACCACATCGGGGAGGCTCGGTATAGCGGACTGGGCCTTGTTCTGTACCTTGGACCAGGCGATATCTACATCTGTCCCCGGAGCAAAGGTCAATTCCAGACGGGAGCTGCCTGCAGAATCGCTGGAGGCGGACATGTAAATCAGATTATCCAGACCGGTCATCTTCTGCTCGATGGTCTGCGTTACGCTGTTTTCCACGGTTTGGGCCGAAGACCCCGGGTAAGAGGCAGAAACAGAGATGGATGGTGGGGCCATATTCGGATACTGGGAGACGGGCAGGTTGTAAATGAAAATGATACCCGTTGCCATGATGACGATAGCAATAACCCACGCGAAGACCGGACGTTCAAGGAAAAATTTCGATAGCATAAATTGCCTCCGTTAATTCGATTTTGCGGGTTGCGGGGTTGAATCTTTTCGTTCATCACCCTTTTCTTCGCTATCGGCTGTAAAGGGAACAACCTTCACGGAAGCGCCGGGCCTCACCTTTTGCACCCCTTCGACAATCACGCGATCGCCGGGAACCAGACCCGATGAAACGAGCCATCTATTGCCAATGGCACGATCGAGCGTCAACATTTGCTGCTGGACCTTGTCTTCGGCATCCACGATCAGCGCAACTGGATTCCCTTTGGGGTCGCGAGATACTGCCTGCTGGGGAACCAGAATTGCCTGTGGATTGACACCTTCTTCCACCACAGCCCGGATGAACATGCCGGGTAGAAGAACAGCATCCGGATTGGGAAAGACCACCCGAAGGATTACCGATCCCGTCGATGGGTCTACCGTGACGTCGCGAAACTGCAATGTTCCTTCCAATGGATAGGCTGTATTGTCATCCAGAATGAGCCTGACCTTTTTCTGGCTTGCCTCGTTCTGATCCAGACGGCCATTCTCTGTGCGGCGCTTTAATCGCAACAGTTCTTTAGTGGATTGGTGAACATCTACATAAATAGGGTCGAATTGCTGAATGGTTGCCAGTGCCACGGGCTGATATGCCGACACCAGGGCGCCATCGTTCACAGTAGATGTGCCGATACGACCGGAGATGGGGGCGTTGACAGAGGTGTACCCCAGATTGATGCGGGCCATCTTCAGCGCTGCTTCCGCCTGCAGTATGGCTGCCTCTGCCGCGGCTATCGCCTTCCTATCGCTTTCCACCTGTGCCTTTGCGACCTCTAGTGCGGCCTTGGACACTTCTGCCTGGGTTACAGCCTGGTCACGCTCGCTGGCGGAGACGGCCCTGTCCTTGAAGGCTTCTTCGAAGCGTTCGCGGTTTGTTAGGGCTAGTTCGAGTGTAGCCTGCTGCCGCTTGACGCCGGCGATACTTGCTCCAAGGGCCGCACGCGCCCGGTCAGTGTTCTTTTGCATGACGACAAGGTTAGCCTTAGCATTGTCGAGTGCCGATTGAAAGGGAGCCGCGTCGATCCGAAAGAGCACCTGACGGGCCTTCACATCTGATCCTTCCACAAACAGTCGCCTCTGGATGAGACCGCTGACCTGGGGACGGATCTCCGCAACACGGAAGGCAGAGGTGCGGCCCGGCAATTCAGTGGTCAGTACAACCTTTTGCGGTTGCACCGTTACCACGGCCACTTCAGGAACAGGGCGTGATGGCGGCGGCGGTGGCTGGCGGTCGCAACCTGTCGGCAAAAGGCTACCGAGCAGTGCCATTAAGACCACACTCCTTTTAAGGGATTTATAAACAATACTATCAGATTGCATTAAATTCTCCTCTCTTTAAATTGCATGACCTTTGCCGGTGTCAGTTTGGTGGATATTGCACATTCATCACATATGACGACATATTTTCTACGTTTTGTTTTCATGATTGTTCAACGTTCCTTTTGAGATAAAGGTGTAGACCAAATGGTTCTTATTGGATGATCGCATCTTCGATCCATACCGAATGATTTACCATGCCGAGGTCACCGATCGCATCGGCTATGCGCAATCCCAGTGGGCTTTTCTGTACCCGCATCGTTTCAAGGTTCCAAGAGAGATGAATGCTCAGATCGCTTTCTACGGTGGAATGATGATACAGTTTCAATGCAGTAGGTTTTGTCCCTTCATTCATTGTGCTGAAATCCCTCACCACATCCGCTGCAGTCTGTACTCCAATTGTTCCGACTGCGCGAACCTTAATAATTTCTATCCATTGCACTATTTTGCTCCTCGCATCGTGGTTTTCAAACCAATCCCATGCGTAAATCATGCCAAATGTGAAATATGCATATTATCAGCATGTTAGAAAAAAGAGGGGAATACATAATACACTATGGCGTAATTTCTCTTCCCCTATAGCGTAATTTGGTGTATTGTTACGCCATAGGGGAATAATGCACCTAAGGGAGGGTCATATCGATAAGAACGAATTTTTCAGACAGGTTACCGTTCGCATCTGCGGAAGCCTTGATATTCAGACGGCCCTCGAAAATAGTTTTCACTATCTCAGAGACGTTATACCAGTAAACACCATGTCCATGGTGATCTACGATCCCGAACTGAACATAGCACACATTATCGCCACTGTGGGAGATAAACCTGAAACGCGTTTCGGAAAGACGGTCGTCCTTCCTCCCGAAGGCGTGGAATTCAGGGCCGCCCGGTGGACATCCATGGGACCCATCGAGATCATGAATCGTCCCGATTTAAATCCTGATATGAGAAAAGTATTTAAACAATTCGGCCTCGATATCGACGTATCGATCATTGATGTGCGCCTGGAACTGGAAGGCAATCGCATCGGAGTTCTGACACTGATGACCAAGGGTATGAACAGATATACCGATGACCATGCCGGGATTTTGCGATCCGTTCATGAACCCTTTGCCATTGCAATGGCAAATGCCCTGCGGCATCAGGAGGTGCTGAGGTTGAAGGACATGCTGACCGATGACAACCGCTATCTTCAAATGAGACTGAGAGAACTTGCAGGTGAGGACATTGTTGGTGCAGAATTCGGCCTCAAGAGTGTGATGAAAATGGTGCGACAGGTAGCGCACCTTAATAGTCCCGTCCTGCTGTACGGTGAAACTGGTGTTGGGAAGGAGGTTATTGCTAATGCGCTCCATTATTCTTCACCACGAAAGGACGGTCCCTTTATCAGGGTAAACTGCGGTGCAATTCCCGAGACACTCATAGACAGTGAATTGTTCGGTCACGAAAAAGGGGCATTCACCGGTGCCATCTCTCAGAAGCGAGGTCGTTTTGAGCGGGCCAACATGGGCACGATCTTTCTTGATGAGGTGGGAGAACTGCCACCGCAGGTCCAGGTGCGGCTTCTCAATGTTTTGCAGAATAGAGAGATTGAGCGTGTGGGGGGGACAAAGACAATTCCCATCGATATCAGAATTATCTCTGCAACCCACAGGACACTGGAAGATATGGTCAGGGACGGTCAATTCAGGGAAGACCTCTGGTTTCGCCTCAACGTCTTTCCCATTATCATTCCGCCCTTGCGACAGCGAAAAGAGGATATTCCTGCGCTGATCCATCACTTTATCGAGCAGAAAAGCATTGAATTGAAAATCGGGAGCCCTCCCGTTCTTGCTCCGGGGGCTATGGAACGACTGAAAACATATGACTGGCCGGGTAATGTCCGTGAGTTGCAGAACCTCGTTGAACGGGCATTGATTCAGAGCAGGGATGGCGTCATCAGATTCAACAATCTTATCAGTCCGCATTATGATAGTGAGATGGTGCTTTTGGCTGAGGAGATCACAAATATTCTCCCCCTGGACAAAATGAATGCTCGATATATCAAAAAAGCGCTTGATATCGCTCACGGAAAAATCAATGGTGAAGGCGGTGCCGCGGAATTGCTCGACATTCACCCAAACACGCTCAGAAAACGCATGGACAAACTCAATATCCCTTACAAACGCGGGAGGAGCACCGGATAAAAGAAAGATGATCTCGATTCGATGGTCGAATTCTATTCGTTCAGACCCTGCCAACTGGACTTATTCCAGCAACTGATATAGTGTGTATCTACACGCTTTCTTATCAGGGCATTGCGATAATATCATGTATGTGACTGTAAAATCACTGGAAAATACTACCCGGTAGCGGTGGGGGGTATGGGTGGGAGTAATCGATTATTCCACCACCACCTCATCAGATAGGGGGAATGTATGGGATCACGGTGATAGTATTCGGAGAAAAAACAGAGGGAGGTGTCCGTTCGTGAATGTGTGACAGGGACATAAGATGTTGCATCATCTTTAGAAGATAAGGCGGCTATGTGCAGGAAGAATATGATGAAAGATTCGGCAATAGAAAACAAGAAAGTACGTCAGATTGTCGATTATCTGTCCCGGTATATTTACGGGAAAGATCTGGCCCTCAAGCTTGCATTGATTACCTGTTGCTCCAGGGGGCATATCCTTATTGAAGATCTCCCCGGTCTCGGCAAGACGACACTGGCAATCGCCATCGCCCGAATACTGGGACTCAGTTTTGGACGTATACAGTGTACCAGCGATCTTCTCCCCACCGATATTACAGGGTTATCCATCTATAACAAGAATACCGGGGAATTTGAATTCCATCCCGGCCCCATATTCAATAATATCGTCCTCGTCGATGAGATCAACAGGGCGACACCCAAAACCCAGAGCGCCCTCCTCGAGGCCATGGGAGAAAAGCAGACAACCATTGAAGGAAAAACCTATCTCCATCCCCAGCCCTTTTTTGTCATAGCGACGCAAAATCCGGCGGAACAGTATGGAACCTTCCCCCTTCCCGAGTCCCAGATGGACAGGTTCATGATGAAGATCGGCCTCGGTTATCCAGCAGAATCGGAGGAAATGGAGATTCTTCGCCAGGAGAGCAACCGCGATGAGCTTGAGAATATCGAGCCCGTCACGAATCGTGAAGAGGTGTTGGCCATTCATGAAAAGATCAGAAAAGATGTATATGTATCCGAAAAAATCTATGAATACATATTGAAAATTGTGAAGGCCACCAGAAACAACAAATATATACTGGCCGGGATATCGACGAGAGGGGCCCTGGCCGTCACTGTTTCCGCCAAGACACACGCCTATTTCCATGACAGGGATTTTGTCATTCCCGAAGACATCAAAGAACTCGCCTCTTTTACGCTTTCCCATCGCTTATTGCTGAAAGAAGGGTATGAAAGTATCGATAAAAAGGAGCTAATACAATCGATAATAGAAAAGGTAAAGGCCCCGGCGTCATAACGATTACGAAGGCGGGCTGGTTCTACCTTGCCTTTACCCTCATCCTGGGGATATCGGCGGTAAACACGGGGAACAATCTCATCTATCTCATCGTTGCCGCCCTCCTAAGTTTTCTCATCGTTTCAGGTGTTCTGGGGAAAACCAACATTTCAAATATAGATATAACCATCGATATTCCCGATGAGATCTACGCGAAGAAGGAATTTCCCTATTCGCTATCCATCGGTAATGCAAAGACCCTGCTGCCCGTCTTTCTTCTGCGGGTGGCGGTGGAAGGTGAGACCGTGCTTTTCCCGTATGTGGGCGGAAAGGGAAAAAAATCACACTTCCTTTCCATGACCTTCGATAAAAGGGGAAGAAAGAAGATTGAAGATATCTATATCTGTTCGGCCTTTCCCTTCAACTTTTTTGTGAGATGCAGAAAAAGCCTGTCGTCCTTTGACTGCGTTGTTTTTCCGGCGCCGAGGAAACTGCCCGGCCTTCACTTCTCTGACGGGGAGTATCATGATCAGGGTGATGGGCACATAGACAAAAGGGGCAGCGATCCCGATATTTTCGCGATCAGGGACTATGTGATCGGTGATCCCCTCAAGTATATTAACTGGAAGGCCAGTGCCCGAACGGGAAGACTGAAGACGAAGGAGTTCTCTTCGCCTGCAGTTCAGCCCGTCCTTATCGATTTTGAAAAAGTCGCAATAGCGGATCTGGAGTTGAAACTGTCTTATCTGACCTTTCTCATATCCCATTTCATAAGGAAGCAGGTCCCCGTGGGCCTTACAATCGGTGGAGAGCATTTCACGCCTGCTCTTTCGCCTTCGCATAAGATCCGTCTTCTCACAGAGCTTGCAGACTATGACCACAATAAAAATTGAGACCATACTGAAACTGTTTACCTATATTGTTGTATCTATAGGCTATCTGTCTGTCGCGGGCCATGCCGGTTTCGCCTACTCCGCAGGCTTTGTTCTCGTGAGCCTTGCTTCCATATATCTGACATACAGGAAGATATATGTACCGCGATGTTTTTTGAATAGCGCCATAGTCGTCATCTTTGCCATTGCCACACTGAAGGTAACGATAGACAACATCGTCGTTCCCGGGATAGAGGTCCTCCTTATCCTCATTGCCTTGAAATTCCTGGAAGAGCATAAGGCCCGTGACTATATGCAGATATATACGTTATCACTCTTTCTCCTGGCGTCTTCGGCCCTCCTTTCCACAGACATGATCTTTATCGCCTTTTTCGCCGGCCTCATTTTCATGCTCACCGTCGTAATTGTTTTGCTTGCCTATTACTCCGAAGATCCCTTCATGACCCTTGCCCTGTCTGATGTCTATAAAATAGTGGCGGCGGCGCTCATAATTCCTCTGATTGTCATACCCCTGACGGCCCTCTTTTTCATTATCCTGCCCCGCACGGACTATCCACTCTTTGACTTTTTAAACAAAAAAAATATTGCCACCAGCGGTTTCAGTGACAGCGTCAAACTGGGAGATGTGTCTGAAATTCAGGAGGACAGTACTATTGCCTTCAGGGCAGCCATGGAAAAGATAGACGACGGCCATCTCTACTGGAGGGGAATTGTCTTTGATTCCTTCGATGGAACGTCCTGGCAGAATCTGGAGAAGAAGGCAATGAAAGAAACCTATATGTCGATTTCACAGGGAAGAGCGGTCAACTACCGGGTATATCTGGAGGCTTCTGAAAACACCTTTCTCATTACACTGGACAAGCCGGCCTATCTTTCTCTCAGGAGCGTGAACAGATACGATGATTTTACCTACGAACTCGATGAGGCGACGCACAAGAGGATTCGATATGACGCCATGTCGGCCCTTTCATCGTTTATAGGGGATGAAGGTGACGACGTGGGGAACATATATCTCCAGTTAACCGGAGATCTGGAAAAAATTAAAAGGCTGGTAGAAAATCTGACGAAGGGGAGGGGGTCTGAGGCCTCCATCGGGGCACTATATTCATTTCTCACGGAAGGCGGATTCAGGTATTCCCTCTCCAATCTTCCCCTGTCTGCGACGCCCCTCGATGATTTTCTCTTCTCTCACCACTATGGAAACTGTGAATATTTTGCCTCGGCCATGGCTGTCATGCTGAGAGTCGCCGGCATTCCCTCTCGTGTTGTTGGGGGCTATCGGGGCGGGTATTACAATGAAGTGGGGGGATACTACGCCGTCCCGCAGAAAAACGCCCATGTCTGGGTGGAGGCATTTGTTAAAAGAAGGGGATGGGTGAGGGTTGATCCAACACCGGCCATAGTTGAAGGATTTACCGTGCCCAAAGAGCGAGGCCTTCGCTTTAGATTGATGATTTCCTTTGACATCATGAAGTACTACTGGAATATATTCGTTATCAATTACGATTTTCAGAAACAGCTGAGTTTCTTCTCCGGCATAAAATCGACCTTTAAAAGGCCCGCCTTTACTGTGAAAGACAAGCGGCTCATGGCTGAAACAGCAATTGTATTTATCGCTCTTTTGATCATCGTGGCAATTATCATTTTTCTTATCAAAAGGAGACCGGCGGCAGAGCGTGTGCTGTCGGTATTTTTAAGAAGGATGGAAGGGCAGGGTTATCGCAAGGAACCAGGGGAGGGGCTTGAAGAATTGGTTTCCCGCATGGGGCAGGGCCCGATGGCCGACGGCGCATTGCGATTCGTCAGGACCTTCGAAGGCTACTATTACAGAGATCGTAAAATAAAGAGGGAGGATATAAAAAGACTGAAGGCAATCGTGAAGGAGATGTAGCGATGGTATGCCCTCAGGTTATTTCGAGAATTGGAGGACTTCTCTGTATACGTCTTTCTTTGCCAGTCCCGTTTCTTCAGAGATAATGTCGACGATGTCCCTCGTTGAAAGGGTGGCATCTCTGCGCAATACTTCAAAGCACTCCCGAATTCGTTCAGGTGAGAATTCGGGGGTGATCTTTTCGGCACCTGCGATGATAAGGGTTATTTCGCCTTTTATCTTTCGTTCCTTCAGGGATTCGAGCAGTGTAGAGACAGGGCCGCGCAGCGCCTCTTCATATATCTTGGTAAGTTCCCTGAATATAACTACCTTTCTATCTCCCATGATCGTGAGAATATCACGCAGAGCCGATATAAGTCGATTCGGCGATTCATAGAAGACCATCGTCTTTTCTTCAGCGATAATCGATTGGAGAAATTGCCTCCTCTTGCCCGAACGCGATGGAAGGAATGCGTAGAATACGAAACTGTCAGTCGGGAGACCGGAGGCGCAGAGAGACGTGATTACCGCCGAGGGGCCGGGGATGGGGATGACAGAGATGGAATGGGCGACGGTCTCTCTCACCAGAATATACCCAGGGTCCGATATTGCCGGTGTTCCCGCATCGGAGACATAGGCAATCTTTTTACCCCTTTGCATCTGTGATATTAAATGGGGGCTCTTCTTCGCTTCATTCTGATCGTAGAGGCTGGTCAGGGGAGTTGCGATATCATAGGCCGAGAGTAGTTTCTTTGTCCGTCGTGTATCTTCCGCCGCGATGAGATCGCATTCTTTCAGTATGCGAAGGGCACGCAGCGTAATGTCTTCCAGGTTTCCTATGGGTGTGGCAACGATGTAGAGTGTTCCTTCTTCCATGGGGCAGATATCCTTATCTGTGATCTTTTCGATCCATCCTTCGATATTTTACAGGACAAAATCGAAGGCATCCTTTATCAGTTCCACCCGCTCTTTTCCGGGGGAGAAATGTATTGCCACGACATCGAAGCGCGCATTGCTGTCATCGAGCTTTCTCTCTCCCAGGTAGTTCACGGCTATTCGTGAGATCTTTTTCTGTTTCACTTTCCCCACTGCTTCCTCCGGGTAGCCGAATCTATCGGAGGTTCTGCTTTTTACCTCTATGAATACTATTGCTCCCTGATGGTTGGCAATAATATCTATCTCTCCGAAGACACAGCGGTAATTCCGTTCAATAATTCGGTAGCCCTTTTTCTTTAAAAAACGAAGGGCGCAGTCTTCACCCCGTGTGCCTGCCTGTCGGGTATTACAATGTGACTTTGAAGGATTTTCTGTGGATTTTGCAGCGGCCATGACTTTTTATCGCTTCCCTGTGCTCGCGCGTACCGTAGCCCTTGTTCTTTATGAAATTATAGAGGGGATACCGGGCATGATAGTCGTCCATGATGTGGTCCCTCGATACCTTGGCAATAATGGAAGCGGCTGCAATCGAAATGCTGAGGGAATCACCCCTGATAATCGATTCCTGCGCAACGGGAACATCGATGGTGTTTATACCATCGATGAGAATGTAATCGGGGGGTGAGGAAAGGGTCAAAACCGCCTTTTCCATCGCCAGCAATGATGCCCTGAGTATATTGATTCTATCAATAACTGCGGGTTCCACAATGCCAATGCCGATGGAAAGGGCCGTCTTTTCTATGACAGTGAACAATCTCTCCCTCTTGAGAGGGGTCAACTTTTTTGAATCCTGAATTGCGGCGTTTACGTAATCATCGGAAAATATTACGGCTGCAGCAACAACGGGACCTGCGAGAGGTCCCCTTCCTGCTTCATCACAACCGGCGATACATTTGAAACCGCGCAATCGTGCACGCTCTTCAAAGTGGCGCATGCTATCTTCTGCCAAGTTCTCTGATTCGTGCCTTCTTTCCTCTCAGTCCTCTCAGGTAATAGAGTCTGGATCGCCGTACTCTTCCTCTCGTTACCACATCGATCTTATCTATAACGGGTGAATGTATGGGAAATGTCCTTTCCACTCCTACGTTATAGGATACCTTACGCACCGTGAAGGTGGAGCGGTTTTGATTACTTCTCTTTCGTATAACTACTCCCTGAAAGACCTGAAGCCTCTCTTTTTGTCCTTCAACAATCTTTACATGTACCTTGACCGTATCACCGGACTTAAACTCGGGGATATCTGTTCTCATCTGTTCCTTTTCGAGCATTTCAAGAACATTCATAATTAGGGTCCTCCTCAAAATAATATTCTGTAAGTTTAATTATCTTCTTCCAAACAGTCGATCCAGTGTAATAGACACCGCAGATCTAACGGAAAGATGATTGTAATCTACCGGTCCCTCTATCGGTTCCAGGAGAAAATCGGCCCTGTCAAATACCTCATCGGCCATCCCCCATCCCGTTCCGAAAAGCAGCAGATAGTTTCCACTTTCTTTCGATATCTTATTCTTTAAATCGTTATATGTTGTCAAGCACTTCCTCGAAAGGGCGCTGGTTGCTATAATATGAACCTGTCTGCCCGATTCTCCGGAAATATCTTCAATCACATCTTCCAGTGTGCTTTTAATGTCTACAATATCAAAGGCTTCCTTCCTTGAAGGGTTGTACGTCACGCCGTATCCCTTCTGCCAGTGCCGGATGATGCGTTTCACGAAGTCATGCTGTTTCTTTATCGGTGTTACGATATAAAAACGCGCCACGCCGTAGCTTTTCGCAGCCCTGGATATGTCATGTATATCCATGTTGGTTACTGCCGTCGTTACAACATCACCGTTCTTATTATATACAGGGTGATGTAAAAGAGCGATATAAAAATTATCTATACTCATCTATTCAAGTTCGTACCTGTGAAGTGATGGGTGACTTCATTCACTTCAGTGCGCCGCTGGAGGCCTCTATTATTTTTTTATCTTCTTCAGTTAGATCCATCTTCTCCAACAGATCCGGTCTCCTCTTTAGTGTACGCAGGAGAGATCGTGTGTGTCGCCACTCATCGATCTTCTTCTGATGTCCTGAGAGAAGAACCTCGGGAACCATCCAGCCTTTGTATTCCCGGGGACGCGTATAATGGGGTCCTTCGAGGAGACCTGTTGTGAAGGAGTCGTAAAGGACGGAATCACTGTTTCCCACGAAACCGGGAACAAGCCTCGAAACGGCGTCGACCAGTACCATGGCCGGATACTCACCGCCCGTGAGGACATAATCACCAATGGAAATTTCCCTGTCTATACAATTTTCTTTGACCCGTTCGTCTACGCCTTCATAATGCCCGCAGATCAGTACGATTCTTTTTTTTATTGAAAGAGCCTCTGCAATTTCCTGTCTGAAAATCTCTCCCTGCGGTGAAAGGAGTATTACCTCTGTATTGTCTCGATCAGGAACGATCTCGTCGAGTGCCCGCGCAATGGGTTCAACCTTCATCACCATTCCGCCGCCACCTCCGAAAGGACTATCATCGGTTACTTTGTGCTTGCCGGTGGCATAATCGCGAATGTTATGAAGATTGATTTCTATCAGAGATTTTTCGATTGCCTTCTTTAAGAGACTTCCATCGAAGGCAGTGTGAAACAATTCCGGAAAGAGAGTTAGGATATCAAACCTGATCATCTCATTTTACAACCCCTCAAGTAATCGTACAACCAGGACGCCCTTTTCGATATCCACCAGCCTTATCACATCTTCTATGGCAGGGAGAAGGATTTCTCTTTCTCCTCCCGTGCAGACATACACGTCATTACCTCCCGTAGGGATGATACTCTCTATCTGCCCCAGTTTCTGACCCGATTCAGTGACGACGTCAAGTCCCACAATGTCGCGCCAGTAATATTCATCCTCCTGCAACACATCAAGTTTGTCAGGAGGTATAAAGAGATGAAATCCTACCAGTGCGTCTGAGGCGACTATATCCTTCACTCCTTCCAGATCAAGCAATATGTTCTTCTTTCTGATCCTGACAGCAGTGATCTGAAAGGGAAGGACAGTCTTTTTTGTTGCTCCGATGAAAACCTCATCCAGAGATTCAAGCACCTCAGGTGATTCCATGTAAGGAAACACCTTCAAACGGCCTTTCAAACCGCTGGATTTGATAATCTTTCCTATATTAACCAGATCATTCAATTATTCTATAATTTCCAGAACCGCCCTCTTGCGAATCTTGGACGAAGCAGCGCTCAAAATTGTTCTCATCGCCTTTGCAGTCTTACCCTGTTTCCCTATAACCTTGCCGAGATCCTCCTTGACTACCCTCAGTTCTATTACGGAAGTTTGCTCACCTACTACCTCATTAACATTAACCTCATCAGGATTATCTACCAACGCTTGAGCCATATACTTGACTAATTCTTTCATCGTTACAACCTCCTTTGATGGACGCTAAATGAGTCTGTAATTCTACTCCCAATCCTCTTTTTTATTGAAGAATTCCCTTCCTTTTAAAGAGACTCGAAACAGTTTCTGTAGGCAGTGCACCCTTCGACAGCCATTCTGCGGCGCGATCTTCTTTTACGTTCACCACTGCTGGGTCCATGTTGGGATCATAATTTCCAATGATTTCTATGAATCTTCCATCCCGGGGAGATTCACCATCTGCCACGACAATCCTGTAGTAGGGTTTCTTCTTCGCTCCCATTCGCGCTAATCTTATTTTAACAGCCATTCTTTTAGGTTACCACCTCCTGTATTTTTCTGGAAAGGCAGAATAACATACATCCAATAATATTAAAAGGGTAAATTACCTCTTCTGAGAGATTTCATGCCGCCTTTCGTCAATTTTTTCATCATTTTTCTCATCTGTATATAGTTTTTCAATACCCTGTTTACATCCTGGACAGTGGTTCCGCTTCCCTGTGCGATTCGTTTTCTTCTCTGACCATTTATGATCCGGTAATTGCGGCGTTCCACTTTCGTCATTGAATCTATGATAGCCGTCGTTTTGGTCAGCTCTCCCTCATCCATCTGTGCGTTTTTGAGGGTCTTTATCTTTCCAGCGCCGGGGATCATTCCCAGCAGGTCCTGGAGGGGGCCCATTTTCCTTATCTGTTTCATCTGGTTCTTCAGGTCTTCCAGCGTAAAAGAGTCTTTTCTTATATTCTCTTCCAGTTTTAATGCCGACTTTTCGTCTATTACCGTCTGCGCCCTTTCGACAAGCGTCAGAATATCACCCATCTCAAGAATCCGTGATGCCATGCGCTCCGGGTGAAATACCTCCAGGGCATCTATCTTTTCGCCGACGCCGACGAATTTTATCGGTTTTCCCGTAACCTTTCTGAGAGACAAGGCGGCGCCCCCCCTGGCATCACCATCCATCTTTGTCAGTATAACGCCATCAATAGTGAGGAGTTCGTCGAAATGTTTGGCGACGGAAACGGCATCCTGCCCCGTCATAGAATCGGCTACGAGCAGAATTTCCGTGGGTTCGCACGCCTCCTTGATCCGTTCCAGTTCACCCATTAACTCCTCATCTATATGCAGTCTCCCCGCAGTATCGATGATGAGCGTATCAAAGCCGTTATTCTTTGCCTCTTCAAGGGCGTGGAGACAAATTTTGACAGGATCCCTTTCATCGGGCGAATTGAAAATGCCTGTTGTGATCTTTTCGGCAAGTACCCTCAATTGCTCCATTGCCGCCGGTCTGTATACATCAGCCGAGACGAGCGCCACCCGTTTCCCCTGGCCTTTGAGATGGTGTGCCAGCTTTGCCGCCGTCGTGGTTTTACCGCATCCCTGGAGACCGACAAGCATGATGGCAGCGGGAAACTTCTTTGCGAAATTTATCTGGCTGCTGTCACTCCCCATCAGTTCAATCAGTTTCTCGTGGACGATTTTTACGACCTGCTGACCCGGTGTAATGCTGTCGAGAACCTCCTGGCCCAAGGCCTTGACCCTGACATCCTCTACAAATTCCTTGACAACCTTGAAATTTACGTCCGCCTCGAGGAGGGCAATTCTGATGTCCTTCAGGGCGGCATTCACACTTTCCTCGTCGAGGATTCCCCTCCCTTTGAGTTTTTTGAAAACGCCGTTCAGTCTTTCTGTCAGATTTTCAAACATACTTTATCCCTTGATCCCTTGTACCTGCAGAACACTATTTTTTATTCTTTACAATGAGACACTTGAGTCCCCTGACCTTGCTTTCCACGAATTTTGATTTCTTCTTTGCCGCATCGTAACTGGGAAAACCCTCCAGTTTGACACGGAACCATGTGCCACTCGATGTCAGTACAATCTTGTCGATAAGGGGAGAAAGCCTCAGTTTTTTCAAGCGGGCGGCAAGTGCCTCTGTTTTCTTTTGTTCCTTAAAGGAGGCCACCTGAATGGTATATACGTACCTGCCGACCTCTCCCGTTTTCGTCGTTTTCGTCGTTTTCGTTTTCTCTGTCAGCGTGTCATAGAAGGTAAGTTTAAAATCATCCTTTTTCTTTTCATCCTTTGGCCCTTTTGCTGCTTGTTCCTTTTTCTGTTCTTTTATTTCAGGGACAGGCTCTTTTTCTCGTGTGATTTTCCCCTTTATTGTATTGGGGATGCCAACTATCTTTTCAGGATAGCTGTCTATGTTTTTCCCGACGATGACGCCAAAAATGAATGAGGAGAGCAGCAGCAGTGATACGGCAAAGGTAAAGAGGATTAAACCAAATTTACCCAGTTTGAATTCGAAATCTCCTGTTTTTCGCGATTTCATCAATCACACTTTTATTAAAAATCGGCTGACCAGAGGGGTCAATAATCCCTTCAACCTGTTAAAAACTTTCTACATCCGCTCCGGCGCCGAGACACCGAGCAGTCTGAGTGCATTACCGAAGACCGTCCTCAGCGATTTAATCAGGAAGAGCCGTGCCTGCGTCAACTTTGTGTCATCGGACACAACCCTGTGCTTGTTGTAATAACTGTGAAAGAGGGAAGCAAGGTCATTGATATAAAAGGGAATACGGTGAGGTTCCAGCGCCTTGACACTCCCTTCGACCAGTTCAGGGAACCGATCTATCAGCTTGATTATGTCATATTCCTCCTGCTCAGCAAGGAGGGATAAGTCCACCTCATCATAACCGGGTACCTGAAGACCCCGTTCGATTGCCGTCCGCAGGATGCTGGAAATCCGTGCATAGGCATACTGCACATAGTAGACGGGGTTTTCGTTGGACTCCTTCTTTGCCAGTTCCAGATCGAAATCGAGATGACTGTTGGAACGTCTCATGAGAAAATTATAGCGGGCCGCGTCTTTCCCCACCTCTTCGATTACTTCTCTCAGTGTAATAAACTCGCCTGCCCGCGTGGACATGGCAACGGGCACGCCGTCTCGAAGGAGATTTACCAGTTGGACAAGGACAATGTCGAGGGCATCTTTTTGCTTTCCAAGCGCCTGGATACCGGCATACATTCTTGGAATATAACCGTGGTGGTCGGCGCCCCAGACATCGATAACCCTGTCAAAACCGCGCGCGTATTTATTCTTGTGATAGGCTATATCGGCGGCAAAATAGGTGGGATCGCCGTTTTCCCTGATGACCACCCGATCCTTTTCATCGTCGAAATCAGTGGTCTTGAACCACAGTGTCTTTTCTTCCCTGTATATATAACCCTTTTCTTGAAGTTTCCTGAGAAGTCTTTCAACACCGTCATTCTCGTAAAGAGTTTTCTCACTGAAATAACAATCAAATTCGACGCCGAAGGCCTTAAGATCATTCTTTATTCCTTCCAGTATGGAGCCTGCGGCATAATCCGTCAGAAGAGGAATTGCCTTTTCCTCTCCTCCGGTACGCAGGTCATCGCTATGCTTCTCATATATCTCCCGGGCAAGATCGGTGATATATGTCCCCTGATAACAATCGTCGGGGAATTCTACTGTTTCTCCAAGGAGTTCCAGATACCTGTACCATACGGATCTCCCCAGGTTGTTCATCTGATTGCCGGCGTCGTTTATATAATATTCTCTGGATACGGAATAACCGGCGGTCTGTAAAATGTTGGCGATGGCATCACCGATGACTGCGCCTCTGGCGTGACCGATATGGAGCGGACCAGTGGGGTTTGCGCTGACAAATTCAACCTGAACCTTTTTCCCCTTTCCAAAATGGCATTGGCCATAGTCGGGTCCCTCTTCTTCAACCTCTTTCAGGAGTGTTGCCCACATCTCCTTTCGTATGAAGAAATTGATAAAGCCCGGGCCTGCAATTTCGATTTTTTCCACAATGGTATCGTCATCGATGTTATCGACGATAAGCCCGGCGATCTTTCGGGGATTCTCCCGCTGGCTGGAGGCCAGTATCATGGCTACGTTTGAAGCGTAGTCGCCATGGGAACCTTCACGAGGAAGATCAACCTCAATGAAGGGGATTTCCATCCTCTTCAGTGTCCCTTTTTCAAAGCAGATATCGATAGATTTTTCTAATAGTGCAACCAGTTTCTCTTTCATTTCTTCCTTGTCTTGAATGTGATTAATGTGCGTTGCCTGCCTGCGGAGGGAGACAATGATTACTATAAGCATAAAAAAGAAAAGTTGGCACTCGGGCCAACCCTTCGAGCAGTATAACTATATGTATTGTTGATCAGGTTAGTCTAATCCTTCTCTTCCTTCTCTTCGATGTCTGCATCCTTTATCGTGAGATCCCTGGTAAACTCGGTACAGTTTACCATTCCCCTGGAATCCGTTGAGATGGAGAATCTTTTCTGACAGGTTTCTCTCCAAGCGCATATGGAACAATATCTCTTTTCCTCGCCCATTGTGATGCCGACCTCCTTCTAACTTCAGTTGCCGTTATTCTAGTGATATTTTTCTTTAAGTCAAGAAAATTCAATGGATATTGACTAAGAGGTGAGCGAAGGGACTTTAAAATTCCATGCCTTCCAGTTTCCTGTATTCGAGAAAGAGGGAGGAAGGCCCACGGAGGCAGGAGCCGACATCGTGAATATCCACGCGGCGACAAGAGACAGGTCAAAGGAAGCTATGGGGGAAAATAGGTCCTTCCACTTTATACATCTTTCCCCACCATATTCTTGCACGCGAAGGCGAAGATCTTCCATGATGTGTAAAACGACGCTTACTGCACCGTTAAACTTAAAAATATCCTTGATTATGGTATTAAAGATGGCTATACTTGGGCTATACATAAGGAGGTGTCGGATGCTTGCAAAAATTCAGAAGTGGGGAAATAGCCAGGGGCTTCGTCTTGCCAAGAATCTGCTCGCAGAGGCACAGCTTGATGTAGGCGATGAAGTTGATATTAGTACAAAAGATGGCATTATGATCATCACACCGGCAAAAAAGATACGCGGCAGGCACAGCCTTAAAGATCTTGTGAAAGGTATTCCCGAAAACCACCAATCCGGTGAAGTTGACTGGGGAGCCCCGATTGGTAAGGAGGTCTGGTAGATGGCTGCTTATGCACCCCGGCAAGGGGACATTATCGGGATCTCCTTTGATCCCCAGTCTGGTCATGAACAAAAAGGAAGGCGCCCCGCTTTTGTCGTCAGCAAAGACCTGTTCAACCGAAGCACAGGTTTAGCTATTGTATGCCCCATTACAAATAGAGAGCGCGGTTTTCCCTTTCACATACCTATTCCTGAAGGCAGCAAGCTGACGGGATTCATTATGGTCGAACAAATCAAGTCTGTCGACTTCCGTTCCCGCGGTGCTAAACGAATAGAACACAGTAGTGATGAACTGCTGTCAGAAGTGCTTTCCATTTTAGATGCCTGCATCTACTAACCGGAATATTTAGACTTTCTACGAGTCCATCGAGATTGAGAAAATGAAAATAAGGTGAAAAAAGGAGGCGATATGCAAAAGGGATATCATGCAATAAAGGTAAGCGAGCATGTGTACTGGGTCGGCGCAATAGATTGGAATGTGCGTGATT
>CAYMYS010000060.1:0-17346 GCA_964394725.1 uncultured Syntrophaceae bacterium
AATAAGATGCATTCGAAATGATACGCTAAAAGGTGTAGGTAAAGCATTTGGGATCAATAAAAATAGCACAGTTGGAAGCGTTGTACAAAGAGTAAAACGCGGGATGGAAAAGAATAAAAATATTAGTAAACGTGTTGAAAACGTGAAGGATATATTAAAAAAGAGCTAAGAGTAAACTTGACCCCTTTAGTGACCCCTTTAGCCATGACAATTTCTGGCAATCTTGGGGATGATGCAAAACATTATCAAGAAAAAGAAGTGGAGCTTAAAATAGAGAGGTCAAAAGGATGGAAAAGAAAGACCATTATCTAAAAATTGTTGAATGGTCGGATGAGGATCAATGCTATATTGGTTCAATTCCCGGATGGATTGGTAAATGTTGTCACGGTGATAATGAAGAGAACGTTTATCGTCAGTTATGTCGAATACTTGAAGAATGGATTGGAATATATGAAGAAGATAATATGCCACTGCCTTCAAGCATTTCAGGAAAGAAATATTCTGGTAAATTTCAATTACGAGTTGATAGTGATTTACATAAGGCACTTGCTATTAAAGCGATGCAAGAGAATGAAAGCTTAAATAGATTCTGTGGAAAAATATTGAGGAACACAATTTTGAATTCTGATATATCCAAGGCTAATAATGGCATTGAGAGGGACTGAAGCAAGCAGTGCTCCCTCCGATCTTCCCTCTTTTCCCAACCCCGCATGCCAAATGTTAGATTGCAGAACTTAGAAGGATTGAAATAGCGGAATGACGGGACAGGATCTTTACCGGTTTTTTACTGATGCGTCAAACCTGATTATTTCAAAAAGGAGGCATCATGACAAAAACAGCCTGCACAATTCCTGTTACACAAATAATCCTGGATGAGAAAATATATGGGGGGATTGGGGACGTCCTTAAATAATGCAATAACGACTCCAGCAGTCAAGTTACTTAATTATTTAAGGACGTCCCCATGTACACCGTCCCCATGTACACTGTAATCCGTCCTCCTATAATAAGGGTTGATTTTAGGTATAAATATAACATACGATATATACTATTATGCAATTTGAATTTGATAAACGGAAAAAAGTCAAATTAATAAGAAGAAACACGGGATCGATTTTGTAGAAGCTCAAGAATTATGGAACGATCCAGATCGAATTGAAATTCCAGCAAAAACCATCGATGAAGCAAGGTTTCTGTTGATCGGTAAAATCTCTAATAAACACTGGTCCTCTATTTTAACTTACCGTGAAGAAAATATCAGGATTATTTCAGTGCGACGATCCCAAAAAGAGGAGATTGAAATCTATGAAAGCTAAAAACTTAGATAAAAAATTTGATTCTGGGGAAGATATTACTGAATTCCTCGACGTTTCAAATGCCAGGAGACCTGGTCAGGATCAAAAAAGAGTCAATGTAGATTTTCCAATATGGATGATTAATAGTCTAGATAAAGAAGCCAAAAGACTGGGTGTCCCTAGACAGTCCATAATAAAAATCTGGATTGCTGAAAGACTTAAAAGCGCTTCCCAATAACCCTGATTCGAACATCTGTGTTCAGCGGAGCGCGAGGACCATGCGCCCACTGAAACAGGCCACGTTTGGAAAATTGTCTTTTTGCCACACCGTCAAACCGGATAATTACAAAGGTGGGCATCATGAAAAAAACAGCCTGCACAATTCCTGTTACACAAATAATCCTGGATGAGAAAATATATCCAAGGGGCAGCGTTAATCCAAAACGCATCTCCATGTTTGCCGAAAACATGCGGGACGGGTTTGAAATCGATCCTATCGAGGTAGAGATTCATCCTGATTCTCTTAAGGATTACAAAGGCATTGGTCAATTGTCTTGAAACCACGGATTTTTCTTTATACTCTCGCTTTCAGGATCATCCTTCCCGTTTATTCTCCCGCTCCCAGACACTTCTGAGACGGAGCGAATTGCTCACTACCGATACGGAACTGAAGGCCATCGCCGCCGCCGCAAACATGGGATTGAGAAATATACCGAAGAGAGGGTAGAGCACACCTGCCGCAATGGGAATGCCCAGGCTGTTGTAGAAAAAGGCCCAGAAGAGGTTCTGCTTGATAATTTTCATGGTAATCGACGATAACCTGATTGCCGAAGATACGAGCGTCAAATCATCCTTCACCAGCGTAATGTCGCTGGCCTCCCTTGCTATATCGCTACCTGTTCCGATTGCGATCCCCACATCGGCCTCGGCAAGAGCGGGGGCGTCGTTGATCCCGTCACCCACCATTGCCACGATACGGCCGGTACTCTGCAACCTTTTGATCTCCCGTGACTTATCCCGGGGGAGCACTTCCGCCACTATCCGGCCTATCCCCGCTTCACGCCCTATGGCGCGTGCCGTTTTGGTATGATCACCCGTTATCATGATAACATCGAGACCGGCCTTTTTGAGTCGCCGCACCGCCTCCTGTGCCGAATCCTTTATACTGTCGGAAAGAGCAATGACCCCGGTGAGAAGGCCATCGGATGCGACAAAGGCCAGTGTCTTGCCCGATGATATGAGCCCTTCCACCTCTTCCTTCATGGCATCGATGGTGACATTCTCTTCCGCCATTAACTTCATATTTCCGAGAAGAACGGGTATCCCCGACATGACACCACGAACACCTTTGCCGGGGATAGCGCTGAATCCCTCTATTTCAACGGTTGTAATCCCTTCTTTTTTACCCATCTCCATAATTGCACCGGCAAGGGGATGTTCGGATACGGTCTCCAGTGACAGGGCGGTCCTGAGAAGATCATCACGCGTTGCACTGTGTGCGGGTATAATATCCGTTACACGGGGGACACCCTTCGTCAAGGTACCCGTCTTATCAAAGACTACAGTATCGAGTTGATATGCCTTTTCCAGTACTTCACCGCCCTTGATAAGAATGCCCTTCTCCGCCCCCAGACCGGTCCCCACCATGACTGCCGTGGGCGTCGCCAGTCCCATGGCACAGGGACAGGCAATAATCAAGACGGAGACAAAGTTGAGCAACGCCCGGCTGAATACAGGTTCAGACACGATATAATACCAGATCACAAATGTTGCTACTGCAATACCAATGACTACAGGAACGAATATGGATGCCACTTTGTCGGCAAATCTCTGTATGGGGGCCTTCGATCCCTGCGCCTCTTCAACGAGCGTGATAATCTGGGCCAGCATCGTCTCCGTGCCTACCTTCGTCGTTTCATAGACGATGCTTCCGCTCTGATTGATTGTACCGGCAAAGACCCTGCTTTCTTCATGCTTCTCGACGGGGACACTTTCTCCCGTCAGCATGGATTCATCGACTGACGATCTCCCCTTAACCACGGTTCCATCTGTCGGTATCTTTTCTCCCGGACGCACAAGGATCGTGTCACCCACAATGACCGCTTCAATGGGAACATCGCGTTCCTCTCCGTTCTTCAATACATGGGCGATGGTCGGTCGCAATTTGACGAGGTTTTTTATTGCCTGTGATGTCTTTCCCTTTGCACGCGCCTCCAAAAGCCTTCCCAGGAGAACCAGCGTGACGATCATGGCTGCGCCGTCGAAGTAGACATGGGGAGTCATCCCGGCAACTACAAAAAACTTGGGCCATATCACTGCGGTGGCAGAATATATATAGGCGGATAACGATCCCAGTGCCACCAACGTATTCATGTCGGAGGTCTTCTGCCGGAGAGCCTTGATCGCTCCCCCTATAAAACGGCTGCCCACCCAGAAAACGACGGGTGTCGTCAGAAAGAAGAGCAGGACGAGCATAGCGGGGCGGGGAATGAATGACAGGAAGGGAAACCAGTGCTGCATGCTCCCCATGAATGTGAGAATACTCAGAACGATTCCGGCAATGACTCGTATGGTAAGATCCTTCAATTCTTTCCGGCGGGCCTCCTCGACGGGGTCTGTCTCATCTTTCCCGAACTGGCCAAGAAATTCATAGCCCGCACTATGGATAACATCGCCAATTTCCGAAAGAGTAACACTCCCCCCTTCGTGAATCACCGTTGCCCTGGAAGTGGCCAGGTTTACCTGGGCATCCAGTACCCCTTCGATTTTCTTGAGGGACCGTTCCACACGCCTTACACAGGCGGCACAGGTCATGCCACCGACCATAACAGTTGTCTTTTCGGTTTCCTCTTTCTTTCCCACAACCGTATAACCAATGTCCTCGATAGCGCTTGCAATCTGTTGCCGATCCAACAGGTCGGGATCATAGAGGACGGTGGCCGTTTCTGTTGCAAAATTGACGGAGGCCTCGGCGACGCCCTCAACTTTACTCAGTCCCTTTTCCACGCGGCGGACGCAGGCGGCACAGGTCATTCCTCCCACATGGAAGGTCTCCTTAGATGATTTCGTATCCTTCATCTTCTATCTTCTCTCTGATTATTTCTGGATCTACAGGAATTCTCTCTTCAAAGGTTGCCTCTCCCGTTTCAAGGTCCACCTTTACGCTATCGATACCCTCTATCGAGCTGAGTGCCCCTTTCACAGCCGCCACACAATGCTGGCATGACATCCCTGCGATCTTTATCTTCTTCATATCCTACGACTCCCTTCTAATATGTCCTATTGCATCATTTTTCAGGAAATAACGAATTACGCTTAGGTCAGTATTTATACTTAAATTAATAACTGATAACCTATAGTCAATATTGTTGGACTCGTAAAAAGTTAAAATCGTGTCACTCCCGCGCAGGCGGGAGTCCATAAGCACCTGAAAAGACTTTCAAGTAACTTAAATCTGTAACTGTGATGTAGCGTTGCCCCTGGTGGGCAACCAATTTGTGGGGCACGGAGGCCCCACGCTACACAAAAAATTACTTCCCGTTATAATGCCGCAAAGTGGCATAGCGGAGCTTTTAGGAGTACATCAATATTGCTTATCTACTTTCTGGAAGTTTTATATTCATTTAAAAAGTAGAACGCTGAAGTCCGTGGGGCATGTCGCTGTGATGTGATAACGATGATGTCTGTGGGGTGGAAAATGGTATGGGTGAGGCCAACACACAGTTGACCTCACCCTGTTTAATTATTCGGCTTCCGCCATGTTTTTGTACAGTTGATATCTGTCCTTCATATCCTGCTCGGCCTTTGCAAAGAGTTTATCGGCATTTTCCGGAAAGATTCTCGTCAGACTGGAATAACGAACCTCTCCCATGAGGAATTCCTTGAACTCTCCCTTGGGCTCCTTGGAATCAAGAATAAAGGGATTTTTCCCCTGCTCTTTCAGGAGCGGGTTGTACCGATAGAGGGGCCAGTAACCCATCTCGACGGCCTTCTTCGCTTCTTCCTGACTCTGTCCCATGTTTATACCGTGATTGATACAGGGGGAATAGGCAATGATCAGAGATGGTCCGGGATAACTTTCCGCCTCAACAAGGGCCTTCATGAACTGGTTCTTATTGGCCCCCATCGAAACTGATGCCACATAGACATACCCGTAGGATGCCTGCATGAGGCCCAAATCCTTCTTCCTGGTCTCCTTTCCACTGGCAGCAAATTTGGCAACGGCGCCGGTGGGTGTAGACTTGGAGGACTGACCACCCGTATTGGAGTAGACCTCCGTATCCAGTACAAGGATATTCACATCATGGTTCATGGCAAGAACATGATCGACGCCACCGTAGCCGATATCATAGGCCCAGCCATCGCCACCGAATATCCAGATCGACTTCTTGGTCAGATAATCGCTCTTATCGAGTATGGTGCTTAACTGCGGCATGACAGCCTCTTCGGCGTTCTCTAATTCTTCCTCAATCAGATCGACAATCTCGTCGCCGAACTCTTTTGACTTGGCTGCATCATTCATGTTTGCGATCCAGCCTTCAAAGGCGGCGGCCAGTTCCTTTGAAACCCCGACCTCCAGGGCCTCTCGCGCAAGATCGGCAATCTTGTTCCGTGTCTGGGAAACGGCCAGTTCCATCCCGAAACCATATTCGGCATTATCCTCGAAGAGAGAATTTGCCCAGGCCGGACCGTGACCCTTCTCATTCATCGTATAGGGACAGCCCGGCGCCGATCCACCATAGATGGATGAACAACCAGTTGCGTTGGCAATCATCATGCGTTCGCCAAAGAGCTGCGTAATAACCTTGATATAGGGCGTCTCACCACAACCGGGGCAGGCACCTGAAAATTCAAAGAGAGGCTGTCTGAACTGGCTCCCCTTCACCGTAGTGAGAGACATCAGATTATCGAGTATCGGGAGTTTTGTGGAAAATACATGATTGGGTACCTGTGCTTCCGTCTGTGTATTCAGGGGTTTCATGACCAGCGCCTTCTCCTTGGCTGGGCATACCTGAACACAGTTTCCGCATCCCGTACAGTCGAGTGTGCTTATCTGCATTCTGTATTTCAGACCCTTCAGTTCTTTACCTATGGCCTCCAACGTCACAAAGTCCTTGGGAGCATCCTTCAGGTCTTCTTCCTCTACCAGAACCGGCCGTATCGCAGCATGGGGGCAGACGAATGAACACTGATTACACTGGATGCAGTTTTCTGACTGCCATTCAGGCACATTAATGGCAACTCCCCTCTTCTCATACTGCGTGGTTCCCGTGGGGAAGATACCATCGGGTGGCATGGCGCTTACCGGCAGTGTGTCTCCCTGCTGTGCCAGCATGGGTCTCATCACCGTCTTGACAAAGTCCGGCTCATCCCTGGTTATATAGGCCTCCTGTCCCGCCGTATTCCACGATTCGGGAACTGCAATCTTTTCCAGAGCGCCTACAGCCTTGTCGACGGCATCATAATTCATCTTTACGATCTTATCGCCCTTCTTTCCGTAGGTTTTTTTGATCGCATTCTTCATATAAGTAAAGGCGTCCTTGGGAGGAATGACATCGGCAATCTGGAAGAAGGCGGCCTGCATGATCATGTTGATGCGTGCACCCAGTCCCAATTCGGCACCGATTTTCAATGCGTCGATGTTGTAAAAATTCAGCTTCTTCTGGGCAATAATTCTCTTCAAGCGATTGGGCAGCTTGGTCTCCATGTCCTTAAGGCTCCAGGGGGAGTTCAGGAGAAAGTTTCCTTCATTCCTTATCCCTTCCAGGATTTCATAGTCATCGACAAATGACGAATTATGACAGGCAATAAAGTCGGATGTCTTCAACAGGTATGGCGACTGAATCTTGTGGGGAGAAAACCTCAGGTGAGACATGGTGATCCCTCCCGATTTCTTGGCGTCGTAGGCGAAGTAGGCCTGGGCATACATATCTGTATTTTCGCCGATTATCTTGATGGCATTCTTATTTGCCCCGACCGTACCATCCGCGCCTAGTCCCCAGAACTTGCAGCGTACCGTTCCCGTGGGAGAAGGATCGATCTCTTCTCCAAGAACAAGAGAATGAAATGTCACGTCATCGGTAATACCGACGGTGAAGTGATTCTTTGGTGCCCGTGAGCGGAGGTTGTCATATACAGCCTTTACCATGGTGGGGGTAAAGTCTTTGCTTCCCAGGCCATACCGCCCGCCGACGATAACGGGGACATCACCCTTTTCCTGGAAGGCCGTGCACACATCCTGATAGAGCGGTTCGCCGACACCACCGGGGGCCTTCGTCCTGTCGAGTACGGCAATACTCTCCGCCGTGGCAGGCATTGCCCTGAAAAAATGTTCGATCGAGAAGGGGTTATAGAGGCGCACTTTGATCAACCCTACTCGTTCTCCCTGTGCGTTCAAGTAGTTAACCACCTCTTCGATGGTATCGCAACCCGATGCCATGGCAATGATAACACGATCCGCTTCCAGATCACCAACGTAGTCAAAGAGATTGTAACGGCGTCCCGTAAGGTTTCCTACCTTGTCCATCTCTTCCTGGACAATATTGGGCAGTGCGTCGTAGAAGGAATTGGCCGCTTCACGCCCCTGGAAATAGATATCGGGATTCTGTGCCGTTCCCCTCATCTGGGGATGTTCGGGATTGAGTGCCCTGCTCTTGAACATCTCAATAGCCTCCCAATCTACCAGTTTGGCCATATCGTCATAGTCTATCAGTTCTATCTTCTGGATTTCCTGCGATGTCCTAAATCCATCGAAGAAATGTACGAAGGGGAGGCTGCTGCGGAGACTGGCCAGGTGAGCTACCAGAGCCAGGTCCATGACCTCCTGGACCGATGCCGATGCCAGCAATCCAAATCCTGTCTGTTTGACGGCATTGATGTCCGAATGATCTCCAAAGATGGAAAGGGCGTGCGCTGCAAGGGCTCTCGCCGACACATGAAAGACAGTGGGCATGACCTCGCCGGATATTTTGTACATATTGGGGATCATGAGGAGAAGCCCCTGAGAAGCGGTAAAGGTAGTGGCCAGAGCGCCGGCAGAAAGTGCGCCGTGAACGGCCCCTGCCGCACCTGCCTCTGACTGCATTTCCACAACCTTCAAGACCTGTCCAAAGATGTTCTTTCGCCCATGGGCAGCCCATTCATCAGCGTATTCACCCATATTACTCGACGGTGTAATCGGGTAAATGGCAGCAACATCACTCATCGCATAGGCAACATGAGCGGCTGCTTCGTTTCCTTCTATCGTTTTCTTTACACTCATTTCATTCTTCCTTTCTTACAACAATTTGTTATGTATTCGGTTTTTCAGCCATTCCTAACCCTGCCATGCTTGCGCACAAACCAGTCCATTGATCCAAAATCTTTTATATTTTGATGAATGCTTAAGAATGTGACTGGTTGTACAGGACTGATAGGGGAAAACACGTATATGGCTTCTTAATGCTAACGAAAAGATAAAAATATTGGCTCCCCAGCGCGGACTCGAACCACGGACCCGATGGTTAACAGCCATCTGCTCTACCAACTGAGCTACTGGGGAGTATAATTCATCTAATATACCCTCTTTAATGGCAATCTGTACAATCAATTTCATCAATATACAGTATACAGTGCTGTGATCACCCCCCCCTTCCATGCCACATCAATGCCGCCATTAAAAAGTATTAAAATACTAAGATTACAAAGAAACTAAAACCCCGCACGTATAGTATATTTGCCCTTCCATGTCAAGCGATATCTTTATTACAGTATGCTTCAGATACAGTGAGTTGCTATATAATCGTGAGCCAAATGTCAAGCAAAAAAATGACTAATTCACGCCCCTGCCCGAAATATTATATGCTGCGGCGAAACTCGATGGCCTTGGCCATGGTCATTTTATCCATATATTTGAGATCGCCGCCCACGGGAACGCCGAGACCGATCCGAGTAACCGTGATGTCTCTGTCCTTGAGGAGCTTCATGATCAATAAGGCCGTCGATTCCCCCTGGACACTGGGGTTTGTTGCCAGGAGGACCTCCCCTACATTGTTTTCGGATATCCTCTCCATGAGTTCAGTAAGCCGCAGGCTACTCGGGCCGACACCGTCGGCGGGTGAAAGCACGCCATGAAGGACATGATAGGTGCCATTGTAACTCCCACTCTCCTCTACTGCTATGAGAGAATCGGGATTTTCCACTACACAGATAATACCCTTGTCGCGTGCAGGATCGCTGCATATTTCACATTGCTCTTTCTCAGTCAGATTGAAACAGGTGGAACACAAATGGATCTTCCTTTTCGCTTCCAGGATGCTCTCGGCCAGTCTCTGTGCGACCTCTTCGGGAGATTTCAGTATAAACTGGGCGAGTCTCGTGGCCGTCTTCTCTCCAATCCCCGGGAATCTGCCGAGTTCTCTGATGAGACGTCTTATTGGGGGCGCATAATCTGTCATCTATGAGAGACCCCTAGCCCAGCCCCGGAATATTGAGACCGCCAGTTACCTTGGACATCTCTTCGGCGGCCATCTCCTGAGCCCTTCTTACTCCTTCATTTACCGCCGCCACGACAAGATCCTGCAACATCTCAATATCTTCAGGATCGACTACTTCCTTTTCGATCTTCAGCGATACAAGTTCATGCTTCCCGTTAACGACAGCCGTTATCATACCGCCACCCGCCGTTGCTTCCACCGTCTTCGCTGCAAGCTCGTCCTGGACGCGCATCATTTGTTCCTGCATCTTTTGAGCCTGCTTCATCATTTTCCCAAAATCTTGTGACAATTTCTCTACCTCCTCACTTTTTAGTCCTGATTCTTTACGATAACATCGACTACCTCGGGATCTTCAAATATATCCATTACCTTCTGCACAAGGGGATTCTTTAATGCCTCGCTTTTAATAACATCAACCGACTGAAGGTCATCGGAGTGGGAATTTTTATGATTGGCCAGGGTCTTGATCTCTACAGATACATCTTCCCCGAACAATTCCCCCGCTATCACCTTCAACTGGTCTATCTTCGACTGTTCCCTGATGTTATCCAGGAATACATAGTCCTTTGGATATCCTATTATCAGATGTCCCTCTTCATAGGACTGGAACTCTCCCTCTCTCAGCATGGACCAGAGGGGATAACTCTTCTTCTTTACGAGCTTCTTAAAATTGCTCCAGAGAGACGTGCCCGACTCCCCTGAAGTCTCTGCAAAAACCCTTTCGCTCACGCTATGATCAACGGGGGGCTGCTCCGGCTCCAGGTCCGGCGCAACGGTTTTCGCTTTATTCCCTCCCCCTGAGGCCAGTCTTCTCTCAAGACCCTCCATCCTTTCGATTATCTCATCGACGGGAATCATCGGTTCAAGGTAGGCCATCCTCACCAGGACATATTCCAGATTCAACCGTGCGTCCATACTCCTTCTCAGATCATCCTCCTCTGCCATGAGGATATCGACAAGTCGCTGGATGGTTTCACGGGATGCACACTCTGCCTGCCTTTTCAGTTCCTCTACTTCGGTATCGGAGAGATCTTCCCTGACTTTATCCCCCCCCGTGATCTTAAGGGCAAGCAGATTCATCATGTGATTCAGTAAGAGCTGATAGAATTGCTTTATATCGACACCCGAGTAATATACCACTTCGACAATCTTCAGGCAGGCATCTGCCTTCCCTTCAATGACGGCCCGGGAGACATCATAGACGAGCCTTCTCTCCTTCACTCCCAGCAGTTCCTCTATATCACCATCCTTTATTTCACTCCCCGTATAGGAAATCACCTGATCGAATACACTCTGGGCGTCCCTCAGGCTCCCCTCTCCACCCTGGGCGATCCAGGAAAGTCCCGCGTCACTGATACTGATATTCTCTTGTCGGGCTATTTCTTTCAGACTCTCTGCAATCTGGCCAACCGATATCCTCCTGAAGTCAAAATGCTGACATCGGGAAAGAATTGTGGCGGGAACCTTGAAGCTCTCCGTTGTTGCAAAGATAAAGATAACATGTGATGGAGGTTCTTCGAGTGTCTTCAGGAGGGCGTTAAAGGCCTCCTTCGTCAGCATGTGAACTTCATCTATGATGTAGATCTTATATGCTGAAGAGGCGGGTGAGAATTTGACGTTTTCCCGTAATTCCCTTATTTCATCTATTCCCCGGTTTGATGCCCCATCGATCTCTCGAACATCCAGTGCAATCCCCTCGGTGATCTCCCTGCAGTTTGAACAGGTGTTGCATGGGGTTTCTCTCGGTCCGCCTTCACAATTGATGGCCTTTGCCAAGATGCGCGCCACCGAGGTTTTGCCCACCCCTCGCGGCCCGCTGAAGAGATAGGCGTGGGCAATACGTTTGAGTCTTATTGCGTTACTGAGAGTTCTCACGACATGGTTCTGCCCGACAACATCCTCGAAGACCTGGGGTCTCCATTTTCGGGCAAGAACTAGATAATCCATCTGATACTCCTCTGGGGCGGTTGAAGGGTCATCGAAACATCACATCTTTCACAGTTTTCTTTGCGCACCGATAACACACTGCTGAATGAGGGTCCCTATGTGAAAATAGAAAAGGCGATATTATTACCGGCATCGAGGGTGGCTTCAAAAAAAGATTGAAAGTACTGATAGCCGGGTGACCCATAGCAAACGTCGAAACTGCTGCCGCTGCTTCCTTCCGGACCTGACGGGGTTCACAATCCTTCATCCCACGGGGCCCGACTATCATATCGGTAAATGGCGGAGAGAGGGGGATTCGAACCCCCGGTACACCTTTGTGGGCGTACACACGATTTCCAGTCGTGCTCCTTAAGCCAGCTCGGACATCTCTCCTTATTTCTTTCCTATCAATAAAATGGCGGAGAGGGTGGGATTCGAACCCACGTGAGAGCTTTTGACCCTCAAGTCGATTTCGAGTCGACCCCGTTACGACCACTTCGGTACCCCTCCGTTTTATTGGCTCGCACCCCCGAAAGAAGGGGAATGCGCTCGCTGTTCATTTCAAGGTGTTCTTACCCTCTTTTCACGAAAAAATCTACTTAAAATTTCACCGCACTCATCAGCCAGTATGCCTCCCCTTACATCAACGGAATGATTCAGCCTGTCATCCTCCAGTAAGGTGTAGAGTGAAACAACGGCGCCCCCTTTCGGGTCCAAGGCGCCGAAGACGACCCTGGCTATCCTCGCCTGAATAATAGCCCCTGCACACATTATGCAAGGTTCTATCGTAACATACAACGTCGCTTCACAAAGGCGGTAATTCCCCACACTTTCCGCCGCCTTCCGGATAGCCAGAATCTCGGCGTGAGCGGAGGGGTCATTCCTTGAAATGGGACAATTATGCGCCCGCGCCAGTATTTTCTCTCCCATCGTTATTACGGCGCCCACAGGAACTTCGTCTTCTCCATATGCCAGACGAGCATCTTCGAGGGCAACTCTGATAAACCTTTCATCGATATTCATATTCCGATTATGACCTCTGTTGGGTACTTTTTCCTTAAGAGCCATATTGAAGCTCCTCCGCAACAAGTTACGGGGAATCTCCGACTGACAAGGAAATTTTTTATTAGCTCGCTAACCACACCTCGGGCAGGGGGAAATGCTCTCGCTGTTCAGTCCAAGTGATAAACAGCATCTGACGGCCCAGAATAATATTGACTTTATACCTAAGAGTATTATAGCTCTTATGAACAAATTGTTCTGATTCTCATGATCAAGCGAAAGAAAAACCCTGTCCGCAAGAAGAAGTTGACAAGGGCGGCGATGATTACTCCTGATCCACCTGCAGATGGGTAGGATGCTTGCTTCAAGGAGGTTTCTTTGAAACAAATGCATAAAGCTGGCAAAAGGGTAACAAAATCTCAGGTCCGTTTTCCAAGGTTAAAAATTCTGCGCTACAGGTCAGCTATTCCTTTTATCCTTCTGTTCATGCTGGCGGCCTTCGCTCCTGATCTCATTATTACATCGGTCACGGCCGCCCAGCCGAATAAGTCACTTAATATCCTCCATGCAGCAAATCAAAAAGTCCTTGCCCTGCACTCCTACCATAATAATATGGGTTGGACCAGAGCTATAGAGGGAAGCTTCGAAGAAGAACAGCTTCACGGTCAATCCGGCATAACCGGCGTTAATGAAGTCATTGATATACAAGGAACCATTGAGTTGGTTTACCGGACTCATCTATGCCTCACCTCATATTCATCAGAAAAAAATCGTGGGGATAAGGGGGGCCATCGTAGATATCACCGAGCGCAAGCGGGTGGACGAGAAAATTACCGGCCAGATCGATGAGTTACAACGCCGGCACGAAGTCACCCCGGTCAGGGAGGGTCGTATACTTGAGCTTAAGGCAGAGGTGAACGAGCCACGTGCCCGGGCCGGTCAGCCGCCCCGCTACCCAAGCACGGAATCACAAGAAGAAAAGGAGCATTGAACAATGGCAAAACAAAGAACACAACTCCCCAAAGCGCCGACGGGCATTCAGGGACTGGACGAAATCACCGGCGGCGGATTGCCCAAAGGCCGGCCGACGCTGGTCTGCGGCGGCGCGGGCTGCGGCAAGACACTCCTTGCCATGGAGTTTCTGGTGCGCGGCGCGAGACAGTTCAACGAGCCGGGCGTCTTTATGGCCTTCGAGGAGACCGCCAAAGACCTGACTCAGAATGTCGCCTCTCTCGGCTTCGACCTGAAAGACCTGATCACCCGCAAAAAGATGGCGCTGGATTTTGTGTACATCGAGCGCAGCGAGATCGAAGAGACCGGCGAATACGACCTGGAAGGCCTGTTCATCCGCCTCGGGCACGCCATCGACTCCATCGGCGCCAAGCGCGTCGTCCTGGATACCATCGAGTCGCTCTTTGCCGGCTTGCCCAATCCGCTCATCCTGCGCGCCGAACTGCGACGCCTCTTCCGCTGGCTGAAAGAAAAAGGCGTGACCGCTATCATCACCGGCGAACGAGGCGACGAGACGCTAACGCGCCAGGGGCTGGAAGAGTACGTCTCCGACTGCGTCATCGTGCTCGACCATCGCGTGAGCGAACAGGTCACCTCGCGGCGGCTGCGCGTGGCCAAGTATCGCGGCTCGACGCACGGCACGAACGAGTATCCATTTCTGATCGACGAAGACGGCATCCTGGTGCTGCCCGTCACGTCGCTGGGCTTACGCAACACTGCCTCCACAGATCGAATCCCCACCGGCGTTGCCCGCCTCGATACCATGCTGGGCGGCACGGGCTATTACCGCGGCAGCAGCGTGTTGGTCTCCGGCACTGCGGGCACCGGCAAGAGCAGTCTCGCCGCGCACTTTGCCGAGGCGACCTGCCTTCGCGGCGAACGCGCCCTCTATTTTGCCTTCGAGGAATCTCCCAGTCAGATCATGCGCAACATGCGTTCCATCGGTATCGACCTGGAACCGTGTGTGCAGAAAGATCTGCTCCGGTTTCAGGCGATCCGTCCCTCCTTCACGGGTCTGGAAATGCACCTGACGATGATACACAAAGCGGTCAACGCCTTCAAACCGCAGGTTGTGATTGTGGATCCCTTGAGCAGTTTCGTTATCGGGGAGAATGAGACCGAGGTCAAATCCATGCTGATGCGGCTGGTGGATTTCCTGAAAATGAATGAGATCACCGGCCTGTTCACCAATTTAACCTCGGGGGGCGGCGCGATCGAACTGACCGACATTGCCATTTCGTCCCTGATCGACACCTGGTTGTTAGTGCGCGACATTGAAATCGGCGGTGAGCGCAACCGCGGTATGCACATTATGAAATCGCGGGGCATGGCGCACTCGAACCAGATTCGCGAGTTCCTGCTGACCGATAACGGTGTGGAATTGCGCGATGTCTACGTCGGTCCGAGCGGCGTTCTGACCGGCTCGACGCGTCTGGCCCAAGAGGCGCACGATCAGGCCGGAAAGTTGATGCACAAGCAGGAAGTTGAGCGCCGGCAACTCGAACTGGAACGCAGGCGCACGGCAATGGAAGCGCAGATCGCCGCCCTGCGCGCCGAGTTTGAGGCGCAGGAAGTCGAATCGTTGAGAATCATCGGCCAGGAACAAACGCAGGCAACGCAACTGACGCAGGACCGTACGAACATGGGGCGAAGCCGCAAAGCGGACAAATAATTGCGGATTTGGGATTTGGGATTTGGGATTTGGAACGTCGCTTTTAAATCCGCAATTCGCAATCCGAAATTGACAAGAGGAGGACCGGAATGAAAACAAAACCTACAAAACCGACGTCCGTGCCGTCTGAAGCCGGACCGGCCAAAGCAAAATCGGACACCTTTGTCCTGCGCCTGTATGTCGCCGGGCAGACGCCCAAATCCATGACGGCTTTTTCCAATCTCAAGATAATCTGCGAAGAACATCTGGCAGGACGGTACAAAATCGAGGTGATTGACCTGCTGGAAAATCCACACCTGGCAAAGGGCGACCAGATCCTTGCCATCCCGACGCTGGTGCGGAAACTGCCGGAGCCCGTGCGCAAGATCATCGGCGATTTATCCAACACCGAGCGCGTGCTGATCGGACTGGATTTATTACCGCGGGAATAGGAGAGTACCATGCCAAAAAAGAAGCTGCGTGATTCGACGGAAGCCTTTGAGCAATCGCTGGTCAGTCGGCAAAAAGAAACCTATGTCCTGCGATTATATATCACCGGCACGACACCGCAATCCATACGCGCCGTCGCCAACGTCAAAACAATCTGCGAGGAGCACCTGCACGGGTCCTACGAACTGGAGGTGATCGACCTCTACCAGCAGCCGAAACTGGCGAAGGGCGAGCAAATCATCGCCGCGCCAACACTCATCAAGAAATTGCCCCTCCCGCTGCGCCGCATCATCGGCGATATGTCGAAGGCCGAGCGCGTGCTGGTCGGGCTGGATTTGAGGAAGAAGACATAAAATTGCGGATTGATGATTGAAAAGCAAAATCCGAAATCCGAAATAGGGAGTTGTTATGCTCAGGAAATCTATAAGCAGAATACAAAAACAGCGTGCCGCTGAAAACGAAGACCTGCGGGCGCGGCTCGACGAGGCCGAAGAGACTCTGAGCGCCATTCGCAGCGGCGAGGTAGACGCGCTGGTCGTCTCGGGCGTCGGCGGTGAACAGATCTTTACACTCAAGGGCGCCGACCGTTCGTACCGGATACTGATCGAAGATATGAACGAAGGCGCGCTGACACTGACGACCGAGGGAATTATTCTGTATGCCAACCGGCGCTTTGCAGAAATGCTCAAGACGCCGCTCGAAAAGGTGATCGGTTCCTCCATCTCCACTTGGGTCGCGCCGGACAGCCAGCCGATTCTTCAATCACTGCTGCGAAAAGGCGTAGACGAAAAATGCCACGAGCAACTTGTACTTAGCGCCGGCGACGGAACAGAGGTGCCGATCAAACTTTCGGTGAGCAACCTCCCCATCAATGAGATACCCGATACCTTATGCATGGTGACAACCGACCTGACCGAGCAGAAGCGCAGCGAAACACTCGCATCATCCGAAAAGCTGGCGCAGGGATTGCTGGCCGCTTCCAATCAATCGCGTCTTGAACTGCTGAGCGTAATCGAAAACAAGAATCTGACGGAGACGGCGCTACGAGAGAGCGAAGAGAGATACCGCACGATTATTGAGAACATCGAGGATGGCTACTTCGAGTTTGATATTGCCGGTAACATAACCTTCTTAAACAACTCGGCTTGCAGAATGTTCGGCACTACCTACGCTGGAATAATGGGCATGAATTACCGTGAATATACCGATAAGGAGAACAGTAAAATACTGTATCAGGCCTTCAATAAAGTCTTCAGGACAGGGGAATCCTCGAAAGGAATCGCATACGAAACTATTAGAAAAGATGGAACAAAACGATATATGGGGTCCTCTGCATCTCTCATAAGAAACACATCCGGCCAACCGATAGGGTTTCGCAGCATCATGCGAGACATCACCGAGCACAAGCGGGCCGAGGAGAAGATCCGGACATCCCTTCGGGAGAAGGAGACGATGCTCAAAGAGATCCATCACCGGGTGAAAAACAACCTCCAGGTGATTTCGAGCCTCCTCGCTATGCAATCCTCATATTTACAGG
>CAYMYS010000061.1:0-16929 GCA_964394725.1 uncultured Syntrophaceae bacterium
GTCGGAGAAATTGCTTCCGAGATCGGCCACCTTGCCCGATTTGATCATTTTATCGTAAAGTTCCTGTATATTCGCGGTCCAGGACTCCATATTGACATCCATATCACCCTTCAGCAGGGCGGTATTGAGCATGATTGTATCTCCTGGGGTGTAGTCCACATCGTAGCCCATGCCATGCTTGACGATAAACCCGGCTATTCGGTTATGGACCTGAGCGCTGTCCCAGCTCAAATCACAAAACCGCATGGTATCCTTTGCCGCTGCCGAAGCGTTGAACGGCAGGAAAAGGAATGCAACAATTAAAGTTAAGGCAATAAATACAGATGCTTGTCTTCTTTTTGCTTTCATAATATATCTCCTCTTTTCTTTGTTAAGAATAATGTTCACCAGATGAATTATAAAACTGTGATGCCTCTAAATTGACCTGAACGTGTAAAACGATGGATGGGATTCGCGTATTGGTGAAAAGGTGTTACAATATGTAGGGTAAAATAGTCATGTGAACAGGTGACTGATGATTTTCTTCATGCTCTTCCCTCATGATTTTTATACATTTTAATCATATGTCGACCCTTTTGTCAAGCTATTCCCCTGGATACCCCCGAAAGTCAGGCCCTAAGTCACTGTTATTCAGGGGGATCACCGGAGAAAATATTTTTGAAAATCACAGGCAATTATAGCTTTTCAGTACCTTCAGCGTATTGTTGGACACGGGCATTTTGTCGAGATCTTTTATCCGAACCCAGCGGGCCTCGAGGGCATCATCGGCGCCCTTCGGTTCACCGCTCACATAATCGGCTATCAGATCGACAATAACATAGTGAAAACGAATCCGTTCCTCTTCGTCTCTGTTTATGAGGTCAAAGGTGATGTGGGGAGGGAGTTTTGCCTTGATTTCGATACCAGTCTCTTCCATGATCTCCCGTTGGGCCGCATCCTGCAGGGTTTCTCCCAGTTCCAAGTTCCCGCCCGGAATAGCCCACATACCTTTTCCCGGATTAGCACCCCTCTTCACGAGAAGGACTGCATCATCCTTGATTACGATTGCGCCAACGCCAACCCGGGGATGACCGGGATATTCTTTCTTCGACATAAATGTACTACCTCCCACACCGGGAACCAGTTCCCGGTGAATTTTTAATTATAAATGTTAAATGTTGAATGGTCACCCTACACTGGTTCAACCTTGCAGATTGAACCACACCATTAATAATCTTTCCTCTGATGAAGCCGATCATAGCGACCAACCGGATTAGCCCTCGCTCTTCAGTTCAAATGTCCTTGTTTCCTCTTTTCCTGTCGCCGGTTCGAAAGTTCTCTCTGTAAATCTGACTGTATTATTTCTGTCAACAAAAACGACCGTTGAAGAGCGAGTGCCATAGCCGGAACTCTTGATAAAGAGGGGTGACAAAATCCTCTCGCGCTCTAAGCCCACTCCCGTATCAGGAAGCAGAGCATCATCGGGCCGGGTGATATCGGCCAAGATATGAAAGACTGCCCCGGCTGAAGGATTTGCATCTCCAGAAATAATCTCGGCGAGCAGTGCTCTTCCCCGCTCAACTTTCGGCCAGGGTGTATCGAGGAGGTGATTGCTCAGGCCGTGTATTCCCGGCTCTATCTCCTGAAAAACATCACCCCTGTTCGAAAAATAGAAGAGGTGCGACAGATCCCCCACGATAATATTAAAGCCGTTGTATCCCTTTGCCGTTGGTCGGATTCTTTCAATAAACTCCTCGGGGTCCTCATCACCACGGAGAAAATCGCTGACCATAAGGCCTCGAGAGGGGGCATTCGACCTATGAGAAAGGGGGTCTCGATAATTTGTAATGGCGGCAATCCTCGCCGACTCAGTAACTCCAAGCCAGGTCCCTCCCTCCAGCAAATCCCTCCCCGCCAGGATATGGGGTTCATCATCCCAGAAGGCGGCCGGAGCGGAAGGCCTTTCATAGAATTCATCACGGTTCGCCGCAATAATCAGGGGATAGAGGGAATGTGATCTGTAGGCACAGAGGATAAGGCACATACTTTTGTTCTCGAACTCTCAAACCTATGAATAATGGCTCAGTGAATTATGTCCTTTGAGACACACTTCTCATATCTTCTCTCACCAGCCCAACAATCCTGTCCATTATATCGCCGGCGCTTTTATTTATGAGGACGTCGGCCTCCACATCCAAGGGAGTATCGCCGATATTGATTATTACCAGTTTTGCACCGCCATCCTTTGCATAGACAGGCATGAAGGCCGCCGGTTGCACTAGCAGAGAAGATCCCACGACAATAAAGAGGTCGCACTCGCTGGAGTGGAAGGTTGCCGCCTCCATTGCCTTTTCGGGGAGTGCCTCACCAAAAAAGACGACATCCGGTTTCAGTGTACCGAAACATTTCCTGCAGGGTGGTTCCTCGATGCCGTCCCTCAGCATCTGCGCTACATACTCGATGGAAAAAATAGTGTGACAGTCAAGACACCTGGCCCGTTTCATGTTTCCGTGGAGTTCAAAAATCTTGTCGGGAGAATTCCCCGCCTTCTGATGAAGATTATCAATATTCTGTGTAATCACGCAGTCAAGCCTGCCAAGGGCCTCCAGTTCGGCAATGGCATAATGGGCCTTATTGGGTTTTATATGGGAGAAAAGTCCCTCTCCAACCAGTATTTTCCATTGTCGTTTCCTCGTTTCCGCGCTCTGCAGAAATTTATGTATCGTAAAATCATCGGGATCGAATCTGTTCCAGATTCCTCCGGGACCACGAAAATCGGGTATACCGGACTCGGTGCTTACACCGGCGCCGGTAAAGACCACAATCTTGCCGGAATCTTCAATCAGGTCGGCTACTAATTTTATTTTTAGATCTAAATCGCTCTCCATCATTCTCCCTGTTTCAAAATTGATGGATGAATCTATACCACAAAAGGAGAGCTGCAAGAATTATTATTTTCTCACAGAGAGGGAGAAGCAGGAAATGCCGGCCAGTATATAGAGGCACAGGGCCAATAGAATGACCGCTTTAAATCCAAGGCCCACGGAAATGATGACGGCGGTAGTGGCGCCGATGACGGAGAAGAAACCATTGATCCCCCACGCCCAGGGGATGAGATCTATCCTTGCCCCTGCGAGAAGACTGAGGCCCGATGGAAAGGGTATCCCCATAGGGAGGGCGATGGGTGCAATCAACAGGCTGCAGGCAACCATACGTGCCCAGAGGGGAAGGTGGGACAATGGAGCAAAGAGATAGTCGGACGATTTCAGATAGACAACACCTACAAGAAAGATAACGATGACAGTGAAAACTATATGATACCCCTTGGTCCGCCATAGTTTCCCACCGATCATGCTCCCTATACCGGAGTAAATGAGGAAAGAACTGATGACCACGGATGCTGAAAAGACGGGACTGTGGAGATAGCGGATAAACTGCTGTAACAGAGCCATTTCAATGAAGATGTAAGCCAGCCCCAGAGAACCGAAGTAAAAAAACACAGGGATTATCCTCTGCGAAAGACGCCTGACAATTCGCAGGGGCACCAGGATGAGAATCAGGCTGGCCGGGATCAACACAAGGAGCGACAGCCACATCAGCATGTAGCCCCAATCAACAAAGGGAATAATTGTGCGTCCCTCGGGTCCGAGATAGCGCTTTAGGATTGTCTTTTTGAAGGAGTAAGAAAAAAAGGGCCTGTCGTCCGTAGCGGGGCGTATATAGAAGGGATATGCGTCATAAAATTCTTCTCTTTTATCGGAAAGGAGCATCTTCGCGGCACGGTAGAAATAGCTTTCATCCATCCGGTTGAACCTGTTTGCCTCCCCTTCTGCCATTCCCGGATAATAGCAGAGATCGAAAAAGCGCTCTCTGCAGAATTTCATCGTCGATGCTATTTCCTCTCTTCCGAAGGTCCCCCTTTTGATCAACAGGGTTGCCCTCTGCCAACTCCTGATCATTACTATGGACGGGGAGGCATCGCCCTGCCCGGTGGCTTCGAGGGCTTGAATCGCCATGGCAAGTATTTTGATGCCCTTTCGTGGCGGACTTTCTATCCCTCTCGACAGAAGAATCATGCCCCCCGGTCTGAGGCGATTCAGGCATGTCTTCAGCGCCTCCACGGTAAAGATATAATTTTCATTCATCGAATACCCCCCCGCCGTAAGGGCCCCCATGGCACCGGGGAGATTGATCTGAATCAGATCATAGAGGTCATCCGTCCCTTCCAGATAACCCCGTCCGTCTTCAGCGAAGACAGTAATACGATTTTCATCATAGATCCCCCCGCTGAACTCTTTATATCGGTCTCTCATCACATGGATAATATCTCTGTTTATCTCTACGAGATCGACATGTTCGGCACCATGATATCGCGCATTGAGTACCTCTGTCCCTCCTCCCCCGCCTATGATGAGCACACTGGGATTTTTGAAAAGTTTGTAGGGAAGCGATACTGTTCTGCAATCCATAAAACCGAGCGAATCGATATCGCCTGCGAATCGATTAATGGCACCCACGCTGTTGCCGTCCAGAAAGAGCCCTTTCTGCCGGGGAAGTGGGTCGGGACAGTTGAGGCTCAGATCGGGCAGATAATGATATGCGGGACTGTCGACTACTGCAACAAATCCCAGAGGCCCGAATATCTGGACCTCCCCTTTCGCTCCTTTCAGTTTCTTCGCCTGAGTGAGGTCCTTAAAATCATTCATTGCAAGGGGAGTTTCATGGAGAAATGCTACATAAGAAAGGATGACCGCACAGATAAGGACAAAGGATACTAATTTCCTTATGCCTGTCACGCATAGAGGAAAAGTCGCTATGAGGCTTATCAGAGAAATGATCAGTATCAGTTCAGAGGGACCCAGATGGAATAGAGAGAGGAGAACGATGAGGGCACCCACTCCGGATCCAGTGAGATTTGAGAAGTAGATCCTGTGGATATCCTCGGTGTACAGAGTAAATCCCATTCCTATAGTGAGGGCGCCCAGAAAGAAGGGGATAAATATGAAAAGGCAGAGAAGAGAGAAATTGAATATTTCTTCCACCCTCCAGGCCAGCATGAGGGGATTGAATACAATGATACGACTCAGATAGAGATTAAGCCATAGGGTCAAAAGAAAACAGATGGGGAGAGAATAGATGACGGCAAGGGGTCTTCTCTTGAGCACATCCCTGAAAATGAAGATAAAGGAACCGCTTGCGCCGAAGCCGAGGAGGGCGATACTGATGATCAGAGAGGCAAAATGGTACCAGTACTGAATGGCAAAAACCTTGATGAGGAGAATTTCATAGGCTATGAGGGCCATGGAAATGAAAAATATTGAGGCCTGAACCCTGGAGATATTTTTGCTATTGAGATTCCCCGCAACAAGTTGCGGGGAATCTCCGACTGTTAAGGAAAATTTCATTTTTATTCGCTCGCTAACCCCGCCGCAAGCAGCGGGGAATGCGCTCGCTATTCAGTTCATTATCTGTCAGTGTCCACCGGTAAGGGGGACAAAGCGCACATACATGACGTTTTCAGTAGTTATCTCCCCCCCTTCCCCCTTCGTGACAAGAACGAGACTCTGCACCATGAAGGGTCCCCCCACGGGGATGATCATCCTGCCGCCCCTTTTGAGCTGCCTCACCAGGGGGGGCGGAATGTGACCCGCCGCCGCCGTCACAATTATTGCATCGAAGGGTGCATGCTCCTGCCACCCGTAGTAACCATCGTCATTTTTTACATCCACATTTTTATAGTTCAATTTTTTCAATCGACGAGCCACCTGCAGGGCCAGTTCCGGTATAATCTCGATGGTGTAGACCTTGTTCACAAGAACAGAAAGAATGGCCGCCTGATATCCCGACCCGGTTCCCACCTCAAGAACGGTGTCATCTCCTTTCACTTTTAACATTTCCGTCATATAGGCAACGATATAGGGCTGGGAAATCGTCTGTCCATAATCGATGGGCAATGGCGTATCGCGATAGGCATTGGAAACATATTTTTCGGTAACAAAAAGGTGGCGGGGAACGGACAACATGGACTCTATTACCGAACCGTTTCTGACTCCCCGTTTTACGACCTGCTCCTCCACCATGGACTGTCTCGCAGTCTGGAATCCCTGCTCCTCTGAAGCAGATGCAAAAGAGGAATCAAAGACGGCACAGATCGCCGCAACAATCAACAGGCTGAACAGTTTTTTTAAGATTTTTCCTCCCATCGCTACCACGCCATAGCCTGTTCAGGCTATAAAAAGTGGGCAGTTACTGTTTAAAGGCACTCATCCCCTTTATGGGGGTTAGATTTGTCAAAAGCGTCTTAGTCAAGGGGAAAGGTGTGTATGCGAGGGTTCATCAACTTACATGAGAAAGAGGTAATAATTTCGAGAAATCCAGTAACATTGATTATTAAATATTTTCCCCAAAAAGGGCCAGTAAATTCTTTTCATCTCTCTTCACCTTCAGGACAAAATCGAAGACATCCCGCTGCATGCAGAGATAAAAGTCCTCGGGCGGGGAATGTTCCATCGTGGCGGGATCGAAAAACCGGCGGCCACTTGTATCCTTTATTATTTCAACCATTTTTTCAAAATCAGACGGACGATCTTCCAGGGCGTTTTTGATGTATTCGGCACAGAAGGTGTCCTCCTCGACTTGGTACTCAGTAGAATATCCCATACAGACGAGGGAGACGACATCGGGATTTCTCTCCCTTATGTACCTGATTATGGCACCGATGTTTACGAAGCTTCCCGTTATAATCTCATCTGCCCTTTCTGCCGCGAATACGATACCCTTGGTACCAGCACTGGTAGTCAGGACGACCGTTTTTCTTGTAAAATCGACAGGAGCAATGCGAGAGGGATGATTGCCGAAATCAAATCCCGGGACGATGGCCTCATTCCTTTCACCGACCAATATATATCCCGGATGTTCCTTTTTCAGTTGAAAGGCGGTTTCAACGTCTTTCACTGTAACAATCTTTTCAGCACCATTGTCTATGACATAACAGGCCACGGTAAAGGCACGAAACACATCGATGATGACGGCAAACCCTTCCGCCTTCTTCGCTCCTTCCAGTAGTTGTAAAATATTAATCTTCATATAGGGTCAACTCCCATTCCCTGATTGATACAAGACACGATGAGTGTATCATTACTATAGAGTCCAGAGAGAATCAAGGACCGGGAAAAATAAATAGAAATATTATACATGCCCTCGCTTGATGAATATGATATGAGACGCAAACAAGCAGGGGGAAAAAGGCATATGTCAAAGAATAATGCGGGACAGGGCAGGGAACGTCAGAGTCTGAAATAATCCAAGAAAATGCAGATGAGAATAAAAAAATTTTACTACGGCTGGGTCATTGTGGGAGTTGCCTTTGTTTCCATGGTCTTCTGGTTTGGTATTCGGTCAATCTTTTCAGTCTTTTATGTAGCATTACTGGAAGAGTATTCCTGGAGCCGGGGAGGGGCCGCCGGAGTGCAAGCCACGGCACTGATTACATACACCATTATGGCCCCCGTTATAGGTGGATTGATCGACCGATTAGGCCCACGGCGCGTCATTGTACCGGGAATCATAATCCTTTCGCTGGGACTTTTTCTCTGTTCCTTTATACGGACACTGGGACATTTTTATTTTTTCTTCGGCATCATAGCCGCAGTCGGCCTTACTTCCATTGCCATCGTTTCCTATTCTGCAATACTGTCCCATTGGTTTGAAAAAAAGAGGGGGCTGGCCAGTGGCATAGCCCTGTCTGGCATGGGTATCGGGACCTTCCTCCTCGTTCCCATGACACAGTATTTCATCACCCTGTCGGGCTGGCGGCTTACCTTTATCATAATAAGCGCCCTTTCCCTGACGGTACTCCTCGTCATCAATGGCCTCTTGCTACGTCACAAACCGGTCGAACTGGGACTATACCCGGACGGCATCGGTAGGGAAGAATGGCTAAAAAACCAGGAAAAGGCTGTTGGAACATCTGAGTGGTCCAGCAATGACTGGACATTGAAGAGGGCCATGAAGACGGATCAATTCTGGTATCTCTTTGTATTCTTTTTCCTCACGATCTTTATCGTCTATGCCGTGCTGACTCATCATATGCGGTTTCTCGTGGATAAAGGGATCGACAAGACAACGGCTGCCTTCATCTTCGGTATGATTGGTATCACTTCGGGCGTCTCACGGATATTCTGGGGATGGCTTTCCGATCACATAGGCCGGGAAAAGACATTCACACTGGGGGCATTGTGCATGATTATGGGAACCTGCTTCCTCATGGCCCTCGATGTGGCTGTGAAAAATCAGTTCATCTATTCCTTCGCTATCCTCTTCGGCATCGGCTGGGGAGTCAATGCACCCATATTCATGTCGAGCGCTGCCGATCTTTTCCAGGGAAAATCATTCGGCCTGATCTATGGCATTATGGAAGGCGTTCTCGGAATCGGGGCGGCCCTTGGGGCCTGGTTTCCGGGATTCATGTATGACCAAACACAGAGCTATCAGTTGGCATTCGGCATATCAATCGTTTTCACAATGCTGGCCTGTCTCTTTATCTGGCTGGCGGCGCCAAGAAAGGTGCTCAATGGGAAAAGGAAAACCGGATAAGACACTTGTAGCAATAAATCGTCCCGTAATAAAAGGCCAGTGGTCTGCAATAGTTAATTCGTTTTTCCAGTATAGGAAGAAGTTTGTATGTCAATTACACTAACCACACTTTGTGAAAACACAGCAGGAAAACCGGGATTTTTGGCCGAATGGGGGTTGAGCATCCTCGTTGAAACCGAAGAAACCACCATTCTCTTTGACACCGGCAAGAGCTCCGTTGCCCTTGCAAACGCCGATACACTGGGCATCGACCTCAGGAAAATCGATAAGATCGTATTGAGCCATGGCCATCATGACCATGCGTGATGAGTAACTGAACTACTTCCTCCCGGAACATATGCGCCGCTTGGCAGTAACAGTAGAACGAACAAGAGTATTACTGCAACTCTATTCACAATATGAGTGGCATATTAGCACCCCCTTGGATGTGCTGCTCTCACTGACTTCTTCGTAACATATTGTATTCACAGGATCAAAAAAAAGGTGCAATCATGCGACTTTTCCCATTTATAAAGTAGCATGTTGGCACCTTTACCCCAGTGTCACCCCATCTGTTTTTTTGCAACGAGCTGTATTTAAAGGAACAATGCCTCTCGGCATAATTATTGCTGATGTGAAGATCGTTGAGATAGCAATCTCCTGAAGGCCGATACGGTCAATGGACACTACACATATAATGCGACCGTCTTCGTTGTAAGGAGTATCGATGCAGATATGGTTATTGCATCTGATAGTTCTTTTACATCCTTTTCGTCTTCCGAAGTAACAGCTTACCGTGAGGAACTGAACCTGAAGATTCCTCCAGTCACCCTTTGATTTCATCATATTTACCACTGCTATTGTTTGATGAGACATTGCTTAATAACCACCGGAACTTTTTTTTAATTGACTGAAAAATAGTCTGAGTCGGTACTGAAGCTCAACAAATCGGCTCTATTAACTATGAGGAGGTGGAATAATGAGTGTTTTAGTAGGAAACGTAGTTCGATTCTGGGACTGGCAATGGAAGTTGCATTACAAGGCAAAAGCGTTAATTATGCCTCGCTCCAGCTCACAGAAAGAAGACACAGCAGAGGTGGCGTCTGAAAGCTCTGCGGAAAAGGGAGAGAAAAAGGGAACTGGCAAATCACAGTCGGGGACTCCCCCCAGTGAGGGTGGCACCAGACCATACAACCTGCGAAACATGATCGGCCTCATCGGCGGTGTCATTGTATTGATTATTGTCTTCGCCATACCTGCACCTGACAGCATGTATGGCGTAGCAGGAAAAATGGTGTTAAAAAAGGGGCCCCCCGCAGTACTTCAGGCGGGCGTCAAAGCGAATGTCCTGGTTCTCAACAAAAAGGGGGAAATCAGCGATATCCCAAATCCAGCGGCCTTTATGGCGTGGGCAAAAAAAGAAGCTCCAAAAACATTTAAGGCAACCAAGAAAAAGACCAGGGGCATGAAAAATTGCCTTGCCGTTATGCTCCTCATGGTAATCTGGTGGATTTGCGAGTCTGTGCCCTGGGGTGTAACGGCACTTCTGCCGGCAGCCTTATTCCCTTTGGCAAGCGTAGCCAATGCAAACCAGGCAAGCGCACCCTATGCAAACAAAATTATCATCCTGTTTGTCGCGGCCTTTTTTATTGCCGAAGCCATGTTAAAATGGAACTTCCATCGACGGGTAGCCCTGTTTATTGTCGATAAAATAGGTACGAGCCCTCGCAGGATCGTTTTAGGCTTCATGGTTGCCTGTGCCTTTCTGTCCATGTGGATATCAAACACGGCAACGGCAATGATGATGATGCCCATGGCCCTGGCTATCATCCTGCATACGGCGGAAGTGGGCAAGCGGTTGCAGCAGAAGGGCGAAATTGCAGATGTGAATTTTACCCCCGGCGTCTACATGTTCGGCAGTTGTCTCATGCTCGGCATTGCCTTTGCGTGCAACAGCGGAGGCATGGGAACGCTCATCGGAACACCGCCGAATATTATATATGCCGGACAACTGGAAATGCTCTTTCCCGACGCACCGAAGGTCGATTTCGCACGGTGGCTCATATTGGGACTTCCGCTGTGCTGGATTACCACAATAGTGATCTGGGCCCTTCTGGTATTTGTCTTGATGCGCCCGGAAATTAAGGAAATTCCGGGAGGCCCGCAGTTGATCAAGGAGGAAAGAGCAAAACTGGGTCCCTGGAGCAGGGGTGAAGCGGCGGTAGGCATTATCCTACTTATCACCGCCCTCGCCTGGATATTCAGGGCGGAAAAGCACATCGGCGGTGTGACGATATACGGATTGTCAACACTCTTCCCCTGGATACACGACTCAACCGTCGCCGTTTTTATGGCCATTCTTCTCTTCTGCGTTCCCATCAGCCTGGAGAAAAACGAATTTGCCCTCACCTGGGATTGGGCGGTAAAAATTCCCTGGGGCATTGTACTTCTCTTCGGCGGAGGATTTTCACTTGCGGCAGCCATAAAATCTACAGGGGCGGCGACGTGGGTAGGATTTCAGTTGGCGGGCATGGCGGGGTGGCCCATCTTCTGGCTCATGATTGCAGTGACTGTAGTTATTGCGGGAGTCTCCACAGTTGCTACAAACACGGCCACAGCGACGGTCTTCATGCCCATACTGGGAACTATGGCACTGGCGACATCCTTCGATCCACGCTTTCTGATGGTCCTCGGATGTCTGGCTTCACAGTGCGCCTACGCGCTGCCGGTATCTACAACGGCGAATGCGATTTGCTTCGGTTCCGGATACATCAGCATGGTTGACATGGTAAAGGTGGGACTCATCTGTTCCATAGTCTCCATCTTGATAGTGGTAGTCGGCACCCTCATCTTTATGGGACCGGCCTTCGGCGTTTTACCACACGTGATGCCGGCGTGGGCCATTGCCGGATAATTATGCTATTTTCGTTTTTTGGCATAGGTGCAGCCGCTTCGATTGAGGAGCGACTGCACCCTGCTTTTTGTATTGAAGCTCCCCGCAACAGCTGCGGGGCATTCAATCATTGTTCAGTTAAAATAATTACATGCATGTAAGAAAGGAATATCAATGAAAGTAAAACTTACCACGCTCTGTGAAAATACGGCCGGTAAACCGGGATTTGCCTCCGAATGGGGACTGAGTATCCTCGTAGAGACAAAGGAAACAACAGTGCTGTTTGACACAGGTGGAAGCTCCGTTGCCTTGACAAATGCCGATAAACTGGGTATTGACCTCAGGAAAGTCGATCGCATAGTATTGAGCCACGGTCATGCAGACCACACGGGTGGCCTACGGAACGTTTTAAAGCGGGTGGGAAAGATGGAAGTCGTTGCCCATCCGGCAATATGGGAAAAAAAATACACGAAACGTCCCTATGAAACAAGCGAAGCCTATTGCGGTATACCCTTTGCTCGGGAAGAGCTCGAATCACTGGGGGCATCGTTCACACTGACTGCCAAACCCTTCATACTCTCCGACAGGATGATGACCACCGGTGAGATTGAGGTGACTGTTGACTACGAATCGGTAGAACAAAATCTTTTACTGAAGAAGGGGTCTACCTTCAGGCAGGACCCCATTGCAGACGACCTGTCCATCGTGGTGAAAACCGACGAGGGACTGATTGTTATACAGGGATGCGGCCATCGCGGAACAATTAATACCATTCATCATGCACAAAAGATGACGGGAGAAAAACGCGTCTATGCCGTTGTCGGGGGAACACACCTTTTCCCTGCCTCCGAGGAACGGGTGGAACGAACAATCGGCGAACTCATAGATCTCGATGTTAAGAAGGTGGGAATTTCTCACTGCAACGGATTTTATGCCTCCATGCGCGTCGCTCAGGTATTGGGAAAAGACAGGTTTTTTCTGAATAACGCGGGGACGCAAATCACCTTGCCCTGATAAGAACCGACCGCCGCTTAATCCAGCACAGCTCTTTGATGTGCTCGTGCATATTCATGGCCGTAAATAGGCGAACAGCGAAGGTTTCTGTTTTAATAAGTCCTTTTCCCATACCTTTTCAATTATTTTGGTATCGACTGGGGGGGTAGATACACCCATATTAAGACTCCGCAGAACAAAAAAAGTAGTCTCGATACCGCACTTCCCTCATTTCACACCACATAAATTCAGAGGCATGATTAATGATGTGGTATCGAAAATGTAGCATTTTCAAGCCTATAAATCGGGAAAAGCCATAAATGATTTGACGTTGATGCGGTTCTATGTTTCATTGACACAAAAAGGTAATGTGACTGTTACGAAAGATATCTTCAAAGGAGTTAGAATATGGATATGAATAAGGCTGTCCAGAAATACCATGACATGAAAAATAGATTGATGCTTCCCATACGGGAAAGTTAAAAGATGTCGGTAATCCCATCAAGATATCCTCTATGGAGAAACAGCGATAAAACTCGCCACCCCTTCTGGGCGAGCACTCAAAACGTATTTTGAGAGAAAAGCTCGAAATGAGAGATAAGGAGATCGAGGAACTAAAAAAAATAATATTATTTAATCGAAGTGTTTCGATATAACAATCATAGAAGTAAGAAAGGCATACAGACCGCCTTTCCCCGAACTGTTCCCAAAGAAAAGACATCTAATCTTGAATGAACTAAAGAGGCACATAATAATAGCTTTCGGCCTGGAGCCCAAATAATAATTCCTATAACAGAATTATACAACAGGCCCTTTGGATATGTAATGCAATGGAATTTTTTACAGGAGGGCCAAGAAAATGATGGAATCCAAGATACCGAATGAGATGACGGTAATCGCAATCAGCGAACCGGGAGCACCTGAAGTGCTTACACCTGAAATAAGAAATGTACCACAACCAAAACCCGACGAAGTATTGATCAAGGTGGCGGCAGCCGGTGTTAATGGGCCCGACATTATTCAAAGGAAGGGTTTATATCCGCCACCAAAGGGAACAACAGATTTGCTCGGACTTGAGATTGCGGGAACCATTGTTTCATTGGGAGATAACACAAGAGAATGGACCCTGGGAGATGAGGTGTGTGCACTTACCAATGGAGGAGGATATGCCGAGTACTGCACAGTTTTGGCTTCACACTGTCTGCCCATTCCCAAAGGTTTGACAATAGTAGAGGCTGCGGGGATACCTGAATCATTTTTTACCGTATGGAGTAATGTCTTCATGGGAGCCGGGTTGAAGGCGGATGAACTTTTTCTCGTCCATGGTGGCGCCGGCGGCATCGGAACGACTGCAATACAGCTGGCAAAGGCCTTTGGAGCACGGGTTTTTACGACAGACAGTCCTGCCAAACGGTGTGAGGCATGCAGAGATCTTGGCGCCGACAGGGTAATAGACTACGGAAAAGAAGATTTCGTTGAAGTGGTAAGGAGTGAGGCTAAAGGTGCCGATGTAATCCTTGATATTGTGGGTGGTGATTACATCGAACGAAACATCAAGGCCTCGGCACCCGACGCGCGGATCATTCAGCTTGCATTCAACAAGGGTTCAACTATTAAAATCAATCTCATGCCGATAATGCTCAAACGTCTCGTTTACACCGGGTCCACTCTGCGTAGCCGACCGGATGATTTCAAAAAAGAAATCACCGGACAATTGCATGAAAAAGTATGGCCCAGGATTGAAGCCGGCGATATCAGAATACACATTCACAAAATCTTCCCACTTCGTCAGGCTGCTGACGCACATCGACTGATGGAAAGTGCTGAGCATGTGGGAAAAATTATCCTTGAACCATGAAAATAACGTTGAACCGTCGCTCTCGCTTTAACTCAACAGCTTTCTCATCTCGGTCGAGGAAAGCCAGGATTGCCGACATCGATTGATATCAGCAATCGGACTTCCGACACTGGTCAGATAACTCCCTGAGAGATGAGTTCCTTTACTTTCTCCTCTGAATAACCCAATATATTTTGAAGCACCTCCCGGTTATGCTCTCCCAGACGCGGAGGAGGTGTCGGTGAAATGTCGGGAATATTGCTCAATTTTACGGGACATCCCATGAGTTTTTTCCGTCCCGCAACGGGATCATCAATGTAGGCGAAGGCCTTGCGACGTTCCAAGTGCTCGCAGTTGGAAATATCAGCGGCAGTCTGTACGGCACCGACAGGGACACCGCATTCGTGGCAACGTTTGATGGCCTCGGCCTTGGTGCGCTTCCCGAACCACTCATCGAGAATTGGTCCCAGAAAATCCATATTCGCGGCCCGTTTCACACCGGTACCGGTCTTCTCGTGTTCGATAAGGTCTTCCCTCTCTATGGCCTGGCAGAGTCTCCGCCACATATCTTCAGTAGGAATACGAAAGGCAACATAACCATCCTTCACCTTGAATGCGCCGATGGGGGCAAAGACCTTTTCTTTTCCACGTTCAGGACTTTCACCGGTAAAGGCATACATCATCACCGATTCTTCACAGAGCGTAGCCATGGTTTCATACATGGAACCATCCACCATGCAGCCCTGCCCCGTTTTTTCCCTATTGAAGAGGGCGAACATAATACCGAGGGCTGTAATAATCGATGATCCGATATCGACTATGTTTGCCTCTACAACGAGTGGTTTACCATTTCTCAGCCCCGTCAGATTCATACTGCCACCCATTGCCTGAAGAACCGTATCGAAGGCAGACCAGTCTGAATAGGGTCCTTCATATCCCTTCATGCGACCAAATCCACTCAGAGTGGCATACACAAGACGAGGATTGAGTTCGTGCAGCGTCTCATAGGTCAGCCCCATCCGTCCCAACGTATCGGGCCTGAAGTTTTCGATGAGAACGTCCGACTTTTCAATGAGTTCTTTCAGGATCTGCAATCCTTCTTCCGACTTGGTATTGAGGGTCAGGCTTTTTTTACTTCGATTAAAACACATAAAGCCCCCGCCAATTTTCTCCCCCTTCTCATTTTCGGCAAAGGGGGGAAAATGCCGGCGCGGGTCACCCACCTTCGGCCGTTCTACCTTGATTACCTCTGCCCCCATATCGGCGAGCATCATGGAACATGCTGGACCGGCAATGAATTGCTCCATTGCCAGAACCCTGATTCCTTCCAAGGGTCTTCGTTTTGTTTCAGTCATGGTTTTATCCTCCTATTTTCACTATCACTCCGACACCATTGCCTCCCCCTATGCAGAGTGTGCAGAGCCCCAGTTCCTTGCCCTGCGACTTCAGGGCATTGAGGAGTGTGACAAGTATCTTTCCACCCGTCGCCGCAATAGGATGCCCCAGTGCGATGGCACCGCCATTGACATTGAACTTATCTCTATCGAAATGAAGTTCCCTGTCGCAAGCGATTATCTGCGCCGCAAAGGCCTCGTTAAGTTCTACAAGATCGATGTCTTCAAGTTTCATCCTCGATTTCTTGAGCAGCTGCCTTACAGCAGGCACCGGTCCTATGCCGAATTCCCTGGGATCTACGCCCACGAATGACATGGCCACAATTTCCGCCATCGGTGTGATGCCCAGTTCATTCACCTTATCTCCCGACATGATAATGAGGGCCGATGCAGCATCGCAGAGAGCGCTTGAAGTCGCCGCTGTAATGGTTCCATCTTTCTTGAATATTGGTTTGAGTTTGGCGAGCTTTTCTACATTAACTCCGTCGCGTGGGATCTCATCTGTTGCGAAGACCTCTGTTTCCTTGGTCTTGCGATTGAATATTTCTACGCCTACAATCTCTTCCTTAAAGGCGCCTCTCTTTATAGCATCGATGGCTCGACGATGGCTCTCACAGGCATATTCGTCCTGCTCCTCACGAGATATACTGTATTTTTCAACCAGTCTTTCTGTTATTTCTCCCATCAGCCCTTCACCCAGGGGACAGTAAAATCCATCCTGATGAAGCGCATCGAGGAGCTTTGATGCTCCCATCCGGTATCCCCAGCGGGCCTTGTCCAAGAGATAGGGAACATTATTTGCGCTTTCCACCCCCCCCACAAGGATTGCCTCTTCATCCCCTGACATAATAGCGTGTGCACCCATAATCAGTGCCTTCAGGCTGGAACCGCAACGGACATTCACCGATATTGCCGGTACCGAGTGGGGAACTCCGCCGGCAACGCTTGACAGCCGCGCAGGATTGGGGCCGACACCTGCCTGCCATGCATTGCCGAATATTACTTCGTCGAGCATTTCTCCCGGCACATCGGACCGCTTCAGTACCTCCTTGATGACAATCCCCCCCAGTTCGGGTACTTTCTTCCCCTTCAGACTTCCACCAAAACCCCCTCCTGCGGTGCGGACACCATTAACAATGAATACCTTTCTCATACCTCCCCCTCAATATCTATTTTTATCATTATAGGAATATTCTTTAATACTATCCGGAACTTGTCAATGACTTTGAGACACTTCCGACAACAATTTAGTGTATCAC
>CAYMYS010000062.1:0-16422 GCA_964394725.1 uncultured Syntrophaceae bacterium
TTCTTAATGGTCTGGACATAGCATAGCAATACAATAAAAATTAGCAAGAGACAAAAGTAGATTTGACCCCTTTACAATATAGGATTTATCTCAATTCAATATTGTAGTTTCTTTCTTTTATATACAGCACTCCCTCATCGTCTTCTTCTAACAGCATGAACAGTGGCGTATTCCCTGTGTATTTTTTAAATTTTGAGTCGACAACTTCCCTATTTTTCAGATCTAGCAATGAACTGAGTTCTTCGACACGAGACCCTTCTCCTGCTGCATCTTTTTTAACATAATGCAAAACAGCCCAATTCTTATTTTCAGGCCAATCAATATAAGTAAAGACAGAAGACGTATCCCTATAGATAACAACCTCTTTTTTATCGGTGAAGTCTGCCAGTAAAGTATTTTCATCTTTAATATAGACATTGGATATTTTAAGATATTTATCAGGATAGGGAGTAATAAATCTATCATTAAAAAACAGCTCAGAGATACACACATCATCATATTTAGAGCCATGATAGGACGCCGTGATTTCTATTTTTAAAATAAAAGAAGAAAAATAAGATCTGGGCAGCATGGCTTCAGAAAGCCTTTTATATGTGGGACCGGAAAAGTTATGCGCCTGTGCCAAGGCTTCTTTTTGAAACTTAAGTAATTCTTTTTTATCAAAGTTAAGCGGGAAAGATTGGATGCCAAACCTGTCAGCGATCTCTAATTTTTTAGTAAACGGGACTTTTTTCATGATGTATAAACTGCTGACTTCAGTGCTGAACCCTTCAGGATAAAAGGCTGCAAATAAGGACAAGCGAATCTGTTCGGGTCGTGCGTTTGCGTAAAATAATCTTGTACTTTTGCCATATCCGGGGAAAATATTCAGAATCATTTTATCGAGTGCAATGCTATCGGACAAACGGATATAAAGTACTGCATTTTTATTTGTTTTGGACGAGCCTGATGCCCAACAGGTTTTTAAATAGCCGTCAAACAGATTGGTTGAAGGGTAAGCGTTCTCTTCAACTGGGTTAAAAAAATCTTTGATATCATCGGATACAAATTCGATGTATGAATTTAATGGAGTCTTGTCTAAAAGGAAAATCTCCTGCCAGTCATCATTTTGCTGTGCCTTGATATTCTGAGGCAGTAAAAATACAAAAAGAAGAAGGATACAGGTTATCCCTTTATAAAAATTCCATAAGTTTCTTACGTACCGGTTCATAATATTTATCATAATTTATCTTTCGTACATGATCGTTGTAAGATGATTTATCTTTTTTCTCTAACTTTATTTTATAGGTTTCCATTTCCTTGAGCATACCTTTTATTTTCTTTTTGCTGAAAGTCGGAATGACCTGTCCCATTATCCAGTCCTGAACTCTCCCACTGCCCTGATTATATACGATATACTCGATATAGTCTTGATCCGACTGTGGATAGATATCCTTTAAGACGATTCCCCAGTCAGATAAGGAAACTTCTTTGAGCAAAGAATTTAATCGATTATAACTGATTTTATTTAATTTCTTGGTTTGATTAAAAAGCTTATTAAATAATTCAGGATCAACTTCGCTGATCTTATGGTCCTTGATATCATAAGCATAGCATTTACTGTATTTTTCGATGAGGGCGCGGGCTTTTAAAGCGTCCGGGCCTTTCTCAGCCTGTTTTTTAAGCCTCCACATTTTGGGTTTAATTTTATAATAGATCAAAGTATCTGTAAATGCGATATCGGCCTTATAATTACTTTTCCAAGTATTCGCCCATGGTGTTAATTCTGTAAAGCTATCCACTTTTACAAGTTTGTTATCCTCTAAATTAAAATAATATAGGCCGATATCCTGGTACTCAATTTCTACAGTTCCACCGTCGGGAAATTTTGCAATTCCGCTGGCAGGCCGGTAGACCATTTTGACGGTCATAAAGGCAACCGCCGTCTTGGCATTATTCCAGGCGGGAGACCAGCAAGTGTCAATCCCGGTGAAAATATATTTGGAATGGCAGGCAGTTAAAAGCGAAAATAACACAAATAAAAACAATAAACATAAAACTATATTTTTTCTATGGGAAAAGATTGTCATATCAATTTCTCTTATTTTTTCAAGTTCAATCTGGATAATATATCGCCGGCCGTTTCATTACAAGTCCCTATTACATCTTTCCGTCTATGTCTTCAAGCAATTAGCAATCAGTAAAGCATGATGCGAAAAAATTAACGATTTAGCTGGCATTGTGATTTGATTTCTCCCTATGATAGGCGTAATATGCCTTTGCAGCAGAAATTCTGTCTTTGATTTGGAGGGGAAACCACGTAAAAAATTAAAACTTACCTTGATAACCGTATTACTTTCGTTTTTATTCGTCTTTGATGCAGGATGGGCACAGGCAGCATCCGCTACCTGGACAATTGAAATTATATCTGCCCGGGGATTGGCGAATAAAGATTGGTTGGATAGAAACAAATCTGATCCCTATTGATGAAAATATAAGATTCGCTGCCCATGCCTATATCATTTTAGCAGCGAAACAAAAAGGGACAGAAAAACGAACATTATTGGAGACAGCAGGACAATATTATAAAAAAATGAATGCGATTTCCAAAGAATCCCAGGAGAATCTGGATAAAATTTGAAGCATTTTTAAAGAAAAATAAAAGCTCATAAAAAACACTAATTTCTAAGGAGGTACAATAAGATGAAAAAAATAATTTTCCTGGGGCTGGCTGCCCTGTTTTTTGTATTTTGCGGATGTTCATCACAAAATTCGGATGAAACCAACACAGAAAAACCAGTTCAAAAAGAACAGATCGTCGTGGAAAAGAAAGCATCGGATCCATTGTTGACAAAAGAAGGTTTGGAAAATAAATTGGCTGGCTTTGGTATTACAGCTTTTCTCGGTGCTGTGTTTGAAAAAATAAAATCCGGTGATGACGAGTATACGATTTATTATACGCTTCCCGACATGAGCCAGGCAGGCAAGGACGATGTAGATACGCATTATGAAAAAATATATAAAAAACTGATAGAGGATGGCTGGAAAAAAGCTGATGACATCCATGCCATTTTTGCCAAGCACAAACAAATGATCCGGTTCACTCATCTGTATAAACCGGAATTGAAGATGCATGCAATATGTATGAGTTATGGCCTGATGGAATAAAAGAGAGTGTTCAAAAAGTGACAAGGGGGCGCGCTACAACGACTTGGGTGAGAGGCGCGACCGCAATGATCGCAAAAATTGAAGGCTTATTTTGCATCCTCTCCACCCTTTTGTTATGTTTTTTTTTGAACATTCTTGGTTAGTGCTTAGGCCGTTGCAATACATTTCAACTGGTGCATTGTTTGAAGTGGTTTGAGGGGCTGGTCATTGACGATCATGTGACCACATTTTCAGGAACGCCAGCTGCAAAAGCCTCCAGATTTCCAATCAACTGCTCAGTCAAGGTTTCCAGCGATTGGACGCTTGCCCATGCCACATGTGGTGTCATAATGAGATTGGGCTGATGCAGATCTAGCAAAGGGTTTCCCTCTAGGGGAGGCTCCTTGCTTAGAATATCAACTCCTGCACCGGCAATGCTCCCATTTTTGAGGACCTTAGACAGGGCCTCATCATCGACGATTCCACCACGGCACAATTGATGAGCAAGGCGTGACGACGCATTTCCCTCAGTTCATTGTCGCCGATAAGACCGAATGTTTGCTCTGTCAGGGGGCAAAGAACTACAAGTACATCGCTTTTCTGAAGAACTTCAAGGAACGGATGTCTTCCTTCTCGGATAACAAGGGAATCCTTGCGTTCTGCGATGATTATTTTTATGCCAAAGGATTCGGCTATCCCAGCAACCGTACTACCAATCGAACCGTAGCCGATAATGCCCATGGTAGAGCCCCTCAAGGCTAACGGTATTGGTTCCAGAAGAAGCGTATATGTCGGAGACTCCCGCCATGCACCGCTTTGCACCTCAGAGTGGTAGGCGAGAAGATTTCGCCTCAACGTCAGGAGGAGTGCAAATACATGCTCCGCAACAGAGACAGACCAGTTGCGGATGTTGGAGACGACGATGCCTCGATCACTGCATGCATCAAGATCAATGCAGTCCATGCCTGTCGCTGCCACGGCAATAAACCTTATACAAGGGTAGCTGGGCAAATTTGCTCTCCGCCAAAGATACTCTATTGGTTATCGCAATTGTTGCATTTTGGAGTCGTTCAATTACCTGATCAGGTTGGGTCGTAGCATATTCTTGCCATTGATGCGGGAATTTTGGGTTCCTTAGTGGGGCTCGGATGGCATTGCAATCTAGAAAAACTATGTGTTCCAATTAATGCTCTGTCAATCAATAATGTGTTTCTCAATTACGAAGTACTAAAGGGACAGGTCTTGAGATGCCACAAAATTTCAGTTCACTTTTAATACCATTAGTTTCTAATTTTAAAAACATAGCAGTGTATATACGGATCTTCGTGAAATTTGCAAACACTGCAAAATTGCAATATAAGACCCCTCGAAAATGCTTTAAGAAAGCACTAATAACGGCTTGTTTTGCAAATACATATGGGGCAAAATATCTGTTTCATGAAGGAGTATTACGCAGATCAGTATAATACTCCCTGAAATACCATCTGACACACGCAAAAAACCCCGACACTGAATGTGAAACGGGGGATGTGTTATATGGTCAGATCATAATTCCCCCTTATTCCTTTAGTAAGGGTTACAACTCCTGATACTGATTACAAATTCACGGAATAAATTGTCTTATGAAGGGGATGCTACGCTCATTAGATTAAAAGTCAAGAAATTAATAACAGGAATTAATAACAAGATTTACCAACGGGAACGGGAATACCGAGTTAATGAATGGGAGTTTGGAAGAAAGGGACGTCCCCTTTGAATCGTGTGGACCTGCATGCGAGGTGTTGTGGGGGACGGTGTTAAAATCCCCCGGCTACCCGATTCGATTTTAATAATGATACCTACAAGAAATAACTGTAATATATATTTCATCGACTGCATATACTAAACGATTTGTCTCATCAATCCTTCTGGACCAGAATCCACTCAGGTTTTCCTTTAGAGGTTCTGGTTTTCCGATACCTTTGAATGGGTCATTTCGTTTGATGTCATCAAGTAGCCTATTGATACGCTTTAGTGTTTTTTTATCTTGAGTTTGCCAATATATGTAGTCTTTCCAGGCTTCGTCAGTCCACGCGAGTTTCCTATTCATTGATCATTTCTCTTTCAGTCGTTTCACCATTTTTATATTGAGCGATAGACTTCGCAAGATGTTCAGCGTTGGCGGGAGATTTTAAAAGGTGAAATGTTTCAAGATAGCTGTTGAAAGTATCTAAGGACATTACTACAGCGTCTTCAGCGTCTCTTCTTGTAATTACCGTGTAGTCAGCGTCATCAACAACTTGATCTAATATTGTTTTCAGTTTATTTCTCGCTTCACTGAAATTTATGATTCTCATTTGCGCCCTCCATAGTTGTTCTATTTATCGTACAAGTGTAGAGTTAAAAAAATGATTTGTCCAGTAAATTGTACAGGTACTCGATGAAATGCTGGATATTTACTATAAAGAAATGGGGTGGGATAGAACGACGGGCAAATCTCTTTCTGCAATGCTGTGGGGGGGGGGCTTCAACTTCAGTGTCCATTCACAAAAAAAATCCCCTGGCAGTCTTTCGGCCAGGGGATTTTTGTGAGTTCACTTATTTTTTGGGACTTTGGAAATTGGCGACCCTCAGTGCGGGACCACCTGAAAGTACCCTGTCCACATCATCGGCCAGGGACTCCACAACCTTGTCCTGGGCCTCCTGTGTAAAGGCGGCCACATGGGGAGTGAGAAGAATATTGTCCAGTGTGTTCAAGGGACTATCCTTCGGCGGTTCTTGCTCCCTCACATCGAGAGCAGCCCCGGCGATGACACCTTTAGAAAGGGCATCGTAGAGGGCCTTTTCCTTTACAATGGGCCCGCGTGACGTATTAATGAGATAGGCCGTCGGTTTCATCTTGGCCAGCGTCTCTTCATTTATCATCTGCCGTGTCTCATCGGTCAATGGCAGGTGAATGGTGATAAAATCACTCTCTCTCAGGAGCGTGTCGAGGTCGCAGAGTGCGGCGCCTGTTTCCGTCACCGTGAAGTTGTTCTTCGTCAGGTAGGGATCATAGCCTATAATGCGCATACCGAAGGCCTTGGCACGCAGGGCAGCCCTGGCGCCAATCTTTCCGAGACCGATTACGCCCAGTGTCTTACCGAAAAGCTCCACACCCAGAAAGGCCATGCGGTCCCAGCTTCCGCTCTTTACACTGGCATCGGCTCCGGGAAACTTCTTGGCAAGGCAGAGCATCATACCCATGACCTGTTCGGCAACGGATATTGAATTTTCCTCGGGCGTAAAGGCAACGACGATTCCTTCAGTCGATGCAGCCTTCACATCGATATTATCGATGCCCACACCGGCTCTCCCTACTACGAGGCATTTAGATGCGGCCTTGAGGATATCTTCCGTAACCTTCGTCTGGTTCCTCACGATGATTGCATCGTAATCGCCAGCCACCTGCAGGAGTTCGTCCTTCTTTTGCCAGAGATCCTTATCCTGAGTGACATCATACTTCTCCCTCAAGCTGTCGATCCCCGGCCCCACTATATTTTCTGTTATCAGAATTTTTTTCGACATACTGTACCTTTGTGGGTCAGGAAACTTTTTTGTAAAGCTTTCTTCCTTCATCGAAAGCCTTGATGTTCAGTTTTTCCGTTCCCTTGGGGACATTATCCCGTATGCACTGCTTAACAATATCATGGTCCAACACACCCGTGCCTTCGACGAGAGCCCCCAGAATAATCATATTGGCCACGATCTGCTTACCAATTGTCTTGATGGCTGCCGTGGTTGCCGGTATGGGATACTGCTTTGCGCCGGGAATCTCTTTGATCTTTACCAGATCCTCGTCATAGAAGACCTCTCCGCCTTCTCTCAGGTCGTCTACAAACCTGTCATATGCCTCTTGACTCATGCAGAGGAAGGCGTCGGGATGGACGACGCCCACATAGGTGAGGGGGACATCATCGATAACCACATTACACTGGCTTGCACCGCCGCGGGCCTCCGATCCATAGGTCTGTGTCTGTGCGGCGTACTTCCCGGCGAACATGCAGGCGGCCTTACCGAGCATGATGCCTGCCAGGAGTAATCCCTGGCCTCCGAATCCAGCAAATCGTATTTCTGTTCTTGCCATGATTATTTCCTCCCCTCCTGAATCTTCTTCACAGCATCCCAGTATCTCTCTACGATGCCCGTTCGATCCTCTCTGTGAGCGAACTCTCCAAGGAGGAATTTGCCTTCCAGCTCCTCAGGTGACATCTTTTCAGCCTTCTTCAGTGTCACCGAATTTTCCTTATACCACTTGACGACCTCTATGGGATCGCTCACGCCCAGAACATAGCGACCGTACTGTGTGGGGCAGGGCACCAATATTTCTATAAAGCTGAACCCCTTTGTCTGAATTCCCTTCTTGATGGAATTTGTCAGCTGTTTAAAATCTGTGGAATTCCAACGAGCCACATAGGACGCACCGGCGGCCATGGCTACTTTGCATGCATCCATGGGGTCTTCCAGATTCCCATAGGGTGTCGTCTGTGTCTTTGCACCTACTGGTGAGGTGGGTGCCACCTGGCCTCCCGTCATACCGTAAATCGAATTGTTGAACATGAGGGCGGTCACATCCAGGTTACGTCTGCAGGCGTGCAGGAAATGATTACCACCGATGGAGGCACAGTCGCCGTCTCCGGTGAAGCAGATGAAATTGAGATCCGGTCGCGACATCTTCATGCCCGTTGCCACCGCAAATATCCTGCCGTGATGGGCGTCGATGTTGTCTCCCTTCCATAATGTATAACTGATCCTGCTTGAACACCCCACACCCTGAACCCATACCGTATTATCGGCGTTCAGGTTGAGATCCTCACAGGCATTCAGTGTACAATGGACTACATGACCGATACCACAACCGGGACACGCCTTGTGAGGCATCCTTTCAGGCCTCAGGTACTTTGCGGCTAAGGGATGCATAGCCACAGCCATATCTTCTTGAGTCTTCATATCTGAAGTATCCTCCTTTAAAATCTCTGTCTAAATATCAATATTGGTGCTTCCACAACGTTATCTCTCGTGGGCCCAGATACCTATTTGATTATTCGTTTAAACTCTTCAAAAATTTCTTCCGGCAGGTGTGTCTCAACGCCACCCGAACCGAGATGATATACCTCGGCCTGGCCTTTGGCTGCGCGGGCTACCTCTCTCGAAAACTGACCGTCTATGTTCAGCTCAGGTACGAGTATCTTCTTTACCTTGGAAGCGATCTTGAAGACCGGCTCATCGGGGAAGGGCCACACAAAGATGGGTCTCATGAATCCCGCCTTTATCCCCGCCTCCCTGGCCATTTTTGCCGCTTCCAGTGCCGGACGCGCCTCGCATCCGTATGCTATGATGGCGTACTCTGCGTCGTCCATCAACTCTTCCTCGCACCGCGTCAGCATGTCCAGATGGGACGTTACCTTCTTTACGATGCGCTGAACCATCCTGTCATGATCCTTCTTTGCCTCTGTGGCATAACCGCGGGATGTGTGTGTATATGGAGACACACAGATACCGTATCCGTCTCCGATATTGGGATAGGGGTAATTGATTGCCTCAGGGGTATCAAAGGGGTACATGAGAAACTCATCAGGTGGTACCGTCGGTTTCTTGCGTTCCACCAATTCTATCTCACTGTCTTCCGGGATTTCCAGTAGTTCTCTCGTGTGACCCACCGTTTCATCTGCGAGGAGAAAGACGGGGGTGCGGAATGTTTCGGCCAAGTTAAAGCATTCGATTGTGAGATCGAATGCCTCCTGGACACTCTTCGGCGCAAGTGCAATTATCGAATTGTTGCCACCGGCAGAACCGTACTTGACGGTATAAAAGTCGCCTTGAGCAACACGTGTGGCCACACCATTGCTGGGACCGGCCCTCTGTACGTCAACCACCACATAGGGGAGTTCGTTTTTGATTCCCCAGCCGAGACCTTCCAGCTTTAAGCTGATTCCCGGGCCGGAAGACACCGTCAGTGCTTTCATCCCCGCCACCGAGGCGCCGCCTATGGAATGGATGGACGCGATTTCATCTTCCATCTGCATGGCAACCCCTCCCACTTCGGGCAACCTCCTTGCGAGGCATTCCGATATTTCAGAGGCCGGTGTTATGGGGTATCCCGCAAAATATCTGCAGCCTGCCGCTATGGCACCTTCTGCAATAGCCTCATCTCCTTGAACGAAATCTTTTCTTTTAATAGCCTTCGACACGGCTCATCCTCCTACTTTCATTCATTTCTGTTGAACTGATCTACACATTTTAATTTCCACGTAGATTACAGTACAGTGTAACATGGTTGTCTGTGTTAAGCTGTCTTCTTGAGAATTATAGCGAACTCGGGACAATAAAGTTCACAAAGGCCGCATTCGGAACAGTCTTCAGGCCTTGCTATGATTGGAACCCGGTATCCCTTTCCGTTTAATTCATCAGAAGGCTCATAAACCTTCATGGGACAATACTCGATGCAGTAGTTGCAACCTTTGCAAAACTCTTTGTTAATACGAATTTCCATATCCAGTATCCTTAATCCTTTGGCGTTTAAATTTTATTACACAATCCAAATTGCTCATCATCGCAATTTAAAATTGCGCACCACCATCATAACGTTCAAGAAAATCCCTCTCTCCCGTCTCCCAGTGGTAATAAAATAGATTGAAACGGTTGTCAAGAAATATTTCCCGAGATTTTTAGAATAGAATATCAAGCACAGGATAAAGAGAAATGTTGATAATGCTACTATGTATAATTTTGGAGGAAAGGCTTCAATTTTAGATAACAATCAGGCGCCTGGGTCAATTTTGAAAATGATAGACGCCTTAAAAATACCAAAGACAACCTCTGCGGCAGATGTCTCTCATGATAGGGAATCTATACCCTCAACTGCAGAAAGGACGTAATTAAATTGTTCTTCCTGCCCCCCGCCTCAAGACCTTATGATAAATCGGCCATGTGCTTCCTCAAATAAAGGGGATCGTTTGTCGTTATGGATTGGGCCCCCCATCGCTTGAATTTCCGTGCCCTTCCCACATCGTCGATGGTCCAGACATGGTATTCATATCCCTGTGCCCTGATTGCTGAGATGATGGATTCATCGATCAATTTGTAGGTGGAACTGAGTCCGTCCGCCCTCGTCCTCTCCAGCGTATCCAGGATAGTCGTAAGGGAAGGAGTCACATCTCCCGACCGGCCCTTTTTGAAATCAGAGAGCCAGAAGGCCTTAAACTGCGGCGCCTGTGCCTTTAATGTCCGGATTATTTCTCCGTTGAAGGAAATAACGACGATCTGCCCTGTCTCTAATCCTGATTTCTCGATTTCTTCGAATAGTGGGGCGATGATCTCTTCGCCGCTTTTGATCTCGATGTAGATTGTCTTTCCCGGCGGTATGGTTGACAATACCTCTGAAATGATCGGAATGTGTGTCCCCTGCCATGCCTTTCCAAACCATGCGCCCACGTCGAGGGTGCGCAACTCCTCCAGTGTTGCCTCTTTGATGGTCATTTTCTTGACGGCAATTCTCCTGGTGTTGCTGTCATGGATGCAGACGATTTTCCCATCCCTTGTGAGTTGGAAATCGCCCTCAATGGCATCTGCACCGCTTTCCCATGCAAGCTTAAAGGCGGGGATTGTATTTTCCGGCGCATGTCGTGATGCGCCGCGATGAGCGACAATCATTGATTCCTCCTCTTGATTCTGAGGCTGTAACCATTGTATTCCGAGCCGAAAAGTATCAAGGGCCGATACCCCTGTCAAGAGATATAATGTTTAGCAAAGGGCCGGGAAGGGAGACGCTGGTCATCCTTTTCATAGAGATAAAAAAGTCATGCAACAAGGGAGTGGGGATTGTGGATATTCTCTGTTTTACATTGGACCCTGATCACATCATGTGTCGGGGGAAGGATTGCTTGAAACGCTGAGGGCTGTAACTGGTCCTCAGATAAATCTGCGGGAACTTTTTTGAAAGGTCTGATTCAGTGTAAAGAATTTTCAGTATCATCAGAATATGTCCGTCTCCGGACCACAGTGTCTTCGATTGATTTTCATATGCCGCCTTGAGGCAGCAATTCGCCACAAGGCCGAAATCGGCGTCTGCCGGGTATTCCCACCCGAAAGTTCGGAAGAGGTCTTTACAGGAGGATACAATTTCGGCATAGAGCGAATGATCACTGAAGTCGAAAACCTGCCCCTGCACCTGAAGGGTTTCCATCAGCATGTCAATATTTTCAAGATAGTTCATCTGATGTTTCCATATCTCTTCAATCCACTCTCTACCGAACCGTGCACGCTCCTGGTAGGCAAGAAGGAAATTCTCTATGCCTGTCTTTTGTTCCACATAGATTTCCCGGGGAATGGCCACATCGAGGGTGAAGACAATGTCTTCGAGAACCCTGACAAAGTACTTCAATTCCCGAAAGAGCATGGGAAGGTACTCTCTGTACTGACTGTTTTCGACACGTTTGATGTATCCCGTGTAATGAAATGTCTGATTGATATGTTGGGATCTGACATACCCCGGGTGTCTGAAAATCTTCCCGTTGGCGATCTGAGCCTTCCGGGGGTCCTCGATTCGCGGCACAGGGAGTTCTTCCGGTATATAGGCGGAAAACATATTAGAGTCGATAATGTTTTGAAACCTGTTTTCTTCAATAACCGACTTCAGTGAAAAGGGATATCTTTCTTTGGCATGCATCGAAGGGACTCCTTACTTCTCCTTTATAACTGCAATAGGGGCGAGTTAATTCCTTCGGGTTTCGAGGGAAAAGTATGGGCGGAATATATGGTCGATAACGTTAAACACTTATAAAGATTCTGTTTTTCTTATATCATAAATGAGGCTTCTTACATATTCCAAAATCTCTTTGTGCTTTTCCGGTATATCGGTAAACATTATTCCGTGAGCATAGCCTTCTTCGTTCTCCATTCGCGTTTCCCACATTGTCTTTCCCGAGACTTCCACGGGTTGTAACATCAATTCGGGAATGTGAAAATTAAGGAGAAGATTGGTTTCGGGCTTTATTTCTTTGTCGAGGATAATGCACACGCCCTCTTCACTGATGTTTTTAACAAATGACTGGTATAATCCCGAATCTGTGTCCCCTCTGCAATTTGCGATTAAATCTATATCTATATTTACTCTCCTGTGCTTTCTTCTTTCCCTGTTCATAGAATCTCCTGCCTTCTTTTTGCCTGTTTATGGACTACGATAATGTTTTTGTAAGGGTCTTGGGCCTTTTGAGTCAATCCTGTTTCATGTATGGTCGGAAAAATGAACCAACCATTGCCTCGGAACATACCCGTCCCGGCAACCCTTTTGAAAATCCCTTCATTGAATGTTTGAACGGTAAAATTAGATGAATGCCTTAACAGGCATCGGTTTCTTTCTATCGCTGATGTCCAGTCCGGGGTTAAACTGCGGAGAAAGAGGTACAACAAAGAACGACGCCATGGTTTATTGGACAACGTGACACCCTATGAGTTTATCAAAGAACATGGCATAAATATCATTAATCGGGAACTCAATTAAAAGATGGCTCATACAAATGATTAAGGTTAACATCGATAAACTTTACTCCGTGGACATAGCCTTTCTCCTTTGCTATCCACTTTTCCCATATGGTTTTTCCCGAGACCTCTATTGGTTGTGACATTATTTCCGGAATTTGAAAATTAATGTGAACATTGGTTTCTGGCTTTATTTTTATGGCGAGAATAATACGTACGCCCCCTTCACTGATATCTTTGACAAATGACTGGTGGAATTCCTGATCTGTGTCCTTTCTCACCTGGGCGATTAAATCTATGTCTATGTATATTCTCTTGTGCCTCCTTTTTTCTTTGCCCATAGGACCTCCTGTCTTCTTTTTGCCTGTTATGGACTACTCTACCGGGACCTTCATTTGTATATCGGTTTGTTTTTGAAATTCTTTAAAAATAATTTATAAAAATCGATATTTCTTAATGTCATCTTCGCCATGCCGGTCCGTAGAAGTTTTCAGATAGAATATTTATCAAATAATTATAACCGATTACGCAAAATCGAAAGCGCTGGGTCTGATTTACGTTAAGTTATTTTGCAAATTACCGATAAAAATACACGTAATGAGTCGACACAATTCGAACATTATCTGCAGGCATAGATGGTGACAAAGCACAATATCTTGCATGGACCTGTTGCAGAAAATTTAAGGGGACTTTTCCAAGGGCTTTCAGGACAGTTGGTTATGTTGATGAGGAACTGCTTATAAAAAGAATTGTAAGGACTTTGTGATCTTTAAGAACAACTTGAATGTTAGAGTTTTCCAGGGTCTGCCTGCATTTGAATAAAGGGGAAGCGACCAGATTATTCCCTTTTGCTCTTTGAGATGCCATATATACTCACTGGCTGTAAAGATCAATGATATTGAGGGAATGGAAGGTGCCTCCTTCTCTTTTTCCCTTGCCTGATATCGTTTCAGCCATTTGAAAAACCACCTCTTTGGCGATTAATTTTCCTGTAAATTGCTTTTGGCTTTCCTGTTTCAATAATGCAGCGAAGTCTCGCCTCTTTGCTGATCTCTCCTTCCATCGGTTATCTCATTTCCAGCTTCCTGAAGGGAGATGTATTTTACAACAAATTATCACTCGGGGCAACCTGTCTCCTGAACTGAAACATTCCATGCGGCTGAATATGGATTTCTTCCTTTTATGGGAAGGGGTTTGTTGTAAGAATTACCGGTAATAGTTTTTTGAATGCATTAGTAAGGTAGAAATTGGTTTCGTTAGAAATCAATTTCGTTACCGCACTTATCCCCTTTATGGGGGCTAGTAAGGTAGCTATTGCTTTCTGTTAGAAAGCAATAGTGTGAGCGCACTTATCCCCTTTAGCGGGACTTATCCCTTCATGGGGGTTGGTAAGCTAGAAAATATCCCGTCTATCGGGGTTAAGAGAAATAATCAATATGAAGGTGTTAAGGGAGCGCATCTATGGACAATAACATATCGTTTGGAAAATTCAGCGATTTCGATGCAGGGGCTTACAGCTCTGACAAGGAAGAGAGGGGAGGGGTGGCAGTGGTCATGCAACAGTCTGATACAGTTGCCGATGATCTCGATAAAACTTTCCTGGAATTACGATCCGCCTATAAGGAGTTGCAGGGTGGCTATCTCGATGCCATCAGCCGTCTGGTTATCATCGCCGAGTATAAAGATGTAAACGCAGGCGCCCACATAGCGCGCATGAGCCGTTACAGTGCCCTCCTTGGTGAAAAGCTGGGCCTTCACCCCGGTGAAGTTAAGAATCTACTCTATGCTGCGCCGATGCATGATGTGGGAAACATAGGCGTCTCGGACGAGATCTTGCTCAAACCGGGGAAGCTGACGGAAGAGGAATTTGAAATTATGAAGACCCATACCACCATAGGGGCGAAAATCCTGGCACGATCCAAGTCGGAGATACTGAGGCTGGCTCAGCGGATAGCGATCACTCACCATGAAAAGTGGAATGGACAGGGCCACCCGAATAAACTTTCCGGAGAGAGGATACCTATAGAGGGACGAATCGTAGCGCTCGCAGATACCTTTGATGCCTTGACATCGCAGCGTCCCTACAAGGAGCCTTATCCCGTCGATGTAGCCTGCGATATTATCAAATCGGCGAGGGGACAGCATTTTGATCCTGTCGTGGCGGACGCTTTTCTGGGAAACGTCGATGAATTTATACAAATTAAGGAAGAAGTCGCTAAGGATAGGAATGTGAATCACCATGCCTTCGCAGTGAGTGACGGGATTCGATCGTATAATAGATGCTGAAAAGAACAGATCGGGGATTACACAAGGCGATAGTGAAGCATATTTCTCGGAATAACGGGTAAGAGAAAGGAAACCAACACAGGTCGCGGAAGCGGCCCTGCATTCCCTGAAATCCGACGGGAATTCCGTAAATCACAGGATCACATCTCAATCATCCAAGGACGGCGGAAGCAGCACAAATTTGCCGACATGTTCCTTTTTGAGGAACTCGCGCTGTGCCTCGGCAATCTCTTCGAGGGGGAAGGTCTTTGCTACGAGGGGCCGCAACTCGCCACGCTCGATGTAGGAAACAAGGTTTGGGAAAACAGGTTCGTCCCAGGCTGTGCAGCCTACCAGCGTCAGGTCTTTCAAATAAAAGGTGCGCATGTCGAGCGTCACCAGTGGACCGCCGATTGCACCGGAGGATACATATCTCCCCCCTCTCTTCAGTACTTTCAACAAGTCGCCAAAGTCTGGGCCGGCAACATTGTCAACGACGACGTCCACAGATTTCTCGCCCAGACCGGCAACGATATCGTCGCCGCGAGCGATGACATGATCGGGTCCAATAGATCGTATGTGCTCCATCTTTGCCTTCCCCGCAATGGCAGTCACCCTGGCGCCGCGCCGCTTAGCCAGTTGTATGACGGCAGAACCGACGCCGCCCGATGCTCCCGTGACCAGCACATGCTCGCCGTTACAGATCTTAGCGCGGTGCACCATGTTCTCAGCCGTCCCATAGGCACAGGGGATCGTGCCAAGTTCGGCATCGCTCCAATTGCAGTTCACCGTAAAAATTTCACCGGCAGGTACCTTCACAAACTGGGCGAAGGCGCCATCGAAATCAGAGGCCATCCATATATTCTCCATTGACTCAAAACCCGACGGGCGCATGCACGATCGCACCAGAACGCGCGAACCGAGGGTGCTTTCGTCGCCACCGGGGGCGACGGCAACGACACGGCCGCAACAATCCGTACCCTGGATGAAGGGGAAGGGCGTCGCCTTGTTCCATCCTCCGTCTGCCTTTGCAGTCGCTTGCTTCTCCTCCACATCTGCCGCAACTTCTGTTGCCGTTGTGACCGACGAGGAGTACCAGCCGAGGCGTGTATTTATTTCGGTGTTGTTAATGCCGGCGGCGAGGACTCGCAGCAGGACCTCGCCCGGCTCAATCGTCGGGACGGGGACGGTGCAGTATACAAGCTTTTCGTATCCACCGTTGCCGGTGGTAACGACTGCCTTCATAGTCCTTTTACAGCCCTCTGGATCAAAACGATCTTGTTTTACAATTCCTTCGTATTCTGTTGTCATAACCTTTCTCACTTTCCTTAATTTCCTCCGTGCTCGGCCTCAACATAGCACATATTGCCCATTAATTCAGTCTGTTGCAGCCTACATCCCAGTTGCATGTGAATTGAACAGCGATCGCTTTTCACCAAGCCTGTTGCTGGAAGCTTCAATTTATCAAATTTGCATCACAATCGATTTCATGATCGACGGCCAGGAGTTTCCGGGGCAGTGGCCTTTCATTTA
>CAYMYS010000063.1:0-15816 GCA_964394725.1 uncultured Syntrophaceae bacterium
TCTCCCCGATAACGGGCCATGTCATCTGCCGCCCGTAGGTGTAAGCCTTGTGTCGCAATTCGAGCAGTGTGGAGGGGTTATCCAGCAGTTCGTTGAGGATGCGGGCAAGCGCCTTTGAATCGTGAAAATCAAAGAGCTTTCCCCTCCCCTCCGCCAGGAGCTCCTGCGCGTGCCAGTAAGGGGTGGAGATTACGGCCGCCCCCGCTCCTACGGCATATGCGAGGGTCCCGCTGGTAATCTGGGCCTCATTCAGATAGGGGGTGATATAGATATCGATGGCGGATAGATACTCAAACAGTTCTGTTGCGCTGACAAAACGGTTATTGAAATAGACGTGTTTTCTCAGATTATTCTTTTCAACCAGGCGTTTCAGATAATTCCGGTACTCCTCGCCTGAACTGCGCAACACGGCCGGATGTGTTTTACCCAATATAATGAACACAGCATCCTGATGTTTCTGGACAACCTCGGGCAGGGCCTGGATGACCGTCTCGATCCCCTTGCTTCGGCTCAACAGGCCAAAGGTAAAGATGACCTTTTTGCCCTCCAGATTAAACTTCTTTTTATATTGATCCCTCTGAACAAGATCGAGATCGGGGACACCGTGTTCGATAAGCTCAATCTTTTCCCGTCGCACATCATAAATTTCGGTCAGGAATTTGACCGCCCGATGGCTCATCACCACTACTTTCTCAGCTTTATCACCGATCTCATGGATGATTGCCTTTTCGTTATAGGAAGGCCTCTCAAGCACTGTATGCAGGGTGGCAACAAGGGGAATCCTGAGCCTATGGATTAACGGAAGGATGTAAATGCCGCTGTCACCGCCGAATATCCCGAATTCATGTTCCAGGACACAGGCATCGGCATCGCTGTAATTGATAAATTTGACCGCCCTGAGATAATCCCGTTGATGGTTCTGCCGGATGATATATCGCACCTTCTCGGGATAGGAGTAGTCCTGGTCTTGATCATTGATTGCGACAACAGAACACTCGGCCCGATCCGTTCCTTCCATCGATTCGACGAGATCCCTCGTAAAGGTCGCAATCCCGCATTCCCGCGGGGGGTAATTACCGATGCATGCAATTTTAATCTTTTTCATGATTGTCCTCCTGTAGCCGTTGATACTCATTGAGCCCTTCCTGTGGTGTAGCGTTAATCGAAGCTGCTACGGCGCATAAAACAACGGAGAATACTCAATGAAATTTTAGACACAACAGCGTGACCATTATTGTGGTATCGATCTCCATGTTGGAACCATCTATCCTTGTATCATAGATTCCGAAGGTTAAGTAGTTGTATGTAAGGACATGGATGCTACCCCCCAAGACATTGCCACGATAATCAAACCATTCCCGGAAGATATGGTAATTGCCCTGTAATGCATCTTCATCCGGTACTAAGTAACAGATTTTTGTGAAGAAAACAATATTCCTTTTGTCCCGGTGCATGCCCTCTACATGAAAGCCATTCATGGAGGCACGGCGAAGCAGGATAAATCCGACCCTTGAGAATCCCTTCATGCGGATAGGCGGCTTGGGAAGATCACAGTGCAATCATCGATAACCGTGCCCTCATTTTGTTGTCAGCTTTTCATTGACATAGAAGAATGATTTTCCTATACTTCCTCCACGTAAAAGCAGGTTCTTATCACATATAAAAGCAAATTGAACTGTATTGTGAAATATGGTTCCCGTTGCCGGAAGACCCCTTGCCCCCTGTTCCATTGCATATCAATGCCGGTGACAGAGTCTCCACACCATCAAGCCATTTGACGAAACCACCATCGTGAAAGCGGTGAGCGATATCGGGGTGATCCTGACCGTTGAAGAACATCAGGTGGGGGGCTTTGGAAACCTGGTGGCCGGTGCCGCCACCCTCGGTAAAGACCGGTCCACTGGATTGAAAATGGATATGGTAGGCGTCCAGGATTGATTTGGAGAAAGCGGCGATGCCTGGCTGCTGACACGCCATTTGGCCTCAGCGCCGAATGGATCGCCCATCGGGCCATAAGGCTGCTCAAGGCGTAATGCAGCTGGGAAAAAGGTTGCACGACTTCAGAAGAAAGAAATCAAAATGCGTTTGAATATTACGACCAAGATACTTATAGTCCTGTCCTCTCTGGCACTGGTCGCCCTCTTCCTCTTCGGCGCCTTTTCTTTCAGAGAGATGGACTCGCTCGGAAAATTTGCCTTGCAGAGCAACCGGGATTTGGGTTTAGATGCGGTGGCGGATAGTGAACGAGCCCTCATCGCCCAGGCGGAAGAGCATCTGCTGAAAACTGCCCGGGACCAGGCCGCCATCAGTAACGCACTCCTAGACAAGGCCCGAAACGAAATTGAGATAGTGGCTCAATTTGCTACTTCGATATGGAACAATCCGACGAGTGGGACGGCGCGCCGCTCCTACTCATTACTGGAACAGCCGGCTGATCCCAGGGATGCCTCCTTCTATTTTATCGTTTCCGATGTGCAGCCCCGTCCCAGCAAAGAGGAGATATCATTTTCAAGCCGGATCGATGAGATATTCATCCCTATTCTTAACCACGACACAAATCTTGACTCCATCTATCTCGGTACGGAGACGGGTCTCTTCCGGGGCTATCCCTGGTTGTCCGAGTTTCCCGCGGCTTACGATCACCGGAAGCGGAGTTGGTACGGCGCGGCGGTAGTCAACGGAAACACGATATGGACGGCGCCCTACGTCAGCGCCGCGGTTAACGAGCTGATTGTCACGGTGGCCACACCCTTCTTTACTGCAGATAAGGAACACATCGGCGTCGTTGAAGCCGATGTCACCCTTAAGGCGCTTAGTGAGCAGATACTGAACACACAGATCGGGGAGAAGGGTTACGCCTTTCTCATCGATAACCTCGGTAATGTCATCTGTCGGCCCGGCCTCCGAGCAAGCGTGGGTGATTGGAAAGAAGCGGAACAATTTCAGAATTTGCTCACTGCCGGCGACGCTACTTTGCAGGAAATTGCCAAAGCTATGATAATCGGCAAGAGCGGCATCAGACGCTGCCCCAGTGATCTTGGAGGCGTTGCGGGTGGTGAAAAATACATCGCCTATGCCCCCATCGTCAGCACCAAATGGAGCCTGGGCGTCGTTATGCCTGTCACTGAAATAACGGCGCCCGCGACGGCGACGAGGGACAAAATTGATCGGGCAGCGGCCGCCAGTCGCGAACAGATAGACGGGCGCATCACCCGTGCCTTGGTCATCATGGCCTTGCTCTTCATCGCTATGATAGTGATCGTTGCCCTGGCCTCGCGGGCGCTCTCGAAGCGCATCACCCGACCGCTCTTGACACTGGCGCAGGGTGCCAAGGTTATAGGCAGCGGTGACCTCGACCACAGGATCGAGCTGGCAACAGGCGATGAGACGCAGGACCTGGCTGAAACCTTCAACCGCATGACTGCCGACTTGAAGGAGTATGTTGCTGACCTTGCAAAAACCACTGCCGCCAAGGAGCGGATTGAGAGCGAACTCAATATTGCCCGGGAAATCCAGGCCTCCATGCTGCCCCGGGTCTTTCCGCCATTTCCGGATCGGACCGAGTTTACCATTTACGCGACCATGGATACGGCAAAAGAGGTTGGTGGTGATTTCTACGACTTCTTCTTCGAGACAACCGACCGTCTCTGTTTTACCATCGGCGACGTTTCCGGCAAGGGGGTGCCTGCCGCCCTCTTTATGGCCATTGTCAGAGCCCTTCTGCGGAATGAGGCGATGCGGGGGCTCCATGCCGACGAGATCCTGACCCGTGTGAACGACGCCGTTGCTCCCGATAACGAAAACTGCATGTTCGCATCGGTCTTCTTCGCCATCCTCAATGTAAAGACAGGGGAACTGGAATATGCCAATGGCGGTCATAATCCGCCTCTGCGGCGCGAAGCGGGCGGTGTCTATAGCTATCTTAAAATACCCAATGGGATCGTCGTCGGCGCAATGGAGGGGGTTTCCTTTACCCGGAACACGATGACACTGCAGCCGGATGAGGCCCTCTTCCTCTATACCGACGGGGTGACGGAGGCGATGAATCGGGAGCAGCAACTTTTTTCGGAAGAACGGCTGGCCCAGGTCCTGAACGGGGGGACCGACCCGCATCCGAAGGCAGTTATCACCGGTGTCAGCAAGGCGATCACTGCATTCGTTCGGGATGAGCCGCAATTTGATGATATCACGATGCTGGTCCTGCGTTATCAGGGTGATGCTGAAAGCGTCCATCCGTCGTTTGTTGTGTGAAATGACATGATTTCCAGGAGATGTACCGTCCAGAGCGTGCTTGCAGCCACTGCCGACCTTATTTGCAACAAACGAGTGATGAAAGTTGATGAGGGGGACATGATTGTGTTTAATGAAATCAACAAAACACTTGAGGTTCTCAGAGAGACAAATCGGACTAATAAAACGTGTGAGGAGATTTGATATGCAGGCATTATTTACAGTGACGCCATCGGAATCGAAGCGGCTCATCGCCAAAGCGGTGGCCTCTATGCCGGAAGTAGTGTAGGCAAAAGAAGAGGGTTATCTCATCGTAACGAGGGGTTCGACGAGCGCCTATATGGCAGAGGAATTGCTGGGTGAGACCATAGAAAAGGAGAAATATGTGGCAGGTCAGATTATTCGTGGGGTTTTGTGTGCCCTTCACGCGGGCATCAGGAGTCAGCCCATCGCCTTTCACAAGGGGGAGGTCCTTATCGTGGATCCCGGGACACTGATCGACAAACTCGGATCCCAGGATATCGTCATCAAGGGCGGCAATGCCGTCGATCATGAGGGAAAGGTGGGAGTCCTCATGGCGAGCCCCGTAGGGGGAACGATGGGTCAGTTTTATATGGCCATGAAGGCCCAGGGGGTCAGAACGATCTATGCCGTTGGGTTGGAAAAGCTCGTTCCTTCCGTTGAAGAGGCGGCCCGGGCCGGTGGAAGATTGAAGCTTGAGCGCACAATCGGCGCATCCGTGGGGATGGCCTGCGTGGCCGATGGAGACGCATTCACCGAAATCAATGCAGTCTATTCTCTTTTCAGTGTGGGAGCCGTACACTATGCTTCGGGCGGTTTTGGTGGCGCAGAGGGGTCCGTAACCATAATTGTCGAGGGTGAAGTGGTTGAAGTCAACAGGTGCATGGATTTTATAGAGACCATCAAGGGAGAGCCGCAGCTTCCTTCCGTCAAGGGACCCTGCAAGACCTGCGGTACACTCTGCAGCTTTCAGGGAAAGGAAGAGGACGAACTTCCCGACTATTTACGATAGTTTCTAATCGATGACTGACAGGATTAAAGCGGCGAGTGCATCCTCGCCGCTTTTTCTTTTATATAATTTTCAACACCTTACCTCCCCGGATCTTTCCCTCTTTCAATTCCATCAAGGCGCAATTTGCCTCTTCTAGCTCAAATTCCTGTACCTGTGGCGTGATGGGTATCCGGGCGGCGAGGTATAAAGAGAAGGGGTGCCGCCTCCGTATCGGAAAAGGCGTCGGGGATTTTACAGGCGAAGTCCTCTCCAACAGTCATGAATCCGGCATAGCCACCGTTGACATCCCTCCCCGTCGCCCTGAAGTGGTCACATAAATTTTCTCTGCCATCTGCGCAATAGCCACATCTTCCGCATGAGGAATATATCCAGCCCACTCCCACCCGATCTCCCGGCTTGAATTTTTTCGCACCTTCTCCCGCTTTTTCAACCCCGCCCACTACCTGATGTCCAGGGATGACAGGAAAGGCCGGAGGGGGCGTCCTACCCTCGATCTCGTCCAGTTCCGTATGACAGACGCCGCAGGCGGAAACCCTGACAAGAATTTCAACGGGACCGGGTTCCGGGTCCGGCATATCGAGTAGTTCCAGGGGATTTCTGTTCTCCGAAAGATTACAGATATGGTTCAGCACCATCGCCTTCATTGGGAATATCATCCTCCATAACCATACTTCGCTCCACTACGCTCTGTGGAGCAATAAATATGATACAGGTAAGCATCTGTCTTTTCAATGAAAATATGAGGATTAGATATGAGGATTAGATTGACAGGACGTGCTCTTTTCCCTATGATCACGATCTTAACTGGTGATAATTATGCGGGACAAACTGCATCCTCCTGTGGGGGGATGGAAAAATTCCAGATTGTTCTGGAAGGTGGGCATTGCCACACTCTGCCGAATCTTACTGAATACGGCGCGCCGTTTTGTCTACCCCTTTGCCCCGGTACTCAGCCGTGGACTGGAAGTCCCCCTTACGTCCATCACGTCCCTCATCGCCATAAACCAGATGACCGGCCTCTTGAGTCCCATCTTCGGTCTACTGGATGACCGCATCGGGTACCGGATAATGCTCCTTGTGGGACTGGGGCTTCTGGCAGGCGGCATGCTGACAGGTGGATTTTTCCCCTTTTATGGGATGATGCTTTGTGCAGTCGTTATGGCCGGTCTCGGGAAAAGTGTATTTGATCCGGCCATACTGGCATACGTCGGGAAGCGTGTCCCCTACCATCGCAGGGGACTGGCCATCGGTATTATGGAGACCGCCTGGGCGGCGAGCACGCTTGTAGGAATTCCCGTTGTCGGTATTCTCATTGAGAACTTCGGCTGGCGTGCGCCCTTCTTTGTTATCGGAGTACTTGCCATTGTCGGCATGGTGGCCATAGTGTGGATTATGCCGCCTACCCGGAAGGGTTTCAATGATTTTCATCGGGGTGAGAGTTTCCGTGATATCTTCGGGAAGCTTGTTGAAAAACGACCCGTTCTGGGATTTCTCCTCTTTTCATTTTTTGTCAGTATGGCCTCCGATAATTTCTTTGTCATTTACGGTGCCTGGCTGGAAGAGTCTTTCAATCTTGGTATAGTTGCCCTCGGCATGATGACTATGGTGATCGGTGTGGCCGAACTTTCAGGGGAAGTCTTCGTCGCTTTTGTTTCCGACCGCCTTGGTCTTCGCCGATCGATAATTATCGGTCTCGTCTTATCCTGTGCGAGCTACCTGGCCTTGCCCTGGTGGGGACCCACTATCCCACAGGCACTGGCTGCCCTCTTTTTCGTTTTTGTTACCCTGGAGTTTTCCGTGGTAACAGCCATGTCTCTCTGCACGGAGATTCTTCCCGGTGCCAGAGCCACAATGATGGCAGGTTTTCTGGCGGCGGAAAGTGCGGGGAGGGTTATTGGCGCATTCATGGGAGGACTCGTATGGGAGGCGGGGAGAATTGAGGCGATTGTCCTTGTTTCCGCCGCTATCAGTGTCCTGGCTCTTGCCGCCTTTCTCTGGGGCATGTACGGATGGCGGCCGGGGCAGTGACATAGTAGCGAGTGTGAATTGAAATTTTCCGGAAATCCTTCATTATTGTGTGGTGCAGGATGATATTATTTCATATAATAGTAATCGGTAATAATGCAATTCAGGAGGCATGAATGAATAGTCCACAGGAGAAACCTATCATCCGGAAGGGGATCGCCGTCAGATTGTTTTTCACCATCTTTTTCTTCATCGTCTTTGAGATCATCAAGATCATTATGCAGGTCACCATTCTTTTTCAATATGTCTATCTCTTCATTACATTAAAGTACAGCGAGCCGCTCCGTGAATTTTCCAACAGGTTGTCCGTATATGCCTACCGGCTCATGCGATACGTTACGCTTAATGAAAATCTGCGTCCCTTCCCTTTCGATAAACTGCCCGAGGCTATGGAGGAGGCGGAATCCGACGTTACGTTCTGATATTACAGGTAATGCGCGATTTATGGCGGGGAAGAAATTAACATGCCTTCATTACTGGCAGTCGATCTCGGTGTGAAAACGGGACTTGCCCTCTTTGATCGGGAGGGGCGACTTCTGTGGTGCCGTTCTCACAATTTCGGCACCATAAAGCGCCTCCGGAAGGGTGTCTACCGAATCCTGGGCGATATTTCCGATCTCTCGATTCTTGTTATCGAAGGGGGTGGAACTGTGGCCTGGGTATGGGAGCGTGAGGCGAAGAGGCGGTCACTTACACTCTATAAGATTAATGCCGAAGACTGGAGAGGTCAGTTTCTCTATCCCCGCGAACAGAGAAGCGGGCCTGCGGCCAAGGATAATGCGGGGACTATCGCACGGCGAGTGATCGCGTGGTCTCACAAGGCGCAACCGGCATCAATGAGGCATGACACGGCAGAGGCCATCCTCGCAGGGTTATGGGGTGTGCTGGAGGTGGGATGGCTGAAGAAACTGCCCGCTGAAGTGAGACAGTGAACCAAACAGACAACACTCCCTCTTTATCAGACAGAAAGGGAGTGTGAATTAACAGAAAAGGAGTTGTGAACAATGAAAGCATGCATCATATTTACGGGTACCGGACCTCTGCTTATCCTCACATCCTATGATTCTCTCACCGATCCTGCCTTCGTGGAGAAGCTGGCAACCAAGGGGGTAAAGAAATATATCGCCTATGATCTTCCCATGGAAGAGGTGGAAAAGGAATATGGTGATCACCTCAAGATAATACTCAATGATCTCTATCAGACCGATGACTTGAGGGTGCTCGATTACAACGGTCACCATATCTTCAAGAAGTTTTCCTTTTCAGAGATGGGGTCGCCCATATATTACGAACCCTAGCAGGGGTTTCTCTACCACCCCTTGGTCCACATGTCTTCGTCTTCGTAGATTTTTTCCTCTGCCATGTGGGATTCCTCTGCGTCATCTTCGATCATACGCCCCGGATTGGCGTCTCCCAGGAGTTTCCGATAGTACTCGTGTTGTATCAGGAGATTCATTATCTCGTTGGTGCCTGTTCATATCTGGATGAGTCTAGTGTCACGAGTCATCTTTTCTATGGGAAACCTGAGACCGAGAAGATTGCTGTCTCCCAGCGCCTTGACATATTCCCGGGGATAGACGACCTCGTCTCTATCCATCTTCTTGACAAAATCAGGAGATACATCATTCTTTACAAATGCTCGAACCTCATCCCTCAGAGCCCGTTCCTCTTCCGTCAACAGGACATTTTGTAACATCCTTCCCCCCTTTGTGTTTTTTATCCTCCCATTCCCTCGATCAGGGCCATCGTATTGTAACCCAGCACACGGTGGTTATAGCCCCCTTCCAGTATGGCAAAACATCCGCCGCCGCTTTTTTGAGCCGCCTCACGTACCATGCGCCCCATTTCCCGGTAATCATCGGTGGACATCACTCCCCCCCAATCCTCCTGATGATTGTCGAAGCCGGCGGAGATGCCGATGATATCGGCGTCATCGGGTAGATGTTCCTCTACCTCCTTCAGGTAACTCTTCCGGTCCGATGATGCGGGGTTGAATATGGTGGTATAATCCCGGTATCCTAAGATATTGACCGTTCCGTCTCCAAAGTGGAGATCAAAATCGAGAATGTAGGCCTTGTCGATCTTATTCTCTCGTTTCAGTTTCGTAATGGCGATAGCCATATTGTTGAAAAAACAGAATCCCCACGCACTGTTTGCCGAGGCATGATGTCCCGGTGGTCTGATGAGGGCAAAGCATGGTTCCCTGAGTCCCGTATAGGCTGCCTGAATAGCTCCCCCCGCGGCAAGGGCGGCTATGTCGTAGAGGCCCTGTCTCTCTATTTCTTGGATGTGATATTCAGAGTGACAGGCGGCGATATCCTCTTCTCCGGCAGGGACGGCATCAACAAAATCGACCCTGTCGCCGATAACATCGACGATTGCCTCGATCCTCCCCTCCTTGGCGGCGGGGTCGAAACAGTAAGTCTGGTTAAAATCTGCATGATAGATAACCTTCATTGTACCTTCCTCCCCTTTATAGATGAAGAATGCCCTTTCTCATGCACGCATCATTTTTTCAACTCGAAGAGATGTCCGAACATCTCCCTGCTCTTCTTTTTGTATTCTTGGTCGGGGCTGACGTTCTTCGGGAACCGGTCGATCCATTCGAAGGGTTTGGTGGCGTCGATGATTGCCCTGGAATTATAATAGAGACCGGCCGCCCTGTCTTCCGGCGAAATTCTCGGGTCCGTTCCACTGGAGGTTGCACGCGTAATGATGTCTATGGAAGTGGCGGGATCGGATCGTGTCAGTAATGCCCACATGACGTCGTTCATGTCGGTAACGTCGATATCGTCATCCACCACGATAACGTATTTCCCGGCAAAGTTTACAATTGGTGTGGTATAGGCGGCATGCCCCACCTGTCTCGCCTGTCCCTGATATCCCTGCTTTATAGAGACCACTACAAAGAGCCTGCATCCCCCTATGCCGTAGCACCAGGCGTTTGAGATACCGGGAATCCCGTGGTTCTGCAACTGTTTGACCAGCAATGCCGAGCGCATGTATTGTCGTAATTTATCGGGATCGTAGGGCGGTTTCTGAGGAGGAACTCCGAGGAGGATGGGATCGTTGCGATAATAGAGACCCTTCACTGTCATGCAGGGTGCCTCTTGCCCTTCGATGCCCCTATCTCTGCAATTCTTCCCACATCTTCATCGAGACCGATGCCCTGCGCCCTGCTGAGCTCTCCCATCTCGTCAACCATTGCAAGCCATTCACGCAAGTCCCTATAGCAAATCGCCATACTGTAACCACCTCCTCTTCACAATCTATACCGCTACACTACTGGTTTTTAACTGGACTCGTCAACATATAATGGCGTTCTGTCCCGGGAATATCATCCAAAGGCATCATTTCGTTTTTCGTCCTTGACACATAAAAGACCGATTTTCTATACTCATCCAAAGAGAAGCGAGGAGAAGCATACTATAAACTCTTGAACTTCAGAAAAAGGGGGCCCAATGGCCAAACTGACAATGAAGGAGTGGTTGGCGCGTCTGGAAGGCAATCGGCGTTTTATGGAGAATGTCACTGTCATGAAGCGCATCCCGCCTGCGGAGGGGACATTTATGCCCTTCCCCGAATGGGTGCACCCAGGATTGGGCGAGGTCTTTCAAAGGAGCGGCATCACACAACTCTACAGCCACCAGTCCGAGGCCATGGATGCCGTACGTGCCGGCCGCGATGTGGTGATGGTTACCCCCACGGCCAGCGGCAAGACGCTCTGCTATAATCTACCCGTGCTTCAGAAGATACTGGAAGAACCCGAGACGAGGGCCCTCTACATGTTTCCCACGAAGGCCCTGGCACAGGATCAGATGAACGAGGTCCATCGACTGATCGGGGAACTGAAGGCCGATATCAAGACCTATACCTATGACGGCGATACGCCCAATGATGCCCGCCAGGCGATACGAAAACAGGGGAATATTGTGGTCACCAATCCCGACATGCTGCACGTGGGAATCCTGCCCCATCACACGAAGTGGCAGAAGCTCTTCACCAATCTCAGGTATGTCGTCATCGATGAACTGCATGTCTACCGCGGCGTCTTCGGCAGCCATATGACCAATGTCATCAGGCGTCTCGTTCGGATCTGCCGCTTTTACGGTCAGAATTCCATTTTCATCTGTTGCTCGGCCACCGTGGCAAACCCGAAAGAGCATGCCGAAACCCTTCTGGAGCGGCCCGTAGAACTCATCGATAACAATGGCGCACCCACGGCGGCGCGGACCTTCATCCTCTACAATCCACCCATTGTGAATCGTGAACTGGGCATCAGGCAGTCGGCCATGACGCCAGCCCGCCATACGGCATCGGACCTTATAGCCAACAATATACAGACCATCGTCTTTGCCACCAGCCGCCTCAATGTGGAGGTCCTCACCAAGTATCTGAAGGACAAGTTCGGCAAGGGAAAGTCCGTAGACGATCAGTTCGTCACCGGCTACCGCGGCGGCTACCTGCCCAACCTGAGACGCCGTATAGAAAAGGGATTGCGCGACCGCACTGTCATGGGGGTGGTCAGTACCAACGCCTTGGAACTGGGTATCGATATCGGCGATCTGGAGGCATGCATCATGGCGGGCTATCCCGGCTCCATCGCCAGTACATGGCAGCAGGCGGGCCGGGCCGGGCGCAGGCAGGGAGACAGCCTCGCCCTCCTCATCGCCAAGAGCAATCCCATGGATCAATTCATCGTGGAAAACCCCGATTACTTCTTCTCCCGAAGCCCCGAGCACTGCCGCGTCAATCCCGACAATCTCCTGATCCTCCTCCACCATCTGAAGAGCGCCGCCTTCGAACTCCCCTTCGAAGAGGGGGAGCGCTTCGGTAAGGAGGACCTGGAAGAACTCCTGAGTTATCTGGAGGAAAAGGGTGTCCTGCACCGCGTGGAAGACCGCTGGCACTGGGCCGCCGAGAGCTATCCCGCCAACGAGGTGAGCCTTCGCAGCATAAATCCTAAAAATGTGGTCGTCGTCGATACCACCGAAGCCGGGGCGCACAAGGTCATTGCCGAGGTGGATTGGGACAGCGCTTTCACCACCGTCCATGACGATGCCATATACATGGTCGAATCGCAGCAGTATCATGTGGACAAGCTGGACCTGGAGCGGAAAAAGGCCTACGTGAGAAAGGTCGATGTGGACTATTTCACCGATGCCATGACCTATACCAATGTCCGCGTTATCGACGGTTTCGCAAGCAAAACGGCAGGCGGCATCATCAGGGAGCACGGGGAGGTACAGGTGGTGCGCAAGGTGGTGGGATACAAGAAGATAAAATTCTATACATCGGAAAATCTCGGCTACGGCGACGTATTCCTCCCCGAAAAGGACATGCACACCACCAGCTACTGGTTTACCATTCCCCGCGATCTGCTTGGTATGCTGGATTGCAAGCAGTCCGATATTATCGACGGCCTCTCCGGTGTCGCCTACAGCCTGCATCATCTGGCCTCCATGTTCTTGATGTGCGATATGCGCGATATAGACCGGTGCATCGGCGACAAGAGCGGCGAATGGTTTGTCAGGCACGGGAGAGACAAAAGGATGATCGCCACATCGAGAGGAGAGAGCGATGCGTCAGCCATCCGTGTCGATGATTTCGATCCCACCATATTCATATTTGACGCTTATCCGGGTGGCATAGGCTTTTCCGGCCTCCTCTTCGAGAGCCACGACGGGCTACTTGCCGCGGCGAGAAAGCTCATCGAGACCTGCCCTTGCGCCCACGGCTGCCCCACCTGCGTGGGACCGACCCTGGAAGTGGGACCGATTGCCAAGGGGACGGCCCTCGCAATTCTTGACCTTGTCATGGGGACGGCATGAGTGTCACCGACCGACTGAAACGCCTGACCGGCGAAAAGGACGAGAAGGGAGTTGAAAAGGTCAGAGAACTGCGGCAGCGAATCGACGCCATCATGTCGCGAAGGCCCGGCGGCGACCAGACCCGCCCCGCGCAGTCACGTCTCAGAGCGGGAAAACTGGAAGACGAGATAGAAGGGGAGGAGATACAGAGGGGGAAGGGTACATTTTATCTTGCCCGTCGCTATATCCCCGGTACTTCCTTCCACGGATATCGGCGAGTCATAGACCTTGTCTCACTGGACATGAGAGATGCCGCATTCCTCGCCGGCGACAAAGCGATCGAACAGTACACCCCCGCCGACGCCCTTTTCCTCGATACGGAAACGACGGGGCTTTCCGGCGGCACGGGCACCGTCGCCTTTCTCGTCGGATGCGGCTGGTTTGAAGATGGGAATTTCATAACTGAGCAGTTATTCATGCGAGACTTCAGGGAAGAGCGGGCCGCTCTCTCCTATCTGACGGAGATTGCCGGGGACAGGAAATTTCTCGTCACCTTTAACGGCAAGACCTTCGATATCGCACTCCTCTCCACGCGCTTTATCATGAACAGGCTGTCCGACCCCCTTTCCGATCTCCCCCATCTCGATCTCCTCCATCCGTCACGCCGGCTCGTCGGCCACCGACTCCCCAACAGCCGTCTCGGGACCATCGAAGAGATGGTTCTGAAGTTCTACCGCGATGGCGATATCCCGGGGAGTGAGATCCCCCAGCGCTACTTCGACTGGCTCAGATATGGCGATCCCCGACTGATGAAGGACGTCTTCGAACACAACCGCCTCGATGTGATTTCCATGGCAGTGCTGGCCGTGCACCTGTCATGTCTCCTCGGCCCTGCCGATAGAAGAGAGGAGTGTGCCGACAGTGATGTCCTCGCCACAGCCCGCCTCATGATAGACCGGGGGTGTAAAGATACCGCACAACAACAGCTTGAATCACTGCTGCAATGCTGCACAAGGGGACCCGTCGCAGAGGAAGCGCGGAAGATGCTTTCGCTGGTCCACAAGCGGGATAATAACTGGGAAGAGGCAGTAAAGTTGTGGGATTCCATACTGGCCGACGCACCCGATGATTATTTTGCCTGCGAGGAACTTGCCAAGTGGCTCGAACACCGGAAACACGATTATCAAAGGGCCGCAGATCTGGTGTCACACCTCCTCGATACAAGGGGTGCCACGACAACCGACGAAGCGGCGGCCCTGGCTTATCGACTGGACCGCCTCCATCGGAAATTGGGGAAAACATCATAATGAGGCCAGTATTCATTTAGCTTTACCTTCGCTTAATTAAACAATTCTTGGAAAGTAAGAGATATTTTGATACATTTTGTGAATAGAGAATTTCAGGAGTCATCGTATGTCTGAACTATTAAGAAAATTAGAGCGTGAGGCACAAAATCTGTCCAAACAAGAGCGGGCATTTTTAGCAGATCGCTTACTGAGTTCACTTGATGGCGACGTGGTCGATGATATAGAGGAGGCTTGGATAGCAGAGGCTGAACGTTGCTATAACGAGTATAAGGAAGGGAAAAGGCCCGGTTCAACTGAGGAAGAGGTGTTTGCCGAAGCCGATCGGATATTTAAATGACTTTAGTTATTTTTGATCCCGACGCAAAGGCTGAACTGAACAGCGAGCGCATGCCCTGCTTCCGGCAGGGTCAGCGAGCGAATATAAAACAAAATAATTCCCTACCAGTCGGAGATTCCGCGCAACTTGTTGCGGGGATCTTCAATTTTTGGCAGCTCTTTGGTATTACGAAAGCTGTCAATCTGGATTGGGACGTCGTTTTAGAAATTATATTAAGTCCGCTATGCAAAAGGTTGCAGAAACACCTTTTCAATACCGGTTGATACGTGCTCCCTTCAGGCGATATCTTTTACCTAAATTTTCCTATGCCATCATATTTTCCATTGAGCCAGACCATATTCGTATCATTGCCGTTGTCCATACTAAACGTAAGCCTGGTTATTGGCTGAAACACTTCTCGGAATAAAATCTTTTTAATTTTCCTACCCTGATTGTTCGAGTGAAATTGACCCCATTCGTCCTTGCGCTTGCAGTTCCAGTTTAATACACTAGATTTACCAGAGCAATAAGCATTAATCATTTGACGAAAATGCCACCAATGGCAAAATCGTATTGATTATGGCACTTCTTCTATATTTGGAGCAGCAAGAACGAAGTTGACATGAGATTACCTACAAAGGAGTGAAGCCTACTGTCACCTTAATTTCTCATTGTTAAGTTGCAGTTTTTTATAAAGAATGAAATTTACATTGATTATGAGTGAAAGGCCGATGCCAAAATTCTTTTACCTCAAAGGTAAATGTTTGGAGGTCAGTAGTGGAGATATGGCGTGGAAGTTCGTTTCAGAACGAGGAAACTTCAAAAGCAATATGAGCAATCTGGCGAAGCTACAAAGGCCTACGGGCATGAAGTTGGCCGCAGATATATTGGCCGTATCAATATTATAAAACAAGTGCATGATATCAATGAACTATGCACTTTACCCGGGTTATATTGCCACTCCCTAAAAGGAGACAGACAAGGACAATGGTCGATAACGCTTATGAATTTCTACAGGCTGATATTCACTTTAGAAGGGAGCAACCCTCTGTGCCAATGTAAGTGAGACACTTCCCCCCTTGGAGTTTAGAGTAT
>CAYMYS010000064.1:0-15767 GCA_964394725.1 uncultured Syntrophaceae bacterium
TCTATGGCTGGGATGAGATGGGACGGATCATCACGATAAGGTGTTTCAATCATGATCCAAGTATCAAGTCCAGTTTGAAGTTTCTGAGGAAAACACCATGGGCGCGAAAAAAGGTTGAAGATCTCTATCTGCGCCGGGAAAAAAAGAAAAAGGTATAGGATAGTTTTAACCCATATTCTTTGACAGGCCTGCAGGAGTGTGATAGAAGCGCTGCTCTACTCAATCATCGCATAGATATATTCTGTTCATACACGTTTCATCATGATACATTCGAATAGTGCGATTATGGCGTTTTGTTTTGAAGGGAGACGCATTGGTTCAGTGATCCTGTGCCGCCCGCCTCTTTAAAACAAGACAATAATCTGACAGCTGATACAACCCGGACTTCAAGAGAACGATTGAGATGACAGGCAGCCCACGGAAATCGAGGGATTGATGGGATATACCCTGTCGGCAGACGGGAACTCTGAGAGCTGGCGGAATGTTACATTCCGTCTCTATCGGACGGGGAAATCCCTTTCCGGTTGTGGCGTAAGGACATACCATTTACCCATGAACACATAGACGGTTTGAAGAGACATTGTGCGAAGGGGTTGCAATTAACTATGACAATAGGTGGAGGAAAGCAATGAAAGACTGTTCAAATATCAAATTTTTCAGTGGCGGACTGAAAGGCGCGGAAACAGCTTTTGGAGAAAATGCAGAGAAATGGGGAATCAGTGAAGTCACTTTTTCGTTCGCGGGACATACCCTCACTCGAGAAAAGAATGTTACCATCTTAGATGATGATGACTTGAAATGTGGTGATGTCAGCATGGAGATTGTCTCCACACGCATGGGGAAACGGTATACTCATGCCGACACAATCAGGAAAGTAATCCAGGTTATCTTCCATATGGTCAACAAAGGGTTTCAGGTTATAGCAGTGGGAAAAATCATGGAAGACGGCACAGTTAAAGGCGGAACGGGCTGGGCTGTTGAACTGGCAAAATTCTTTAACCGTCCCGTAAGTGTTTTCGATCAGGAAAGGGCGAGCTGGTATACGTGGAAGGACAACGCCTGGGAAAAGGACACACCCGTCATCAGTCATGATAGCTTTTGCGGAACGGGAACGCGATACCTGACTAAAGAAGGCCACAAAGCAATTAATGACCTTTTTGAGCGATCTTTCCGTTAGATTTTAGTGCAGTGCTTGCAATGCCGCATTGAGGGGGGGGGGCGGTGGATGGCATAAAGGAATTAACGCTGCCATATCTACCTCGATATAGTTCAAAAAGAAGTGATCTTCTTAGGGGGATAGGGGGGAAAATCCTATCTGGCAAATCACCATTTAAGTTATAGTTCGCTTGCAGCCTATCCCCCCTATTATTACTCCGGCAATTAAACATGTCAATATTCTGCTGCATAAGCAACCTTTGGATGTCTGAAGTAACTACGAACATGTGCCGGCCGTTTGACAAGAGTCCTCATAAATGAGCGAGTCTTTTTCCCCAGATCTTCACGATTTCTGATCGGTGTCCCGGAGTGGACTTTGGTTTTGAGATTTCCGCTCAGGTATTCGTCCGGATTGAGTTCCGGTGAATAGGAAGGTAGGTAGAAAACCGCTATCTGCTCCGTGTGTTTTCCTCTTTCAAGAGATCCTGGCTCGTTCCGTCGCCGTGGAGAATTACCGCCTTATTCAGTACGGAGGCCAGCGTTTCACATCTCTCCTGCCTCTTTTCTATGATCTTGGTGACGATACCCCTCTTTTCGAGCAATTCCGTCAGCATAAGTCCCGTAGTCCCGCCACCCATGACAAATATTCTCTCAGAAGGTTCCGTCTCTTTACCAAAGAAATGGAGTATCTTTCTTGCATTTGTGGATTCAGTAAAAACGAAGATGTAATCATTTTCATTTATTACCGATTCGCCTGTTGGGACAAAGGGTTCGTTCTTACGTGTAATGGATGCGACAATAATATTCTCGCCATGGATCTTATTAATCTCCATGAGATTCTTCCCAATAGCAACGCACCCCGGGTTCACGCAAAAGGCGACAAGTTTGATGCGGCCTCCGGCAAAGTCCATCACTTCCGAGGCGCCCGAATACTCCAGGAGATTGATAACGCTCTTGACGGACTCCCGTTCCGGATTAATGCAGAGGTCTATATCAAGATGGTTTTTATCGAAAATGATTGAATCTTTGTTCAGATCGGGTGCCCTTATTCGCGCAATCTTAAAGGGAACCTTTGACTAGGTGGAAGCGATGAGGCAGTCAACAATATTGGTTTCATCGCTATTGGTAACGGCCACCACCATCTCGGATTGTTCGAGTTTTGCCTTTGTAAGGATTCGGGGACTGCTTCCACTTCCCAAGATTGTTTCCACATCAAGGCTGTCGGAGACGACCTTCAGCCGTTCTCCCTCTCTGTCAATGATGATGATGTCATTGCCCTCTCCAGAAAGGGTATCGGCAATATTATAACCGACCTCACCGGCACCGATAACGACCACTCTCATATGGATCTCCCCGGGGAAAGCCCTTTTCTCCTCTTCTCGCAGACGTCCCTCTTAGCCTCAGCTAACAGGGGTACCACTTTTTATTTCTCGGATATTAATCGTGGCCCTCTTTTTTATATCAACCTTAAATTTGTGCATTCCCAGGATGATTTCAGCGAGATGATCTTCCTCTCCCAGAACATAGATTGCAAGAGGGCTATCAGATGGCCTTGAATTTCCTTCCAGGAAGTCAAAGAAACCCGACATCACTGTCGTTGCCATTCTTGAAGGGTCGAGATCGCATTTCCCGATTCCCGGAATTTCCAGGGTAAATTCATCACACCCTATTTCGCTTAAAGTCTTGGAAATAGTGTGTCCTGCCGTGTATAACTTTTCATAGGTGAGGTGGGCCAGGTCCCCCAGGCCGATCAGTAAGATCTTTGAAGATGGAATTCGTTGATTGGGTGAAATAAGCACCTTTTCCATGAAGGTGCCTCCGATTTTTCTCTGAGCCATCAGGTGCGAAATGACTCCATTGAGGCGCCAGTCCACGAAGCCGCAGTATCCCCGTGGCGGTCTCTCATCGGAAAAGAAACCCAGAATCAGGACATCAGTCGTCAGCAGGTCTATCGATTCCGAGAATACGTTGATTTCCATTTTCATTGCGTATTTTTGCATACAAGGCGTCCAGAATACCATTTATAAAAGCGCCAGAATTTTCCGAACCGTATTCTTTCCCCACATCGATAGCCTCATTCAGGGTTACCTTTGGAGGAATATCGTCACAATAAAGCAGTTCGAAAACCGACATCCTGAGGACATTCTTGTCCACCTTTGCCATCCGATCGAGAGACCAATTTTCCGAACAGCTCCTTATGACATCGTCTATTTCACCGATGTTATCCCAGGTGCCCTCAATGAGATGGACGGCAAAGTCCTTCACATTGCCGGGTACCTCAAAGTTATCCCAGAAGAGTTCGATGGCCTCTTTTACATCAATTTTTGATACGTCTATCTGGTAAAGAACCTGCAGGGCAACTTCTCTGGCTTTTCTCCTATGTCCCATTAGTTTTCCTGGTCAAATTATCTTAAAGAGATTTGCCATTTCGATGGCCGACATGGCAGCATCAAAACCCTTATTGCCCGCTTTTGAACCGGCCCTCTCTATGGCCTGCTCAATCGTATCGGTGGTGATCACTCCAAAGGCAACGGGGATCTCCGTCTCCAGCATAACTGAGGCAATTCCCTTTGAAACCTCGGCACTGATATACTCAAAATGGGGAGTTGCACCTCTTATAACGGCACCAAGACAGATTACGGCATCATATTTTCCGCTCTTTGCAAGCCGCTTTGCCGCTAAGGGTATCTCGAAAGCACCCGGAACCTTTACCCTATGGATGTCATTTTCATCGGCTCCCGCCCTCTTCAGGGCATCCATGGCACCTTCAACGAGTCGCCCGCAGATAAAATCATTAAACCGGCTGGCTACGATGCCAAACCTGAGACCCTTGGCTGTTATTTTTCCTTCAATGATTGTGGACATGATAGGTTCTCCCCTTTTCTACATTTCCAGTAAGTGTCCCATCTTTTTCTTTTTTGTTTCCAGGTAGTGCACATTATTCTTGTTCGGTTTTATTTCGATAGGCACCCTTTCCACGACCTTTACTCCGTATCCCTCAACGCCCACAATCTTTTTCGGGTTATTGGTCATGAGCCTCATATTCCGCACACCGAGATCGACAAGGATCTGCGCCCCGATCCCGTAATCCCTCAGATCATTTTTGAAACCGAGTTCCAGATTTGCCTCCACCGTATCCATGCCATTCTCCTGCAGGTGATAGGCCTTTATCTTGTTCGCAAGTCCTATACCCCTGCCTTCCTGATGCATGTAGACAATGACACCTTTCCCCGCTTTGCCCACCATTTCCATAGCCCTGTGAAGCTGATCGCCGCAGTCGCATCTCAGCGATCCGAAGACATCACCCGTCATGCACTCCGAATGTACCCGTACCAGCACCTCGTCATCGGGTGTAATATCTCCCATAACAAGGGCAACATGCTCCTTATCATCCACATCATTTTTATAGACAATAATCTTGAACTCCCCGCCGTATTGAGATGGTATAGTCGCCGATGCCGCCCTGCTTACCAGACATTCATGCTGCATCCTGAACTGAATGAGATCGGCAATAGTTACAATCTTGAGACCATGCTCTTTGGCAAATAACTCAAGATCCGGCCTCCGTGCCATCGTTCCATCTTCCTTCATTATCTCGCAGATAACACCCGCCGGTTTTAGCCCCGCCAGACGGGCAAGATCGACTGAACCTTCTGTCTGACCGGTCCTGACCAGGACACCCCCCCTCTTAGCACGAATGGGGAATACATGTCCGGGACTTACCAGATCCTCGGGCTTTGCATCATCGGCGATGGCTGCTGCTATCGTCGTTGCCCGGTCCTGGGCTGAAATTCCTGTTGTTACCCCCTGTCGCGCCTCGATGGAAACGGTGAAGGCAGTACCGAAACGCGATTTGTTGTTTGATACCATGAGGGGCAGATTCAATTGATTGGCAAGATCGTTTGCCAGTGTAAGACAGATTAATCCCCTACCGAACCGTGCCATGAAGTTGATACTCTCGGCCGTTACAAATTCTGCGGCCACATAGAGATCACCTTCATTCTCCCTGTCTTCGTCATCGACAAGGATAACCATCTTTCCATTTTTTATATCTTCAATAGCCTCTTCTATCGTACTTCTAACCATTTTTTACTCCAAAAATCCATGCTCCGACAAAAAATTCATATCCATTTCTTTTTTCGGTTTAAGCATTTTTTCTATATATTTAGCCAGTATGTCAGTTTCAACATTCACGGAATCTCCGTGTCTCTTGAGACCCAACGTCGTCATCTGTGCCGTATGTGGTATAACATTAACATAAAATCTATTATTTTCATAACTATTTACCGTCAAGCTGATACCATCAATGGTTACTGAGCCTTTCTCAACGATGTATCTAACCAACCCTTTTTCGATCTCTACTCCAAGGATAAGGGAATTTGATCTCATATTCCTGTCGCATATCTTTCCAACGCAGTCAACGTGCCCCAGTACCAGGTGACCTCCGAGAAAGCTATTCATCCGCAGGGCCTTCTCCAGATTTACTTTCCAGCCCACTTGCAACTCTCCGATGTTCGTCTTTGCAAGCGTTTCCACCGAAACATCGGCAGTGAATACATTTCCCCTGATTGCGATAACTGTCAGACAGGCACCATTTACCGCTATGCTGTCCCCCTTTTTGATGTCCCCCATGTCAAAGGGCGCACCAACTTCCACGAGAGCATCTTCCCCCCTTCTCGTCATCCTTTTTACAATACCCAGCCCTTCGATAATACCGGTAAACATTACTCGCTCTCTGTCTTTGTGCCTAAGAGATCCTTCAACTCATCGAGGAATTCATTGATATCTTTGAATTGTCTGTAGACCGATGCAAATCGGACATAGGCTATCCCATCGAGATTATGCAGTTCTTCCATGACCTGTCCGCCTATGATGGACGATGGAATCTCCCTTAACTGCATTTCCTGACAGGACTGCTCTATCCTGTCCACCACGGTTTCTATGACATCGGTGCTGATGGGGCGTTTTTCGCAGGCCTTTTTGATCCCCGTTATGATCTTTGTCCTGTCAAAATTCTCTCTCCTGCCGTCCTTTTTGATAACCATGGGGAGCACATCTTCCACATACTCATAGGTGGTAAATCGTTTCCCGCAACCCACACATTCCCGTCGTCTCCTGATGGCATCACCATCCTTGCTGATCCGGGAATCGATGACCCTGTTTTCCCCGTTGGCACAGAAAGGACAATTCATAGTTTTCTGACCTCTATCCCCGCTTCCCTTAACATCTCTCTGGACAAATCGTCTTTGTATTCGTTTTTGTAGATAACGGTGGTAATTCCCGAATTGATGATCATCTTCGCACATATGATGCAGGGATGATTGGTACAATAGAGTGTCGCCCCCTTTATGCTCACACCGTGAAGGGCGGCCTGTATAATGGCGTTCTGTTCCGCATGGAGACCACGGCACAGTTCGTGACGTTCCCCCGAAGGGATATTCATTTTGTCTCGCAGGCACCCTGTCTCCGAACAATGACGTACACCTGTGGGCGCACCGTTGTATCCCGTCGTAAGGATTCTCTTGTTCTTTACCAGAACGGCGCCCACCTTCCGTCTTAGACAGGTGGATCTCAGCGACACGAGTTCCACGATATCCATGAAGTATTGCCCCCAGCTGGGGCGTTCGTTGCGATTTTCTGTTTCCCTGATTTTCATTTTCAGCCGCACACAATAGTATTAAGAAAAGAGCAGCACCACCTAGTGGCTGTCCTCGTTTATCCTGCTGCTGTAAAGGGGAAATCGCTCACAGAGGGAGGTCACTTCACTTCTTACCTCTGCAATCCCTTTTTCATCCGATATATCGTTGATAACACGGGCAATCAATCGCCCGATTGTCCGCATCTCTTCCTCTTTCATTCCCCTCGATGTAATGGCCGGTGTGCCGATCCTTATTCCGCTCGTAACCTGCGGACCTCTTGTATCAAAGGGAATACCATTCTTGTTTGCCGTTATGCCCGCCTGATCGAGCGTCTCTTCGGCCTCTTTGCCTGTAATGCCTTTGGTAGTAACATCAAGGAGCATAAGGTGATTGTCCGTACCGCCGGAGACAAGACGTACCCCTTCCTCTGTCAATGTATCGGCCATGGCCTTGGCATTCTTTACAATCTGGGTCTGGTAATCTTTAAACTCCGGCGCGAGCGCCTCTTTGAATGCCACCGCCTTGGCGGCAATTATGTGCATGAGAGGACCGCCCTGGCTACCGGGGAAAACGCGGCTGTTCAAGACCTTTGCAAATTCCTCTTTGCACATGATCATGCCCCCTCGGGGACCGCGCAGTGTTTTATGGGTCGTGGTGGTAACAAACTCACAGAGGGGAACGGGTGACGGATGCAGGCCCGCAACCACAAGGCCGGCAACGTGTGCGATGTCCGCCATGATAACAGCGCCCACCTTATCGGCTATCTCCCTGAAGGGATGAAAATCTATTGTTCTCGGATATGCGCTGGCGCCGACAACGATAAATTTTGGCCTGTGCTTCTTTGCCTGGTCTTCGACTTCATTAAAATCGATGGTCTCCGTCTCTTTATCAACGCCGTAAGAGACCACATTATAGAGACGTCCTGAAAAGTTGACGGGACTGCCATGGGTGAGATGTCCCCCGTGGGCGAGATTCATTCCCAGTACCGTATCTCCCGGCTGGAGTACTGCAAAATATACGGCCATGTTGGCCTGACTCCCCGAGTGGGGCTGTACATTGACGTGATCGGCACCAAAGAGTTTTTTGGCCCGTTCAATGGCAAGGTTTTCAGCGATATCGACGAATTCGCATCCGCCGTAATATCTCTTCCCCGGATATCCCTCTGCGTACTTGTTGGTCATGACACAGCCCTGGGCTTCAAGGACCGCTTCACTGACAAAATTTTCCGAGGCAATGAGTTCAAGCTTCCCCGCCTGACGTTTCGTTTCCTCCAGTATGGCACCGGCAATCTCTGGATCTTCCTTCCATAAGATAGACATTATTTTCTCTCCTCTGAAGTCCCTTCTATAGTTCTTATCTTGTCCAGGCGCCGCTGATGGCGGCCACCCTCAAAGTTCGTTTCGAGCCAGGCCTTCACAATCGCCTCCGCTTCCTCTGCATCGGTTTTCCTGCCTGCAAGGACAAGGATATTGGAATCGTTATGTTTTCTACTCATTTGTGCAGTATCTGCATCGAGGCATAGGGCGGCCCGTACCGCCGGGAATTTATTGGCCGCTATCGACATCCCGATACCGGAACCGCAGATAAGTATTCCCCTCTCCGCCTCTCCCGAGGAGACTGCCCGGGCAACGTCGCCGGCAAAATCGGGATAGTCGACGGGCTCCTCACTTTGTGTACCGACATCATGTATCTCACATTCCACTACATCGAGAAGTTTTTTCACATCTTCCTTGAGCACATATCCCGCATGGTCCGAGCCTATTGCAATTTTCACAGTCGTAACAGTTCCCTACTCTTCAAATTTCTTAAATATTATCGACGTATTGACGCCGCCAAAACCGAAGGCATTTGACAGAACGGCCCTCACGTCTCCTTTTCGTGCTCTCTGTGGAACATAATCAAGGTCGCAGCCGTCGCCGGGATTATCGAGGTTGATCGTTGGGGGAATAATTCCCTCCTTTATTGCCATTACCGAGAAGACCGCCTCTATGCCTCCGGCGGCACCAAGAAGATGACCGGTCATAGATTTGGTTGAACTCACGGCCGGCGATTTGTTGTGACTTCCAAAGATCCTTTTGATTGCTTCCGTTTCATGGAGATCGTTGAGCGGAGTCGAGGTGCCATGTGCGTTGATATAATCAATATCGGCAGGGATCATGCCTGCATCCTGGAGGGCAAGCTCCATGCATTTCGCCGCACCGGGATGTCCCGGAGGCGGCGCCGCAATATGATAGGCATCACAAGTAGAGGCCGTCCCCGCAATTTCAGCATATATCCTGGCACCCCGATCGAGTGCCTTTGTCATTTCTTCCAGAATCAGTATACCGCACCCCTCTCCCAATACGAAGCCGTCCCTGTCCCTGTCGAAGGGTCTGCTCGCCTCTTCCGGCGTATCATTGCGTGTCGAAATGGCCCGCATGGCGTTAAAGGCTGAAATGGCCAGGGGACTGATTGCCGCTTCCGCACCCCCCGTGATCATCGCATCGGCATACCCATAAGATATGGCCCTGAAGGCATCACTTATGGCATTATTTCCCGCAGAGCAGGCCGTTACCGTACAACTGATGGGACCTTTGGCTCCAAATCGTATGGCCAGATTCCCCGGTGCGAGATTTGGCAGCACCGCCGGAATGGTAAAGGGGGAAATCCTTTTGGGACCGGATTTCAGAAGGACCTGATGTTCTTTTTCCAAAGTGGAAATTCCCCCTATGCCGGAACCAAGGATAATGCCTACACGGTCCCCGTTTTTATGGTCTATGGTAAGGGCGGAATCATCGAGGGCCATCTGTCCGCATGCCAGTGCATAGATAATAAAATCATCCAGCCTCCGACGCTCCTTGGCTTCAACAAAACTCAAGGGATCGAAACCCTTTAGTTCACCCGCTATCTTCGTCTTAAAGCCCGATGCGTCGAACCGAGTTATTGCTCCTATTCCCGACCTCCCGGCACAAATCCCCTTCCAGCTATCTTTCAGGTTATTACCCAGTGGATTTACCGTGCCGAGTCCCGTTATGACAACCCTTTTTCTCATATCAGCCCTTATGATTTATTGGCTTTAATAAATTCTACGACATCCTTTACCGAACGCATTGATGCGAGAACATCATCGGATATTTCCAGATCAAAATTATCTTCCATAGCCATAATCAGTTCTACTATATCGAGAGAATCGGCTCCGAGATCATCTATAAAAGCCGCTTCAGGAACACATTCCTCTTCTGTAACATTTAGCTGTTCAACAATAATTCCCTTAACCTTTTTTTCGATATCAGTGGTCATTCAGACTCTTCCTCCTAGTTTTTCATCTTCCATCTACATATAGATTCCGCCATTCACACGGATTACCTGTCCCGTTATATAATCTGCCGCGCCGGAAACGAGAAATGCGACGACTCCAGCCACGTCCTCGGGCGTACCCGTCCTATCCAGTGGTATCTGTTCTATAATCTTATTTCTCATCTCCGCCGTCATTGACAGGGTCATATCCGTTTCGATAAATCCCGGGGCAACGGCATTTACAGAAATATTTCTTGAACCCAGTTCTCTGGCAAGTGATTTTGTAAGGCCGATGATTCCCGCCTTGGACGCCGAGTAACAGGCCTGGCCAGCGTTACCGGCTTCGGCAACGACAGAGGTCATATTAACGATGCGCCCCCACCTCTGTTTCATCATCTGCCTAGTTGCGGCCCGACAGCAATTGAAAACACCGGTGAGGTTGGTCGCCATAATGGCTTCCCATTGTTCCTCTTTGACGCGTGCAAACATACCATCGATGGTCATACCTGCATTATTTATCAGGATATCAAGGCCTTTATTCTCGTCAACTATGGCCGTTATGGCCTCTCGAGTCTCTTCGAACCGGGCGACATCAAATCTCGCCAGTTTACCCTTCCCTCCCCCGTCGGTTATGAGTTGCAAGGTGTGCCGCGCCGCATCCTCATTATTACAATAATTAATGTAGGTAAAAGCGCCCTCTTGGGCAAGTTTAACGGCTACCGCCCTGCCGATTCCCCGCGAACCTCCCGTTACAAGGGCTATTTTTCCTTCAATTTGTTTCATAATGTATGCCCTAAGGTACATAGAGGCACAGCTTTTGTCAAATTTTGTTCAATGATTTAACAGTTTTTTCAAAAGACGCCATGTCTTCTATATTCAGGGTTTTGACACCTTTATCAATTCTCTTTATGAGGCCGGAAAGTACTTTTTTCGGTCCCACTTCGACAATCGTGTCGATTCCCATATGGACCATTTTTTCTATTGTCTCTTTCCATCTGACAGGAGAAATGAGTTGTCTTTTTAAGAGGTCCCTTGTCTTCTCCTTGGAATGCACTATTTCGGGATCGAGATTGGGGATGACCTTGATCCGGCAGTCTTTGATTTCGATTTTATCGAGATCGACTCCCAGCCTTTCCGATGCATCTTTTAAGAGACTACAATGACAGGGCACACTGATAGGAAGGGTGACAGCCAATTTTGCCTTTGCTTCTTTGGCCTTGATCAGGGCATGATTTACGGCCTGAGTATGTCCCGAGATCACAAACTGGTGGGACCCGTTAATATTCGCCACCTCAACGACGCCCTCGACATTGCTGATTTCACGGCAAATTGCGTCCACTCTTTCTCTCTCGATACCGATAATGGCCGCCATACAACCCTCTCCGGCCGGTACCGCTTCCTGGTGATATCTTCCCCGTGCCTTGACAAGGGTAAGGGCATCGTCAAATCTTATGGCCCCCGCCGCAGTGAGAGCGCCATATTCACCGAGACTGTGGCCCGCCATAACAGCCGGTTTGATCCCGACCTCATTGTCAAATATTCTATATACAGCCATATCGACTGTCAGAACGGCAACCTGGGTATTCTCCGTCATGTCAAGTTCTTCTGTGGGACCTTCGAAACAGAGCCGCGAAATATCCTGATTCAAAATCTTATCACACTGTGAAAATATGTCCCTTACATCTTGAAAATTCCGGTACAGATCCCATCCCATACCGACATGCTGAGAACCCTGACCGGGGAAAACAACTCCCACACTGATCGTCATCTCTCTGCCTTCTGGTGATTATAGTAAACAAGTAAGATAAAAAATAATTTTCCGCGTTTTCCCGGCAGAAAATTATTTCGTTACTGTGCTTATCCCCTTTAATAGGACTTGCCCCCTTTATCGGGGTCAGGATATCTTTTCAACGGAAACAACTTCCCGTCCCTTATAGGTACCGCAATGAGGGCATGCCCGATGGGGCACTTTCGCTTCGTTGCACTGCGGGCACAGGGATATTGAGGGGAGAGTGAGGCCATCATGGGCCCTTCTCCTATTTCTTCTTGCTTTTGAATGTCTTTTGACTGGATTTGCCATGCTATTTTTATTTTCCTTTCTTTATTTTGAAGTCCTTCAAGTGAGCGAAGGGACTAATGCTAGTCTCCACCTGATGGTTGCATCCTACTACGTTTAGGTTAATTCCGCAAATTTTACATAGTCCCTTGCATGAGTCGTTGCAAAGCGGCTTCATCGGAATCTGAAGTATAACCTGTTCAACGACGATATCGCCTATATCGATCTGGTCGTCACTGTAGTAATTCATGCCCAGTTCTTCGTCGCTCAGTTCCAGATCTTTCTCAGAGTCTCTTGGATCAGGTGAAAAGGTGTAGTCGAATTCGACTGCTACAGGAAGTGTAAACCTCTCCAGACACCTGCAGCACTCCAGGCCGATTTCAGTAATAATCTCACCCTTGGCCGTTACATTTTTATGGATTTTGTTTAATTGACAGCGAATGTCGATCCTGTCCAGAGAGAAATCATACCTGTCTTCCTGGCGCAAAAGCTGAAAAAACCAATCGCCCCCTTTGGAAAAATGAACATCAAGCCCGTCATCCGGGATATTTGAAAGCCTTACTTTCAAAACTTCTTCCACTCTAGAGTATTCTATAAAAGGGGCAGATAATTATAAAATGGCTCTCATGTCAAGTAAATTTTGTCTTCTCTGAAAATTTAATTCCGAAGAAGAGGCATTTCACAGAATGCAATACATTCCCTGTTCAGTTCGGAATCATATCCTGGGAACTCCACAGACCTCCAGTCATTCTTCATTACCCGACTGTGATGAAAATCATACTTACTCTGTGGGAGGCATCACATGAATGCATAAAATCTACCTTGACAAAATGGTCAAGTATCAATATAAGTAAGCATAATGAGAGAGAAGGGTAATTAATAGTGACTGTTAGAACGAGATTTGCACCATCCCCAACGGGGTTTTTACATATCGGAGGGGCACGAACGGCCCTCTTCAACTGGTTATTTGCGAGACACCATGGCGGAAAATTTATTTTGAGGGTAGAAGATACCGATCAGATCCGATCGACGGAGGAATCTACTCAGGCCATTCTGGATGCAATGGAATGGCTTGGTCTTGATTGTGATGAGGGCCCTTTTTTTCAGGCCGAAAGGGTCGAAATCCACAAAGAGATGGTCAAGAAGCTCATTGATGATGGTAAGGCATATCGATGTTCATGCACCCCTGATGATCTGGAAAAAATGAGAAAGAAGGCATCGAAGGAGGGGAGGAAGCCCAAGTACGACGGCACCTGTCGTGACAAGAATCTTTCACCAGGGCCGGGCTCGGTGGTGAGGTTCAAGTGCCCGCAGATGGGTATTACAACAGTCAATGACCTTATTAAAGGCCCTGTGAGTTTTAATAACAGTGAACTGGATGACCTTGTTATCGAGAAGAGTGACGGATATCCCACATATAATTTTGCAGTTGTCGTTGATGATGCCGAGATGAACATTACCCACGTCCTGAGGGGAGATGATCATCTCAACAATACGCCGAGGCAGATACTCCTCTATGAGGCGCTGGGATACAAGGTTCCCCAATTCGGTCACGTTTCCATGATACTGGGAAGTGATAAGACACGGCTGAGTAAGCGGCATGGAGCAACCTCGGTGATGGCCTATAAGGGCATGGGCTATCTGCCTGAGGCATTGATCAATTACCTTGTACGGCTTGGCTGGTCTCACGGAGATCAGGAGATTTTTTCAAGGGATGAAATGATAGACCTTTTCAACCTCGATGCAGTGGGTAAATCGGCGGGAATATTTAATCCCGAAAAGCTGCTCTGGTTGAACCAGCACTACATCCAGAAGAGCGATGGGAAAAGACTCGCCAGGGAGATAGGTCCTTTTTTTAAAGAGATGCAGCTTGATGTGGAGGATGTGGAGACTCTGCAGCAGGTGGCGGATGACCTGAAACCCAGATCGAAAACGCTGGTAGAGATGGCGGAATCGGGGGCATTTTACTTTCAAGACGAAATAGAATATGATGAAAAAGCGGCGAGGAAGTTTCTTAAGAGGGAATATGCGGGCCATCTCAAGGCCGTTGCCGAAGGATTGCCATCACTTGAAGATTACACAAGGAAGGGCATTGAATCCTTCTTGAGAAACATAGGCGATGAACGGGAAACAAAACTCAAATTTATCGCACAACCAATGAGGGTTGCCCTCACCGGAAAAGCAACAAGCCCGGGAATCGATGAAGTCATGATAACACTGGGTATAAAAAAAGTGATTGCCCGGATAGAGAGGGCAGTCGATTATATTGCAAAGAATTAAAGCTGTTTCATATTTTCAGTATCGAGGGGTGGATACAAGGCGCTTTTGACTACATTCTATCAAGAAATCTTCAGCTTGACCATGGATTCGGATTTCGAAATTCTCTATCCGGGATTGGAGAGCAGGCTCAAGATAGCAGGGAAATAGTGTAGTGGCAGCCACTCTATGACAATATTAATGACATATTGTGATAGAAGCTATCGATTGTTAATGTGCTAAACACCAGGAAGGGGGGCTCTCATGCAAATCTTCGGCTCTTTAGCTCAGGAAAGATTTAGAAAATTCGTCTTTATATTCTTTGTGTTATCTTCTCTTTTCCCCATATTGATTGTGATATTTATCGCCATCAATTATGTCGTACCAGACCTAACCCCCGATCAGATAGATACATTAATACCGGCCTTTACCTTCGGTATCTTCATCATGTTTCTTTTTCCATCTCTCAGTTTTTTCCTGTTATCTCAATGGATGGGATCGCTGGAGAATTTGACTGATGAGATCAAAGCAAAGTCCGTTGGTATCATAGAGGTCGTGGAAGATTCTGGAGAAGAAACGAATGAGATAACGACCATTCGCAACGTCGTTGACGGATTGCATTCCGAACTCCAGGCTAAGATGGATCAACTCAATGAATATTCGAAAAAATTGATTAATTTCAACATTGAACTCTCTGAACTTTCCATTACCGACGATCTCACCGGCCTCTTTAATCGTCGCCACTTTGACTTACGATTAAAGGAGGAGATTGACCGCTCTGAACGTTACAGCCATGGTCTGGCGCTCATCATGATCGATGTTGACAGATTCAAACAATGTAACGATATACTGGGGCACCAGGCGGGCGATGTTTTACTAAAGAAAGTAAGCGTATTCTTTCAAGACACTATCCGCAAAACAGATATACCCTTTCGTTACGGCGGCGATGAGTTTGCTATCGTCCTCACTGAGTGCACTATCGAAGGCGCTGTAGAAGTGGCACATAAACTGTCCAAAACCGTTTCCACCCATGTCTTTGATGGCATAGAAAAACTCCCCTTTGACAAGATTACGATAAGTTGCGGTGTGGCAAGTTACCATAAAGGAATGACTGATTTGCTCAAAGAGGCGGACAAGTTGTTGTACGAGGCAAAGAATGCCGGAAAGGGTCTTGTAAGGAGTTCTTCAGGAGAATAAATTAAACCTTGACATTTCCCGATTAATTGTCTATTTCCTACCCTTCAAAACTGGTTTGGGGTTAATCGTTGAGTGACAGGATACAGGCAGATGCCTGTGATTAGCTCATCATAGTCGGTTCCCGATTTACCACACATGGTCCCATCGTCTAGCGGTTAGGACGCTGGCCTCTCACGCCGGAAACCGGG
>CAYMYS010000065.1:0-15679 GCA_964394725.1 uncultured Syntrophaceae bacterium
GGGATGAACAGGATTTTATTCGACATGTCGAGTACATTCACTATAATCCGGTAAGGCACGGATTTGTGATTGCCCCGAAGGATTGGGAACATTCCAGTTTTCACCGGTATGTACGCAACGGGATATATGACCCGAAATGGGGTGCGGGAATGGAGATGGAGTTTGAAACAACGGTTGGTTACGAATAGGTTTTTGTTGGGTTTCGTTCCTCAACCCAACCTACACCCTGCAAGGATTGCTGGAGGTGCATACGCAATGGTAGTGCGGATATGCGTTTCCACGCAGGAGGGTGGGGATGAGATAATCCTTTGATAATTATTTGTTGCCATTATGGCACCATAATGTCAATAAGCAATAAGCTGTAATCAAGAGGAGAACAAAATGGCAGTTAAAAAAACTGAGCGTGTTTCCGCCCGGGTATCTGCGCCAGTTTATGAAACACTATCACAGGCGGCCAGGCTTACAGGCGCTACACTGAATCAGTTCATTGTCCAGTCGGCCCTTGGGAAAGCACAGGCGGTTATTGAACAGGAGCAAGTCATTAATATGACGATGCGGGATGCAAGCGCATTCTTTGAAGCGATTGAAAATCCACCGGCGCCCAACAATAAACTAAAAGTCGCCATGAAAAAATACAGGGAATCCTTCTTCGATGCTGAAAATAGAAGTTCTTAGTCAGGAACACAACAGAGAGAGTTTCGATTGCGGCACAGATGAACTGAATCAATATCTTAGACATATTGTCTGGCAACACCTCAATAAAGGCATGTCCCGAACATTTGTCCTCATTGATGATACCAGACCAACGGAGATACTGGGGTTTTTTACCCTGGCTTCCTGTGAGATTCGAGCGGATAAACTGCCGTGCACATACGCAAAGAAATACCCGTCTATCACCCCTGTAGCAAAGCTTGCCCGTCTTGCAGTTGCCAGGAAGCGGCAGCGCCAGGGTCTGGGAACCCACATGATGATCAACGCGATTGAGAGAATCATTTCAGTTTCCGAAAACCTGGGTATTATCGGTTTTTTCGTGGATGCTAAAAACAGAGATGCAAAAGGGTATTACAAACAGTTCGGATTCATACCGCTTCCGGATAACCAGTTGAAACTATTTCTCCCACTCGCAACGCTCCGGCAGGCATATGAAGTGATTTTGAAGGGAACGTAAAAGTTGTTTTCCATCCTTCTAGAAGATGCCTCCAGTAGCCGACGCAGGAGAGCAAATTACCAGTATTGCAAAATATTGTATTATTGGTAATTTGAGAAATTCGTTGTTGCTTTATTCACACTCTCAAGTAACTTACCTTTGTAAATGCGTTGTAGCGTTGCCACTCTGTGGGCAACATATCTGTGGGGCACAGAGGCCCCACGCTACATGACATGTTACTTCCTATTATAATGCCGCAATACGGCATAGTGGAGCTGTTTACAAAATGTTGCATTGTTATCCCTTACTTGTTTGCTGGAGGTGCATACACAATGGTAGTGCGGATATGTACGAGATATGTCATGGCTCTGAGAGAGCAAATTATTAATATTGCAAAAATTTGCATTATTAATAATTTGAGTGATTCTACACCTGCTTATCCCGACTATCTCCGCTTGGGTCCAACCGGGCAAAAATGGCTGACAAAAAAGCGTTTGAAGCGAAAGATACATGCGGTTCGGCCAAAGGAGAGCAAAATGTCGATTTTGCAAAAATTTGCATTTCCGACAATTTCTGATTCGATGTTTTTCCTTGCTTTCTGCCGGGTGATTAATGTGATCCGGCATGCCTCCCGATTATCGTATCCTTCAGGTAGTTGATGTTGTCTTTTTCGGGGTAGTCCAGATTGTAGTGAAGACCCCTGCTCTCTTTTCTCAGGAGGGCGCATTCAATGATCAATCCGGCTACCGTCGCTATGTTTCGGAGTTCCAAGAGATCCGATGTGATGGTAAAGTTCCAGTAATATTCTTCAATTTCCCGGTTGAGAAGATCGATACGTCTCTTTGCCCGGTCCAGTCTTTTGTTGGACCTGACTATTCCTACATAATTCCACATGCACCGCCTGATCTCATCCCAGTTGTGTGTAACCACAATCGATTCATCGCTTTCGGTGGCCCCACAGGGGTCCCATGGAGGTATGGTTGTTGAGTCGTATTCGGTTTCGTGAAATATCTGAGCTATACGTCTGAATGCCCTGTCGGCAAAGACCACGGCTTCCAGCAGTGAGTTGCTGGCGAGACGGTTGGCTCCATGGAGGCCGGTACAGGACACCTCGCCACAGGCAAAGAGTCCGTCGATTGTCGTCTCTCCAAAGGAATTGACAACCACGCCGCCGCAGAGGTAATGGGCGGCGGGGACGACGGGGATCGGTTCCTTCGAGATATCTATCCCCAGTCCAAGGCATTTGTCGTAGATGTTGGGAAATCTGCCGATCAAAAAGTCCCTGTCCTTGTGTGTGATATCGAGAAAGACGCATTCATCCCCCGATTTCTTCAGTTCAGTGTCGATGGCCTTGGCAACGACATCTCGAGGTGCCAGGCTTTTCATGGGATGGTATCTCTCCATGAAGGTGGAACCGTCGGCGAGCTTCAGTATCGCTCCTTCTCCCCTTACTGCCTCGCTGATGAGAAATGATTTGACTTCCGGGTGATAGAGGCATGTCGGGTGAAACTGAATGAACTCCATATTGGCAATGTCTGCCCCCGCCCGGTATGCCATGGCAATGCCGTCTCCCGTGGCAATGTCGGGATTGGTCGTTATGAGATAGATTTTCCCCGCGCCGCCCGTTGCCAGTATGACAAATTTTGCCCTGAAGGTATGGACGAGGCCGTTGTCTATGTCAAAGACGTAGGCACCTGTGCACCGGGTGTCCTTCCCTTTTCCCTCCGAGGACTGCGGCCGGCAGATAAGGTTGATGGCAAAGTGATTTTCATAGACCTCTATGTTTTTGTTGGTGCCGACCTTTTCAATAAGGGCGCGTTCTATTTCCCTCCCCGTGATATCCGTTGCGTGCAGCACCCGTCTGTGGCTGTGGCCTCCCTCTCTGCCAAGGTCATACTCGCCGGAATCCTTGTTCTGGGATCTGGTAAAATCGACGCCCCATTTCACCAGTTCCCTGATTCTGTCAGGCCCTTCTTCGACGACGAATCTGACCACGTCTTCCCTGCATATCCCGCCACCGCAGGTCAGAGTGTCTGTTATGTGAGACTCAAAGGTATCATCTGTGTCTGTAACTGTGGCAATACCGCCTTGGGCGTAGTTTGTGTTCGATTCCACCTTTTCCTTTTTTGTGACTATGGAAACTGTGCCGAGCTCCGCTGCCTTGATCGCAAAGGTGAGACCCGCTATTCCACTTCCCAGTACGAGAAAATCTGATTTTATTTCCATGTTTTACCTTTCTTATATATTTACAAACAAGGTGCTTTCCTATATACATCTTTCAAATCGGAAGTTTCAAGCTTAAATGGAGTAAATAATGCTGGTACTGGGGATAGAATCCTCATGTGATGAGACGGCGGCGGCCGTGGTTGCCGATGGCACCTCCCTTCTGTCAAATGTCATTGCCTCACAGATAGATGTGCACGAGAAGTTCGGAGGGGTGGTTCCAGAGATAGCATCGAGAAAACACATAGAGGTAATCATTCAGGTTGTTGAAGAGGCACTGGATGAGGCGGGAGTAACACTTGACGACATAGACGGCATTGCAGGGACGCGCGGTCCCGGGCTTATCGGATCACTCCTGGTTGGTCTCTCGGTGGCCAAATCGATGGCCTTCATGAGGGGTATTCCCTTTGTCGGGGTGAATCACATAGAGGGACACATAGCGGCCATATTTCTGACGGAAACAAGACCTCAATTCCCCTTTGTGGCCCTCGTTGTTTCCGGCGGCCATACGAATATCTATCTTGTCGAGGATTTCGGGTCATTTCGTACTCTGGGACAAACTAGGGATGATGCGGCAGGAGAGGCCTTCGATAAGGGGGCAAAGATGCTGGGTCTCGGCTATCCCGGTGGTGTAGTAATAGATCGACTGTCCAAAGGAGGAAATACGGCATTTGTCAAGTTTCCCCGGTCGATGAAGGGGAGTCCAGACTTCAGCTTCAGCGGTCTGAAGACGTCTCTCTTATACTATATAAAAAAGAGAGAAACACCCATCACCGCAGATGAACTGCCCCATATAGCGGCGAGTTACCAGGATGCCATAGTGGATGTCCTCGTTGAAAAGACACTGAGGGCTGCGGAAGAGTTTTCTTTGTCGCGCGTGGTTATTGCCGGCGGCGTTGCCGCCAACAGCAGGCTCCGTGAGGTCTTTTGTGAACGGGCAGGAAAAAGAGGCGTTGAACTCTTTGTCCCTCCACCCGTTTTATGTACCGACAATGCCGCCATGATTGCAGTCGTTGGCGACAATCTGTTGAAAAGGGGGAAAAGGGATTCTTTTAACCTGAACGCCATATCGAGATGGCCTCTCGATTGTCCGGTGTAGGTATGAATCTGAAAAAGAGATATAAAGATGTCTATGACCAGTTTATCAGTCTCAAGGGGAAACCTGAAAAAATCGCCCTGGGAACGGCCGTCGGTGTCTTTATCGGTGTAACACCGACGATCCCCTTTCATACCATTATGATTATTGCCCTCACCTTTCTCTGCAAACAGAATTTTACGACGGCATTTCTTGGTGCTACCGTCATATCAAATCCACTGACCATACCCTTTTTATATGTGTTGCAGTATCATCTGGGAAAATGTCTCCTCGGCAATGGATGGGGGGATATTGTCTTTACCGATTATTCCATATGGGACATAATGAACATGGGATGGAATATCGCCTGTCCATTACTGCTGGGGGGATTCATCATGGCACTGGTCTTTGCCGTTCCGGCCTACTTCATTGCATACAAGGCCGTCGTGATCATAAGGGAAAGAAGGCATGGCCACTCCAAGGGAAATCCTTAGGAAATACGGAGTAAGACCCCGGAAAAAGCTGGGGCAGTCATTTTTAATAGACAGTAATATTGTCGCCGGAATTGTGACCTCTGTGGGCATTGGAGGTGATGACGTTGTAGTGGAAATAGGTCCCGGACATGGGGTCTTGACTAAGATGATCGTCAGGGCAGCGAAGAGGGTTATAGCTGTTGAGATTGATCAAAAGATGGTGGATATACTGCAAGAGGAGCTGAAGGAGGCTTCAAATCTGGAGATCGTCCATCGGGATATCCTCAATTATGACTTTTCAACGCCACTCCGAAATAGTGTGGACAATAAAAAGTTAAAAGTTATAGGCAATATACCCTACAGTATTTCCTCCCAGATACTCTTCCGATTGCTTGATTTCCGTGACAACATATCGTCCATGACACTGATGTTCCAGAGGGAGGTGGCCGACAGAATCACGGCAGTTCCCAGTACGAAGGAATACTGCATACTCTCCGTCATTACTTCAATGTATACGTTTCCTTCCAGGGTCATGAATGTTCCTGCCAGTTGTTTTTATCCTCGGCCCAAGGTCGACTCTTCCGTCTTGAAAATGGAGGTGAGGGAGACTCCCCTCTATGCGGTAAGGGATAACGATCTTTTTTTGAAGGTGGTGAAGTGTGCCTTTGCAAAGAGGCGGAAGACGCTCTTCAATAATCTGAGGAGTTCAGATCTCTGTCCGGGAGGGAGAGAAGATATGCAAGGTATTCTCGACAGGCTGGGCATAGATGGCAGGAGGAGGGGAGAGACACTGACGGTGGAAGAATTTGGAATGCTCACCGACGCGATCCTGGATTTGTAATTGTCTTGACAGAAATATCCTTATCTGATAGCAAACAGCCATACCGCTTGGATCCTTAGAGGACTGGGACGGAGGTAGTAGTAGAAGAATAGAAATTGTGGCCTCCCCTTTCAGCGGTGAGGCCTTTTTTGTGGAAGACTCAATGAAGATTATCAAGACTGTCAGAGAAATGCAGGGATATTCCGATTTACTGAGGCGGGAAGAGAAGGTAATAGCCTTTGTTCCTACCATGGGGTACCTTCATGAGGGGCACCTGGATCTGATGAGGGAGGGAAAAAAGCGGGGTGATTGCCTTGTTATAAGCATATATGTGAATCCTACGCAGTTTGCCCCCGGAGAAGATCTGGAAAAGTATCCCCGAGATTTCGAGTATGATGAACGGTGTGCCCGGGATGTGGGCGTCGATGTGATTTTCTATCCCTCCGACAGGGAAATCTATCCCGACGGTTTTCAGACATACGTCACAGTGGAGAAGGTGTCGAATAATCTCTGCGGCCTTTCACGACCCATCTTTTTCAGGGGTGTGGCCACGATCTGCACCAAGCTCTTCAATATAGTGAACCCCCATGTCACGGTCTTCGGCAAAAAGGATTTCCAGCAGCTTACGGTCATCAAACGGATGGTGGGCGACCTGAATATGGACATAGAGGTCGTCGGAATGCCCACGACGAGAGAACCCGATGGACTTGCCATGAGTTCGAGGAATGCTTACCTTAAGGACGTCGAAAGGGAATCGGCATTGAGCTTGAGCCGATCACTGAAACTGGCACAGGGGCTTTACGAAGAGGGTGAGCGCAGGGCCTCCGTGATAATTGAAACGGTAAGGGAATATATAGGGAGCCATCCATCTGCGAAGATAGATTATGTGAAGATCTGTGATACGGGAACCATGGAAGATGTTGAAACTCTGGAAGAGGAATCCGTTCTGGCTCTGGCCGTCTGGGTCGGGTTTCCCCGGCTGATAGATAATTATGTCTTCGGCGAATCTTTAGATATAGCAGGATAAACAGGAAGAATGATATGCAAAGAGTGATGTTAAAATCAAAACTACACAGGGCAACTGTTACCGAGGCATGCCTTCACTATGAAGGGAGTATAACAATCAGTAAGGATCTGATGGAGGCGGCCGATCTCATTCCCTATGAAAAGGTAGATATATATAACATATCCAATGGAGAGAGGTTTTCCACATATGTGATTGAAGGAGAACGGGACTCCGGTGTCATAAGCCTCAACGGCGCGGCGGCGAGAAAGGGTGTACAAGGCGATCTGGTCATTATCGCAAGTTACGTTTCCGTTGAGGATAACGCTGCAAAAAACTGGGCGGCAACCTGTGTGTTCCTCGATGAAAAAAACAGGATAAAAAGAAGAGAGCAGTAAAGTCTTCTGCGCCGTGGCATATACAAAAAAGGTGGTAGTCCTCTATCCGGCATCTAAAAGGATATGGATTCCTATACCCTGACCTTTTTGAAACTCATGTTGAATATGGGGGGGCTTTCTGGTATGTTGAGCCACTGTCATACTCTTCGGAGCACGTAAATTTCATGAGAAAAAATATCAAGAAAATCTTATTGACCGGTATAGCCGCTATTATTCCGGTAGGGGTAACGGTTTATATCTTCTACATAATAATCAAGGCTATGAATAATCTGGTCAAGATAATCCCTTACAGATATCAGCCCGATCAGTTACTCCCCTTCCATATACCGGGACTGGGGTTAATATTTACGCTGATACTGATCTTTTTAATCGGACTTGTGACGACAAGTTACCTTGGGAAAAAGGTCGTATCGTTAGGAGAACTGATTGTCGGGAAGATTCCGCTGGTACGGGGGCTATACAAAAGCGTCAAGAAACTGGTTGACGCCATCATGAGCGATAATGGTAACAGCTTCAAGAAGGTAGTCCTTATCGAATACCCACGCAAAGGCTTGTATTCCATTGCCTTTGTAACGGGTGACACCAGAGGGGAAGTCAAGGAGAGAACCTTTCAGAATGCAATGAATCTTTTTGTACCGACAACCCCCAATCCCACGTCGGGATTTTATATTGTTATTCCTGAATCAGATGTAATACATCTAAACATGACGGTAGAGGAAGCATTTACGCTTATCATGTCAGGTGGAATAATTACGCCCCCTGGCAAGTCAGAAAAAGTAAAGCGGACGAGCAAGAATAAGGAGACAGAAAAGGAGACGGAAGATGTTAATAACGGCTGAGGCAGTCAAGGTAGGGCATCCGGATATTGTAGCAGACACGATAGCTGCGGATATTATCGCCAGCATACTGGATGAAGAGCACAAGCTGGGTATGGTTATAGAAAACATGCCGCATTGCGGGATCGAAGTTTTTTTGAGTAAGGGATTCTGTGTAGTCGGTGGGGAAGTTGCGACAAAGGTATATATTGACATTGAAAAGCGCATCCGCCGGACCGTTCTGGCCCTCGGCTACAATGACGCTGCCGTTGGACTGAATGGACATTCCATGGGTGTCCTTAACGCAATCATCCCACAGTCGCCCAATATCAATATCGGGACTCGGGCCGACCTGGGAAAACACAAAGAGATCGGCGCCGGTGATCAGGGGATCATGTATGGCTTTGCCTGTGATGAGACACCTGAACTGTTGCCCTTACCCTATGTCCTTTCCAATAGAATGATGAGGGCATTTGAAGAGTATAAAAATCCCATCTTTGCTCCCGATGGAAAGGGACAGATCACCATTAAATATGATGATAAGGGAAAACCGGTAGGAGTGGCAAAGGTCCTCATGTCGAACGCTATTGATTACCGGCATGTTACGGGTGAAAATAAGGTAGAAGAGATGGCACGAAAAGTTGCCTTTGATTCTCTGGGCACGTGGGTAGACGATAAGACTGAATTCATTTTCAATCCCACCGGTGAGTGGCAGGCCGTTAATTCATGCAGTGCAGCCGATTCGGGAGTTACTGGTCGTAAGCTGGTCTGTCAGTTCTATGGTGCATACCCCGGCGCCCAGTTGGGAGGAGGAGCCGTCGTTAACAAGTCACCCGAGAAGGTAGACTGTTCTGCCGCTTTCGGCGCACGATATGCAGCCAAGAACGCAGTGGCTTCGGGCCTGGCCACAAAATGTTCCGTCCAGCTCGCCTATGCCATAGGAATTGCAAAGCCCATGTCTGTATATGTAAATACCTTCGGTACGGGACTGATACCGGACGAGAAGCTGGCAGAGATCATGGAAAAGGTCTTTGATTTTACTCCCAGGGGAATGATCGAGAAATTCGACCTCTTGAATGGGGATGTATACCGGAAGATTGCGAAGACTCTCTTTATGGATGATTTTGAATGGGAACGGACAGACAAGGCGGAAACGCTGAAGAAAGAAGCAGGCATATAAATAATGAAATACGACATAAAAGACATCAGTCTTGCAGAAGAAGGTAAATCGAGTGTCGACTGGGCAAACAAGAGTATGCCCGTCTTGAACAGCATCAAGGAAAGATTCCTGAAGGAAAGGCCGCTTGATGGTGTTCGGTTGGGCGCCTGTCTGCATGTGACGACAGAGACGGCCAGCCTTATGGATACGCTGAAGGCGGGTGGCGCCGATGTTTCCCTCTGTGCGTCCAACCCCCTCAGCACGCAGGATTACGTGGCCGCCTATCTTGTCAAGTATAGCGAGATTCCCGTTCATTCTATAAAGTGGGAAGACACTGAAACCTATTATAATCACATAAATGCCGTACTGGACGAAAAACCGATGATTACCATGGACGATGGCGCCGATCTCGTTTCGACAATACATGCGAAGCGCCAGGATCTGATCGAGGAAATCATCGGCGGAACGGAGGAAACAACGACGGGGGTTATCAGGTTGAGGGCCATGGCGAAGGATGGCGTCCTTCGATTCCCACTGATTGCCGTCAATGATGCCAATACGAAACATATGTTCGACAATCGCTATGGAACGGGCCAGAGCACGATCGACGGTATCATACGTGCAACCAACAGACTCATTGCCGGTTCAGTCTTTGTCGTCTGCGGTTACGGGTGGTGTTCGCGAGGTCTTGCCATGAGGGCCTCCGGTTTGGGGGCAAATGTAGTCGTGACTGAAGTTGATCCCCTGCGTGCCCTTGAAGCGGTGATGGACGGATACAGGGTTATGCCTATTGCAGAGGCCTCCCGAATCGGTGATTTCTTCTGTACACTGACAGGTGATATCAATGTGATCCGGAAGGAACATTTCCTTATGATGAAGGATGGCGCCATCATATCAAATTCGGGACACTTCAATGTGGAACTGGATATAGATGGGCTCAAAGAGGTTTCTACTGCAACGAAAAGAATCCGCCAGTATATCGATGAATACCGGCTTGAAGATGGAAGATGCGTCTATGTGCTGGGTGAGGGGAGGTTGATAAATCTCGCCGCCGCCGAAGGCCACCCATCGAGTGTCATGGACATGAGTTTTGCAAATCAGGCACTGGCCGCCGAGTATCTCGTGAAAAACGCAGACACACTGAAAAATATCGTCTACGGTGTGCCCGAAGACATCGACCAGGAGATTGCACGGCTAAAACTGGAATCTATGGGTATTGCCATAGATACACTGACTGAAGAGCAATGTAAGTACCTCAATTCATGGGAAATGGGGACGTAAAACCAGGCAGTATACTGTTCATTGTATCGGCGAGAGTTAGCTCTCGCCGATTTTTTTTGATGAAATGATGTTATAAGATTCGATCCATAAATTCCCGCGAAGGTTCCAACTCTACAGAGCCGTCACCGTGTTCACTTTGCACTACCTGCTTCGTCTGCGGCCCTGACCGCCTCCGCGTTCCATGCTGCGTCCTTGAGCATTCCTGCCGAATCCCAGGCCTCTTCGCAGTCTCTGAAAAAATCCATCATTCTGGGCGGGATTTGACGCCTCTTGCGAAGGAGTTCCACACGGTCCGACTCCGCGTCCTGTCTGTGGGCCCTGTCCCTGCGGTCCCCTTCCATCACCTTGTGGCATAATTTAACTCTCCCTTTTGCTTCACTCGAAATGACAACTGCGGTGCATGCTCGGACGGCCTCATCAATAACAGAATAATTTGGAGGAAAACAATGTTGCTCACCTTGCTCGATGTCTTCACAGACGCTGTAGATTAAGCTGCTATGGATGCAGTTATCGACTTGTGGTAAACGCTGCTGCTGGATGGTGCTTCTGATTAGGAATAACAAAGGAACAAAGGTAAAGGTTTAAATGGTTTCTGAAAAACAAAAGGTGATACGTATAAATAATGAATGTGTACAAGAGCTGAAGGATTGGTTTTACAGCTATGTTCAGACATTTAAACAACATGGTGAAAAAGAATTTCAACGAAATATAGTTCTTAAAGAAGAACATACAAAACGAGTATGCAAAGAAATTATAAGTATCGGAGAACAGCTTGGATTAGGTGATGATGAGCTTCGATTGGCTGAAATCATGGCCTTATTCCATGATATTGGCCGTTTTGAACAATATGCTCGTTACAAAACCTTTGTGGACCGACAATCCGAGAACCACGCGGAACTTGGAATAAAAATACTAAAAAGGTTTGGAATTCTCAATCAATTTGAAGAGGCAACAAAAAGTCTGATTTTGCGAACAATTCAGTATCATAACTGCGTTGCGCTTCCTCAAGACGAAACGGAAACATGCCTGCTCTTTGTAAAACTGCTGCGTGATGCCGATAAAATAGACATCTGGCGAGTGGTCACCGATTATTATCATAGGAAAAAGGGGAAGCGCAATGGCGCGCTCGAACTAGATCTCCCGGATACACCGGTGTTTTCTGATGCCGTTTATCAAGATTTAATAAACAAGAGAATAGTCGATATTAAACATATCAAAAATCTGAATGATTTTAAACTACTTCAGATCGGCTGGATTTTCGACATTAACTTTGAGCCGACATTACATACTATCTGTTCAAGACGTTACCTGGAAATGATCGGCGATGTCTTACCGAAATCGGGGAAAATAGAAAAAATTTTCTCTATCATTTACTCATATCTTGACGAAAGGTTAAAACTCTTGAATGACAGAGTTTGATACAAACGACTTTTAGTGTATAACGAAAAACGTGAACGATGTGAATACCGAAACAAAGAAAAGAACAATCAGTCGGCTCGATGAACAGATAACCGCCTGTACGAACTGCCGCCTTTCAGTTACCAGAGTCAACGCCCTGTGCGGTGAGGGAAATCTGGATGCTCGACTGCTGCTGGTTGCACTTTCTCCTGACAAAGAAGAAGATTTCCACAATAAAATGTTTATTTGCCCATCTGGACACGTCCCGGATAGGCTGTTTAAAGCCGCTAAAATTAGTCGAGATGAACTCTATATGACCAATTTGATCAAATGCATATTACCGATTGCCGCACCCGGCATCGCCCCTGTATCACCCTGCTTTTGAATCTGAAGCCACTGAAAACTTCAAAAAATTGTCCATCCTTTTGCACGAATGAAAATGGGTTTCCCCTTGTTTAGCGAGACCTTTTTATGAAGATGTACTTCCGCTATGCAAAAGGACTGTGACAAATTGCAGATGCTATCAAATGGGAGAGAACTCGCTTGTTACTTAGCGCCCGCCATTTTTGCTTCTTACTTTATCATGGTAAGCCGCTTTGTTCCCTTAATCTGCCTGAAATTCGCCCCTTGGCTTATACAATTTAGGGCTAATTGAGAGTTTGCCACCCTTGTGCCTGATATGGCATCTACGCCGTGATCAAACAGTATCGGGGTCAGAGGGGCCGTGTCGCCCAGCAAGATGACATAGGCCTTCGGATTACAGAGTTCAAGCAGGTGATCCAGGGTATGGTTTGTTAAAGTAGTGCCACTCTCCTTCTTCCCGAATATGACGAATATCGAATCTTTATCGATGACTATCTCACTGCGGCGGAAAATAATCTCGTCATGGGGCTGAAAGACAACCTCATCAATATTCCTCTCTATCAGCGCGGTATGGATCTCTTTGGCGGCTGTGCCGGATACGGATGCAGCGCGGCCTTCAATTTCGTTGCCCTGCTTCCCGACGGAGAGGTCCATGCGTGCCGCAAGTTTCCATCATTCATGAGAAATATCCACGAGCAGGACATTGCGGAGATTTATGATTCTCAGATCGCCCGCCGCTATCGTTCCGGTACCGAGGCCTGTCGATCCTGTCCGATCCGCCCCGTCTGCGGAGGATGTCTTGCCGTCATGCATGGGCAGGGGTTGAATATTTTTGAAGCACGCGATCCCCATTGCTTCGTGAACTGAAGAGCGAGCCCATTTCATGCTGCTTGCGGTGGGGAGTTTCAATCCTGTAAATACAAACCCATTTCCCAGAAACCGGTTTCCAGAGACGTTGCCTGGCGAAAGGTCCTGACCAGGCTTTCAAAGCGGCCGGGACCCGTTCGGGGCACGGCTAATTCATCGAGATGGTGTACTGCTTCCCGAGCCACCTGCTGATACTCTTTCCCCGCGTACATATCTATCCAGTCTCTGTATGGATTTCCTTCAAACTTTGTTCGGGAATCTTCCGCCAGGTTTCTACCGACGGCGGCGTAACCGATAACGCACGGAGCGAGGGCCACATACAAATCCAGGATGTCGCCGGAAAGGCCGCGCTCGAGAACATAACGGGTATAAGCCATGTTCGCCCTCGATTCCCGTACACTTTCCATGTATTTCGTCTCTATTCCCCAGCCTTTGCAGTATTTGACGTGGAGATCCATCTCGTAGTTGAGGTGTGCGTTCAGTGTTGCTGTGGCTGCCCGCATATCGGCAAGTGTCTCGGATTTATAGACGGCAAGGGCCCAGGCCCGGCAAAAGTGTATCAGGAACAGATAATCCTGCAACAGATAGTGGCGAAAACAATCTTCGGGCAATGTGGCGTCACCGATACGGCGCACAAATTCGTGGCTGCAATAGGCCTCCCACTCATCTGAGCAGGCAGAACGGAGCCTCCCGAAGAGGGTATTCGGATCAGTCAAAAAATCATGGTCCTTCTTCATACACAACCCCTTCATTACTTCTGATATGAAGGGAGTATAAGAAAAAGGACCTTATGAGTCAATGTAATAAAGACCGCACAATATATGTTATGGGACCGATAATCATCATCGAGGGAATGTTCCCGAATACTCAACCTATCGAAAAAGCAATCCGCCTTTCGACCCTTTTATCAGTCACGATGGCATGCTCACATGTAATCTGAAGGGATCTCTCACGATATTGCTGTAAAAATCAGTGTATGAACAATAATCATTTCGGAGAAATATAACAGAATCTAGAATGTCCTGTCAGGTTTCGGGTACCCTGCGGGATGGGAATAAGAGAAGACGCCTGTAAATTCCCCCTCAGAGCCGAAGATTGGTACCATTATCGACTTGTTTCCCTCTTTATTGATGTAGTAGTGCGGATCTTTCCGTCCATTTCTGAAGTCATTCAGGATGCGACAAACATTTTCAAGGCTTTCGGGATGGGCATGGCAGTCATGGATATTAACACCAACTTCCCTTGTGCCCTTGGCGGGGCGTAATGCGGCAGCCTTATTGAGATAACACAAAAAGCCATTCCTATCTACGAACTGAAGATTTATCGGTATCTGGTCAAGAACTTCTTCAAGAGTCATGTCTGTACCCGGTATTTTCATCTGTTCACCTCCCCGTTACAATCCGGGCATTTATAGTCGAACCAATATTGAACCTTGCCGCATTCTGAACAACGAGCTGCCCTATTTTGGATTTTGACCCACTCTTCGATCCCATACTTTTTCATATATTGCAAATCTTCAATGATATGTTCATGGTGTGAGATACCATTGACAACATGAACACCGGTAAAGTCTTTCAAGGGCTGACAAGGAAACTCATCACACTCAAAACACCATTTTACCCGTTTCTCCGCAGCACACGTTCGAAATCCATGTCTGCAATCCTTACAGTGAGCAGATACATTATCGGAAAGGCACCCATCACATCGAAGCTCATCAATAGAACACCCCTTTTCCTGAGACCTCTTCTCCATGTATCCCACATCATTTTTACGGTGGGTAAGATAGTCTGGACATGTCCCACAATATAGACCACAGATACCTGCCAGTTTCCTCACATCTTGTTCCATAAGCTAACCTCCCGATGGAAGTAGAGTGTCGATATTCTTCAACCTCTATCTTATCAGAGCAATTCAATATTTCAAATCAGTCCATTTCTGTACTTTATGTACTGATTCCCGTCGCCATTCCAGATCCGGCTTCCCTCATCCTGTTGCAAGTTCTTCAAGTGCCTCGCAGTCGAGGATACATATGTTTTTCCCTGTGACTCGTATGATCTTTTCTCCCGCCAGCTTTTTCAATATGCGGGACAGTGTCTCCGGTGTGGTGCCCAGTATTTTTGACAGCTCTCGCTGGGTTATCGTCAGTTTTGCGATTTCACCTTCACGACAGTTTTTTTTCAGACTTGAGAAAAGGAGGAAAGAAGCAACTCGTTGTGGTGCTTCCATCAGCGATAGTGATTCTATAAGTGACATGCATTCCTTCAATCTGCATGAAAGGATGGAGATCATATTAAAGAGAATTGTCGGGTCTGTCTTTGCGAGATACTCAAGCACCGTTCCGGGAAAGGTAAGGAGCGTGCTTTCCTCAAGCGTCATGATATTTGCGGGGAATATGTAATCTGAAAAGGCGGCACACATACCGAACATTTCTCCCGGTCCGAGGAGATACAGAATCTGCTCCTTTCCATTGGTAGAACTCTTAAACATCTTCACCATGCCGCTGGCGACTATGAAAAATGTACGGGTCTCATCCATCTCACTGAGAATAAGCTGACCTGCCCTGTATCTTTTCTCCCGTGCCGAGTTCGCAAGAATTTCCAGCTGTTCTTCAGGAAGATTTCTTGAAAGGGGGATGGTCCGTAAAAAGTTTATTATAT
>CAYMYS010000066.1:0-14836 GCA_964394725.1 uncultured Syntrophaceae bacterium
TAATCAAATCAATCAAGGATGAGTTTGGTTTTACTCAGAATAATTGCACAAAGATAATCGAATCCATCCTGGAAACAATGAAACAATCACTGGGGAATGGAGAAGACGTTATGGTCAGCGGATTCGGGAAGTTTTGTGTCAAGGAAAAGAACGCCCGAAGAGGAAGAAACCCCAAGACAGGAGAAAGTGTCATGCTGGAACCGAGAAGGGTCGTTACGTTTAAAACTTCACGGAAACTGAAGGAATTCCTCAATGGGGAGTGAAAAAGGGCAGGACTTTGAGAATGGACAGAAAGGAGATGAAGGACCTTTTGTCAGAATACCTTATGATCAGCTATCGCCCGACACGTTAACTGCAGTCATTGAAGAATATGTGACCCGAGTCGGAACAGACTACGGTGAAAGGGAAGTCCCTTTTGAAGAACAGATCATAGGAGTGAAGCAGTATTTGGAAGCCGGCAAGGCTTTTATCGTATTCAATAAGGAAACGGGGACGTGCAGTATTGTTTCAAGAGATAATTCCAAAGGAATAGGACATATAAAGTAAGCATGGAAGCTGACAGGCCTGCTCTTCGCCTCTGTAACAGTGAAAACCCAGGTTTTATCTGGACATTCATCACGCAGCTTTTTGTGGTTTCATTCCAATGTATACATGTGTAATACCCATGGTGAGGGGATAATAGGCAATGTCATGCAGTCCGGCATCTTTCATAATCCCTGCAAACTGCTCCGGTGAGGGAAAATGAATGATGGAATCTGCAAGATAATAGTAGGCTGCCGGATTCCTGGAGAAATGACGTGATGTCCAGGGTAATATGTGGTTGAGATAGAGGTGATAGATCCGCTGCAATAGCTTCTGACGGGGGAAATTCATTTCAAGCACCATGACTTGACCGCCCGGCACGACGACCCGTTTCATTTCTTCCAGCGCCCTCTGCCGGTCCGTGATGTTTCGTATCCCGAAGGCGACTCCTGCCACATCAAAATGATCATCGGGAAAGGGAAGATTGAGTGCATCGCCTCTGGAAAAGGTTATTCTCCCTGAGAGTTTCTTTTGTTTTACCTTCATCTGTCCCCGGTCCATCATTTCCTGGACAAAATCGAGTCCCGTGACCCTGACGTCGGGGTATCTGAGGGCCGCTTCAATGGCGAGATCGCCTGTACCCGTGGCTACATCCAGATAATGGAAGGTCTTGAAGAAATGCATCTTCCCTGTGGTGAATCGCCTCCAGTGGATGTCCTGGCCGAGGCTGAAGAAATGATTGAGGAAGTCGTATCTCCTCGTAATCGTCTTGAATATATCCTTTACCACGCGCACGTGTTCAGCCTTCGTGATGAAAGCTACTGAATCGTACTTTTCCTTCGCATCTTTCTTCATGCACGCATCCTTGTTTTCTCGAGTTCCACTCCGTCAGTAATAGTAATATAGCAACGAATAGGGCAAACTAAAAGTGTCGATCCGGTGACATACTCCTTCTTAGAAGACCAAGGGAAGGCATCATCCTTTTCGCTGTGGTCAAAGGAATTGTTTTTGTTTTCTCGTTTCTTTCTATATATGCAGACCCGTCGTTGTTGATGACGAGGGGATGGATAGCCCGCCCATCAGGCTCCATCGATTCAGCCATCCAGAATATACGGCCAATGTCCCCGAGTTCGTTAACATGAGATCCGATGCCATTAAAAAAATCACCGTCGAGGGACACAACTGGGGCCGTGATCATTCAGCCGGTGCAGGTTTCCCCGTCATTCGACTAAGGGCGGTCGGGAATGACAAAACCCGCAACGGGTTATGTCTGTCCCGATGGGGAAGGGTGAAAAATCGCTTATGCGTTTTTTTGTCTGATGATCATCCGGTCATTTTCCGAAAGGAGGCATCCCCCGGTGCACTCCCTGTCGCAACTGCCGTCGCAGGGCTCGACATGGATAATGACGCTGGAGCCGGGGAAGTGTTCATTGATGGTTCTGTTCGTGTCGATCGTCACCTGATGGGATTCTTCCACCGTCATCTTGGGGTCAACCTTCACATGGAATTCGATGAATCGAACATTCCCCGCCCTTCGGGTGCGCAGTTTATGAAAACCGTGTATGGTGGGGTGCTGCTCGATAATTATTTGGCGGATCATATTCTTTTCTTGAGAGGGGAGCGCCGCATCTATAAGATCTCGTACCGATTGAATGGTCAGTTTGTAGGCGGTGTGGGTGATCAGAAGGGCGACGGCGATTGCCGCAATCGGGTCGAGCCACAGAAGGGTTATATTCGGAAAGAGACTGTTTCCGATCCAGATTATTGCCAGACTGAACATAACGCTGGCCGACGTATAGACATCGGTACGCAGGTGCCACGCATCGGCCAGGAGGGCAATGGAATCCGTTCTCTTCGCCACAGTGAAAAGCATGTGTGAGACAATAACATTCACGATGGATGAAAGCAGCATGACTGCAACCCCCAGTCCAAGGAATCCCACAGGTTCGGGGTGCAGTAATTTCTTGAAGGCTTCGAATATTATCCATCCTGCGGCAAGAAAAATCAGAAGTGCCTCAATGGTGCCGGAGATATTTTCAACCTTGCCATGACCAAAAGGGTGCTCTTGATCGGCGGGTTTGCTCGATTTTTTGACGGCGAAGAGAGCAATAGCGGCGGCAATGAGGTCTACTGCCGAATGAATTGCCTCCGATATGATCGATACTGCGCCCATCCAAAACCCGGCGATAAGCTTCAGAATGACAAGGGTGGTGTTTGAAATGACGGAAAGCCAGGCAACTGATAGTTTTTGTCTCTGTAACTCAATGTTAATACTAAACATCCGTGAAACCCATGTGCAATATCAATAAATTTGGCTGTAAACCATATACCATAATCACTGTAATTTCAATTAAAGTTGATTCTCCTATGTCCCTTTGGCCGCCAAATCTTGATATTGGCTGTCTGGTTGTGCTATAAGATAGCTGATTTATCTCATGTAATCGAGGGATTATAAAGGAATAAGGCCGTTTTTTATGGTGTCATGCGCGCTCAAAAGGTCTTCGAAGGTCCTGCTGTGCTTTATTGTAGCAACCTTTGTTGTTATACCCACACTTCATGCAGACATCTTTATGTATGTCGATGAAGCGGGCGTCTACAATTTTACCGATACACCGACCTCACCGGAATATAAACTCTTCATAAAGCAAAGAAGACCAAAACCGGAAGAGAAAATACCTTCAGGCAAGTATGACAAGTTCATAAGTGAAGCATCAAAGAGACATGGAGTATCCGTTCCTTTGCTGAAGGCTGTCGTGAAGGTGGAATCTGATTTTAATCCGAAGGCCGTTTCAAAGAAGGGGGCCAAGGGACTGATGCAGATAATGCCCCAGAACTACGAACTCCTTCAGATAAAAGATCCCTTCAATCCCCGTCAGAGCATTATGGGTGGGGCCCAGTATTTAAGCCAGCTTTTGGATCGTTTTGATGGAAATGTGAAGCTGGCTTTGGCTGCCTACAATGCTGGTCCTAATAGGGTGGAACGTTCCGGCGCAATCCCCCCCATCAAGGAGACGATGGATTACGTAAAAAAGATAATGAAATACTACGCCCTTTTCAAGGGGAAGTGAGCCCAAAGGGACCGATATCTTAATCCACAGATTTCGCAGATTACACGGATTACTCTAATCACTTTAAGTGCGATGCGAAATCTGTAGGGTTTAATTCCCCTGCTTGTGGCGATAGAAAAGATATTGCCTCTTCAAGGGTGATTACTGTGGCATACTTTGCGTTCAATTCATAGAGAGAGGTGAGGTGAGAATGCCTGCTTCTGTCAAAGACGCACTCTTCCACGATAAATCCGGGGAAACCGCAGTTCCACCCGTCGATGGTGGAGGTGCGGATGCATCCCGACGTCGTGCAGCCCGCTATAAGTAGGCAGTCGATCCCTTCCTTGTGCAGGTAGGTGGCCAGTGGCGTACCGAAAAATGCGCTTGCCCGTGTCTTTTCACAGACATATTCGTCATCTCTGGGCTGAACCATGGGATGAATGGGTACGCCATATTTTGTGAAGATTGCCTCTCTCGTATAGTTTCCCTTCGTCGTATCACCGACAAAGTATTTATTGATGGGGCTTCCCTTTATATAGGTTACATTGATGCCTGCTTCACGGGCGCAATCCAGGAGCGCTCTGATTTTAGGCAACGACTCCCAGGCAGCCATGCCGCAGGATGAGGGATATTCATCGATGGCATCCATAATCTCCATGGGTTTTGTTCCCGTAAAAGAGGTGACCACATCGATAACGAGAAGTGCTGGTCTCTTCCCGAAGGGCTGTTTCTTCGCATAGCCTCCCTTTTCGTATATTGCGCGGTCATCTTCCGGTAAATAATTCTGCCATTCTCGCATTCGGTCCCTTTTCCTCCCGTGTATTAAGTCTGCGACATTAAGAGTGTCGTCGATTTCTATTATAAAGAGAACCGGGGAAAATGTATATCAGAATGAATGCCAGAACATTAAAAAGTGGAAATTGTCACATAAAAATGTGGAGGTGGAAGTCGTCGAATGACAGGCATACAATGTATTGCGGCCTTCATGTTCAACAGTCTATGCCTGTCATACTCGGCTGTTTTCATATCCTACGGAAGGAGTTTTCCCCCGGTGCTTACTGTCGCCTTTTTCATGGGTATGTTTTTTCCCGCCAGCGCCATGGCTTTCTCTAATATGACAGGCATTCCCTGGCAGCAGGGGACCTCCATGACTAAAACCGTGATGCTCTTGATATCGGCCTCGCGAAAAATCTGGGCGAACTTCTCAACGTAAGACTGTGCGTCATCAAATTTCGGGCATCCCATGAGTACCACCTTTCCCTTGAGAAAATCGCGGTGGAAATTTGCGTATGCCACTGGCGTACAGTCGGCGGCGACGAGGATGTCGGCATTTTTCAGGAAGGGAGCACCCGGTGGAACAAGCCTGATCTGCACGGGCCAATGAGAGAGTTCTGAGGTGGCTCCCTCTTGTGTCTGGGGAATGTTGGCCTCTTCACAGGATGAGAATTTCTGGAATTGCTGGATATGGGCCGAAGTGCACCCGCCTGTCTGCGCAGGTTTTTCCTTTATTGCTGAAGATTCCATCTTTTCAAGATGTTTTTCAACGGCCTCTTCGTCAAATTCTTCCACTTCGGCATCGACTATTTCAAGGGCACCGCGGGGACATTCACCCAGGCATGCACCCAACCCGTCACAGTATCGTTCCGCCACGAGCTTGGCCTTTCCCTCTATTATCTGTATGGCGCCTTCGGCGCAGGATGGAACACAGAGTCCGCAGCCGTCACACTTATCTTCATCTATCTTTATGACTTTTCGCATTGTCTTCATTCTCGTTACCTCTCTCTGCATCATTGCTCTCTTTGTGTACTAAAATAATCATGTTTGAGAAGAAGTGCCTTGACTTAAGTCAAAATATCGTATTATTTTTCTATATAATGAAAAATAATGAGCGAATCACTGATCATATAGAAACAATTCCCCTTTTTGAAAACCTTTCTTCCAGACAGAGAGATGCCCTTGCAAGGATTGCTATTCGGCGCAGAGAAAGGGGTTCCAGGACGTCTGGCGGCGCACCTCTTGTCTCTCAGCAGAAAGGACAGTGGGTCTGATGAAATAGTGCTGGAGATGCCAAAGGGTCAGCTGGCCAGTCTTTTGGGGACGATCCCCGAGACACTGTCACGAATCCTTGCCAGGATGCCGAAGAGGGGATTGCTCAGATCTGAAAGTATGCGGATAAACATACTTGATCGGTCCGGACTCGCGAGAATCGCCGAAAGGGAGAATAGGCTTACCTGACGGCCACAACGTGAGGCGCCTTTCTCAAAACGGGTGCGCCTAAATAGCATCGGGAAGGACTGGTGCTTTTATCTCTTGGGGCGGTCTATTTATCGTGTTGTTGAATCTATCAGATAGTCGAGATTGTATCGGTAAAATTCGTCGAATTGACGATCCGAGTAGAGAAAGTCGCTCCCGGCCCCGATAAAGGGGACGGCGCTCTTATAAAGAGATGCAGGAATGTAAATAAGGATTTGGTCAAAATGCTGCTCCCCTCTATGGCATGAGCACGATCTATTCGGTGGCTTGTATTTCTCCTATTGTCCGTCTGTATATCTTTAATGATTCGTGTGTCCCGAGATAGAGAATGGCGGCTCCCATAACAGTTACCCAGTCAACTGCCGTGAGCGGAGCGAAGCCGAGGAAGCTGTTAATGTACGGTACATATATGGCTATCACCGTGAATCCCACCGAGAGAAGGATTGACCAGAGGATTTTCGGATTGCTCCAGAGATTTCGGTTCAACAGCGAGGAAAAGCGATACCGCCGGGACAGAATATTGACAAACTGACAGAGGACAATTGTGGCGTAGGTTACTGTCGTCGCCCGGGGATAGAGGACATGTCCCAGATCGAGGGAGGCCCCCGTTCGATGTATGAAAAGCCAGAAATTGGCGAAGGCGAATCCCCCCATGAGAAAACCGAAAAAGAGAATCCCCGTTAAGGTATTTCCGTTGATCATGTGATCATCGTGACTCCGGGGAGGCTCCTTCATGAGAGATCGCGATGCCGGGTCGAAGGTCAGTGCCGTCAGGGGGAGTATCTCGGCCAGAAGATCGATGGCAAGTATCTGAATGGCAAGGATCGGTATGGGCCATTTGGCCAGGGAGACGGCGGCAAGTCCCAGGAGGACTATCGTCAGTTCTCCCATGTTACTGGTGAGTGAAGCGAGGATGGTCTTTTTCAGATTGTTGTATATCGTTCGTCCTTCCCTGATGGCATAGACCATGGTGGAATAGCTGTCGTCGAGAATCACCAGTTCCGATGCCTCTTTTGAGACATCCGTCCCCATGCCGCCCATTGCGATACCGATATGGGCACTCTTCAGGGCCGGGGCATCATTGACCCCGTCGCCGGTGACGGCAACAATCATGTCCTGTTCCTTCAGGGTTTTGACGATGCGCAGTTTGTCTTCCGGCGCAACACGGGAAAAGATGAGCGATTCGGCAGACTCCATCACCTTCTTCAACTCATCATTGGACATGTCTCCCAGCTGCTCGCCCGTTATGACAGGCACATCCAAACCCTTGGCTGCCAGCGAGATCTGCTTTCCCACGGCCTGTGCCGTTATGGCATGATCACCCGTCATGATAAATGTCCTGATATGCGCCTCGTGGGCCTGTTCGATGGCCTCCTTGACGCCCTCCTTGGGGGGATCGCTCATGGCCATGAGGCCGAGAAATGTAACGTTGCGCTCCATTTCTTCCATGTCATAATCCTGCTTCCCTTCGCCGAGATCACGATAGGCGATGGCGAGGACTCGCATGGCGTTTTCGGCATAATGCCTGTTCATGTCTTCTATCTGTGACCGGTCGGCCTCGCTGATCTTGGCCGCTTTCCCTTCCCTATACAGTGAGGTGCTGATCGATAGGATACTGTCGGGAGCGCCCTTCATGCAGAGGACCTCCCTGTCGCCGAACTGACGTATCGAACTCATGCGCTTTCGTTCTGAGTCAAAACTGAATTCATGCAATTCGGGATTTTCTTCATCCTCACGAGGTGAACGAGTGCCAAGCTTGGTCGATGCCGTGATAAGGGCCGCTTCCGACGGATCGCCGATGGGGTGCCACCCCGGATGGTCGGTATCCGGTTCATGGATTTCGGCATTGGAGGCCATGGTGGCCGCGTCGAGCATGATTTCGATTCGGGATATCTCCTCTTTCGTCAGCTCTTTGCCCTCTTCATCTTGAATAGTCCCCTCAGGTTCGTAGCCAATACCGGTGATCTCGTATTCCTTGCCGTCAAACCAGAGATGGCGCACCGTCATCTCATTCTTCGTGAGGGTCCCCGTCTTATCCGTTGCCAGGACATTGGTTGACCCCAGTGTCTCCACTGAGGAGAGTTTCTTGACGACGGCATTTTTCTTGGCCAGACGGGCGACGCCGTTTGCCAGGGCGACCGTAATCTGCATGGGCAGGGCCTGTGGGACGACGGCGACGGCAATACCCAGTCCGTATATGATGGCCAGATTAAAGCCGAGACCTTCCCACATGCTGACGGCAAAGAGGACGATGCCGGTAAAAATGGCGAATAGAGAGATTCGATTGGCAATGACTGCCAGCTCCTTCTGCAGGGGTGAGAAGGCAACCTTTTCTTCCTGCGTCAGATTGGCAATTTTGCCGACCTCTGTTGTCATGCCCGTGGCAACGGCAATGCCCTTGCAGGTGCCCGAGGCCACCGTAGTGCCCAGGTATGCCATGTTGTCGCGATCGGCAAGAGAGCAGGATTTTTTGATCGTATCGCTTTTCTTGCCCTGGGGCATTGATTCTCCTGTCAGGGAGAAATCACTCGTTCTGACGTTAAATGCCTCCATGATACGAATATCGGCGGGTATCTTGTCGCCCTCTTCGAGATAGATAATGTCTCCGGGGACAATAGTGTCCTGAGATACCTCGGTGAGCTGCCCATTCCGATAAACCTTTGCCGGTGACTGCACCAGTTTCTTCAGGGACTCCATGATCTGCTCGGCCTTGAATTCCTGCTTATAGCCGATGATGGCATTGACGAGGACTATGATTGTCATGATGACCCCGTCCCGATAATTGCCGATGACAAAGGACATGGTTGCGGCAACGATGAGAACGATGATGAGAACGTCTTTGAACTGGAGGAGAAATGTGAGCCACCAGGGTTTTTTGCTGATAGAGATGATCTCGTTTCTGCCGTACTTTTCGATTCGTTTGCCTGCCTCTTCATCGGAGAGGCCTTCGGCTGTCGTTCCGAGAAGTGTCAGTATGTCTTTTACCGATTGGAGATAGAATGCCTTTTCCTGTTTCATCGTTCTTCCATTTTCCTTCCCTGTGGATAATTGACTATAGGTAGAAAGGTCAGCGGTGTCAAGACGAAGATCGGCAGGTTTTATATTCTCAAAAACTGTTTTGCGAGGATGTCTCGTTCCCACGCTTCAGCGTGGGAATGCATGCGAACAATCAAACTCGGATGGTCTTGCAGGAATAGAATTACAGGGCCTTCTGCAAGGCAGTGGAGGGATATTTTCGACAGGGAATAATTGTAAAGCGGTAATGGTTGCCTGAGATTAGATCTACTTTTTATCTAGCAGCAGGAGCTTTTATTCCCCGGTTTTTCGTCTTGAGGCGTAAGACTGCAACAGCATGAAGATGTCTCGCGACCCAGGAGTGAGTTTATGACGGCGGCGGCGCGTCCAGTTTCCCGGAACCGTTCCTTCTGTAGTATTTCCCCTTAATCGAAACAGCAACAGCCATATACATCTCTTGTAAGTTAAATCCGATGTTACGTACCTTATAAAGTAAAGTCGGACAAATCCCATTTCTGTGAGGGAATCGTTGGATGATGGTGGAGCGTAATAGGATATACGCCGGATGCTTTTGTGTCTGTCTTGTGGCCGATCCCTTAAAGTGGTTTTCTTTACCCTAAGAAGACTATGTCGTCAACAGAGAGCTGAAGTATATGTTAAAACTACTTGACAGAGTAGAACAACTTTTTTTAAAACGCTACTGGAGCGGAAATGTACCGCACAGTCTATTGATTCCAAAACATAAACGAAAGAGTTGCCATGAAAAATACACCCCTGTCATACATAAAGGAATTCATAGCACAGGTGAAACCCTTTGATACACTGGATGCTCATGAACTGAGCGAGATCGTTTCTCTGATGAAAATGGCCTATTATCCGCGTAATGCAGTTATTATGAGAAGTGAGGGCCCACCGGTCCCCGATCTGCACATCATCGAAAGCGGTGCAGTGAAGGTGGCGATAGAAGATCAGGGGGGGGAAGAAATAGTGGTTCGTATCTGCAAAAAGGGCGGAGTATTTGAACCCCTCAGCCTGTTGCAGGAAAGCAGGAAAATGCTTTTTGACATAACTGTGATCGAAGACCTTACCGCTATTCTGGTGCCTTTTGAAGTCTTTAAAGATCTGATCGATCGAAAACCCGATTTTCGGGCCTTTTTCAAAAAATTTCTTCTTCGCTATAGTGATATCGACAGGTCATATGAGAAAGATGCTTCTAAAGATGGAAAATCAGGTATGCCCGGTTTTGATGTGTCCTTTATGGGGAAGGGCGTTACCGATCTTATGGTAACCGATGTTCTCACTTGCGCCCCCGATATTTCCGTGCGCCGGGCTTCAACATTGATGTCTCGAAGGGGCGTCGGCTCAATAATTGTTAAGGACAGTAATGGAACGCCCCTGGGAATTCTTACCGATGCCGATCTGCGAATGAAGATTCTTGCCAAAGGCTTGGGATACGACACTGCCGTTTCAGAGGTGATGAGCGCCCCCCTTCGTGCAGCCGACCACGATGCCTATGCCTTTGATGCCCTGCTCGACATGATTCGTTCCGGCGTCAGCCATCTATTGATTACCGAAAATCATCGCATCGCCGGTATTGTGAGCGAGCACAATTTTCAGATGGAGATCGGCAGTTCCCCCGTGGGTCTGATTAATGACATCGATAAGTCTCAGTCAGTCGATGAAATGGCAGGTCTGCATCTGAAAATTGACTATGTTCTTGAACTCCTTTTACGGCAGGGGTGCAGTGTAGAGCGAATGGTTCAACTGATTACGGAGCTGAACGACAGGATAACCTTGAGCCTCCTGAGGATTGCGGAAAAGGGAATGAAAGAGGACGGTTTCGGTAGTCACCCCGTTTTATTTTGCTGGATGTCTCTGGGGAGCGAAGGACGTCGCGAGCAGACCCTCAGAACGGATCAGGATAATGCAGTTATTTTTGCCAATGTTTCCAGCATCAACAAGAAGGCCGTTACAGACTGGTTCCTTGCCTTTTCAGAACGCGTCGTCGATAGCCTGGTACTGTGCGGATTTCCGCGTTGCCGCGGAGGAATAATGGCCTCTAACCCCCGCTGGTGCCAGGCCCAAAAAGATTGGTATGTGACCTTTAGTGACTGGATACGACATCACCGAGATCCTCTGGCCCTGCGCATGGCATCCATATTTTTTGATTTTCGGGCCATATATGAAAATGCGGACTTTATTGCTGCTCTGAGGGGAGAAATGAGGGAAGCCATTAGACAGAATAGGGGTTTCCTGTCGCTCATGGCAAAGAGTGCCCTCTATAACAGGCCGCCCGTGGGCTTTTTTAACCAATTCCTCGTCAAAAAATCGGGCGAGCATAAAAACAAACTGGACCTGAAGATGAAGGGGATTATGCCCATTATCGAAGGCTTACGTGTGCTGGCCCTTGAACTTGAAGTGGAAGCGACCAATACTCTGGAGAGATTAGGTGAAATTAAGAAAAGTGGAATAATCGGTGATGGATTATGTTCCGATATCCGTGAAGCCTATGGATTTCTAAGTTTATTGAGGATACGCCAGCACCTGGATAATAGGGCACGGGGGGAGAAACAGGATAATTTTATCGATCCTACGAGTTTGAACAGCCTGCAGCGAAAGATGATGAAGGAAAGCTTCGCCGTTATTGCATCATTACAGGAGTCGATGGAATCCCGTTACCAGACGCACTACCTGGAGGTTTGACGGCGATGAATCTTTTCCTGTCCAAGATACGTAATCGGTGGTTCCGGTTATGTACGGCACGAAAGAGTCTTCATCCCCTGGCAGGCGCCAATCTGGTCTCCCTTGATTATCTTGACCGGTCGCTCAAGGCCCGCTGTTACCGGTATGTCATCGTTGATCTGGAAACCACGGGTTTGGATTTTGGGAAGGATCGTATCGTAAGCGTCGGTGCCGTCCGGGTCGAAAATGGCAATATCTTACTGGGCCATACATTCGATGAACTGGTAAATCCGGGCAGGGAAATCTCTCCCTCTTCTATCAGAATACACGGCATAACGCCGGATATGGTAACACATGCCCGATCCGAAGAAGAGGTCTTTAATGACTTTCTGGACTTTCTGGGAAATGATATTGTCGTCGCCCATCATGCGCAGTTCGATCTACACTTCCTGAACAGGGTTATGAAGAAAAGCCATGGGTTCCCCTTGCAGAACCTGGTACTCGACACTGTTCTTATGTGTAAGTCCATTGTATTTCCGCCCCACCCCTATCCCTATGGAATAGATTTGAATTCACGGCAGTTCAGTCTCGATGCAGTGGCGAAGCATTTTCACATAGAGATACATGGCAGGCATACCGCTCTGGGCGATGCCATGGCGACGGCCATGATCTTTCAGCGCATCATTTCGATGCTGGAATCTCAGGGGCCGGGTCGTCTGCGTGATCTGGTGAAGGTGTCGGGAATAGCCTTCTGACGGGTCCTGCTTGCTTAGGCAGAGAATCAATAACCGGTTCCGGCGGGCATTATTTTGATTTAATACAATAAAGATATAAGAAGTTTATGTCAATGAATAAAGAGTGTTGCACAAAATAAGAACTTGACAGAACAAAGCCATTGCCGATATAAGCGACTTCTTTGAGAAAAAATATAGGTGCCCGTCAAAAGGTCCTATAAGTAGAATATTCAGATGCTTACAGCAGTACGCAATATGTCAGCCTAACATTGTCTGAGGTTATCTCTTTTGCCTTTTATGCGGCGACATTGCTGAATCGGGAAATTCACTATTTGTATCATGCAAAGACCTGATAACACACATATCAAACAAATATCCGCCATCGTCCTGGCCGCCGGCCAGTCGAAACGGATGGGCAGGGCCAAGCAACTCTTGCCCTTTGGCAGTGGAACGATTCTGGAAACTGTAATCAAGACGCTCTCCCGGGCGAAAGTGGATGAGATAATCCTCGTTTTGGGCTATAAGGGAGAAGAGATCGGGGAGTCCCTGTCATGTCATCCCACTAAGACGGTCATAAATCCATCTTATGAAGAGGGAATGGGTTCATCCATTGTTTGCGGACTGAAAGCGGTGGATGAAAATGCCGATGCAGTCATGATCGTTATGGGAGATCAGCCGTTGATAAATGCCGAAGTCATCGACAGGCTTGTGAAGGAATACGGGGATAGCGATAGAGGCATTGTCGTTCCTCTTTACAAAATGAGAAGAGGCAATCCCGTAATTTTTGATATCAAGTACAGGGATAGATTGTCGAAATTACGCGGCGACATAGGGGGAAGGGAAATAGTCGATAGTGGCAGTGAAGATGTTCTGGAGGTGAACATTGAATCAGACGCCGTTATCTGTGATATAGACGAAGAGGGTGAGTACCTCCGGCAGTTGGAAAGAATCAAGTCTTAGAGATGTTGTCCTGTAAGTGAATAAGGGGCAGCTATGATCTGGATATATTAGAATAGAGGTAAATGTAATCATGAGTAAAAAAATTGCAGTAGACAAGGCTGTGGGAATGACGCTGGCCCATGATCTTACAAAGGTTATCCCGGGAAAGTATAAGGGTGTTGCCTTTCAGAGAGGACATGTAATCCAGAAAGAGGATATCCCCGCGCTCTTAGATATGGGGAAGAGATATATTTTTGTGCTCGAATTGTTGGAGGGCGAGATACACGAAGAAGATGCAGCCAGGAGAATCGCCGCTGCCCTGGCCGGTACCGGTTTGGATCAAGAAGGTCCGAAAGAGGGAAGAATCAATCTGAAGGCCCGGTCTTTTGGGATTCTCAAGATAAATCTCGATTTGCTCCAAGAGATCAATACAGTGGACGACGTAATCGTTTCGACATTATCCAATTATACAGTCTGTTCTCCCGGTACTATCGTGGTGGGCACGAAGATCATTCCCCTCTACACGGCGAGCGAAAATATTGAAAAGGTGGAAGCGTTGTGCAAACGATACGGTAGGGCAGTGGAGGTTATTCCCTTTCAAGAAAAAAAGGTGGGCGTTGTCATCACGGGGAGTGAGGTCTTTGAGGGGAGAATCAAAGACAAATTCGGCGCCATCATAAAAGAAAAGGTTGAGAAACTGGGATCAAGGATCACTGATGAGAAGATCGTTACCGACGATGTTGCTGTTATCGGTCAGGCCATCAGGGACATGCGCACTCAGGGTAATGATGTCATTGTGGTATGCGGAGGCTTGTCCGTAGATCCCGATGATGTCACCTATGACGGTGTCGTGGAATCGGGCGCCACTATTGTTTCCTATGGTTCACCCGTATTGCCGGGGGCCATGCTTCTCTATGCCATGCTGGAAGACACCCCCGTCGTGGGAGCCCCTGCCTGTGTTCTCTTTGATAAGGCCACTGTCTTTGACCTGATTCTTCCACGGGTGCTGGCCGGTGAAAAGGTCGAACGCAGGGATATTGCCAGAATGGGGGAAGGGGGGTTATGCCTCCGATGTAAGAATTGTATATACCCCATGTGCCCATTCGGGAAGTAGACTGGTTCACAACGAGCACCTGCGTCATTGCCTGCGGCGGGATTAGCGGGCGAAGCAAAAAAACTATCCTACATACACCCGCAAAAAATGTACTTCTCCCTCTCATCCTTTGGGGTACCGTGCCCATCGAGAGAGAGGGAGTAAAATCATATTCTAAGAAACCATCATTCTGATCATCTTGTGCAGAGACTTTCCTTTAGTGCCTGCCACGATTGCCTCTTTTGCTGCCGCGTGGGCGGGTGAAGTTGCCCTGAGGGCGTCCTCCGCCGCTGTTGCGGCCGAAATTCTTCGGTGCGGCCTGGTTGGACTGGCTGGCCGCGTCGCAGTGATAGGCGTGTTCCATATCGGCGGGCACCGGCTTGCCCAGGAGGTGTTCTATCTCCCGCAGGTAAGCCCGGTCCTCGGCGCAGCAGAAGGAAATGGCGTCACCATTGGCTCCCGCACGGGCGGTGCGCCCGATTCGATGCACGTAGGTCTCGGCCTCTACAGGAAGATCGTAGTTGATCACGTGAGTGATGTCGTCCACATCC
>CAYMYS010000067.1:0-14724 GCA_964394725.1 uncultured Syntrophaceae bacterium
TTCCCCTTCGACAATCATGTCCATCAGAGGTGACAACTATTCTGACACAGGGGGATAGGGGCATACTTTGAAGGATACCAAGGTACGATTTCAATAAAGTTTCAAATAGCCAATAATGGCTTAGGACCCGCACAGAATATTCAAGTAGCATCATTTCTCATAGCCAATGTAGATGAAAAAGCCCAGTTTATGGGACTATTTTCTCAAATGATACCATCGCTACGACAACAAGATAAATTAGATGTTACTTGTGATGATAATCAAGATATGTCTCACACATACATCTCATTAACTGGAGCTAAAGGCGACAAACTAAAATCTTTAAGTTTGGCAGTATTCCAATTTTTTCAAGATGTAAGTGGTCAACGTCATCTACAGTATCAAATTTTTTCACAAATACCTGAAGTCTTGAAAGAAAAATTGATAAGCAAAGCAGAAATTGCAAGAGGGATACTCAATTATCTCACTGAAAAAGCGAAACCATCAGATATGATAAATCAAATACCAGGGAAAGATAAAGTACTCTGTGTTGCGGTTGATCGCAATAAAGACGAAAGGCTGTCTTATGTAACAGTTGATGCGTTACAGAATATAGCATTGGCTAATACTGATACGATATCTAGCATGGTTTTACCAGATGAAGAAATTGAATTAACGAATATGTATGATTCCAGTATATTGATTAGTCAGGGTTTGCCTAATTCTCTGGAAACTGAGAAATCATTTGAGACAATAAAAAAACACTTAGTATTAGGAAAGTGTAAATCAGAAAAAGAAGCAATAGCACATATAAGAAAACATTTCGTTGAGCATATTAGTTGAAGAATGTAGATGTTTTTCCAATATCACCCCATTTTAGATACCTCATTTATGAAGACTTCCAAGCGGCAATAATCGATTTTCTCTTGAAACGATTCTGAGGAGTTGTAGGAGAAGCCAATAATAATTTTCTTCATTGAACTGAGTTCAGATACTCCTCACATACCTTAATCAACAATCCGTAATAAAAAGTACAGATATCCTCGCCAATCACTTCAATAGCGGTGCTTGCATTTTCACCAATTTCCCCATGAGGCTTTACTATAGATAGGTCGTTTTATTACCCGCACTTGCTCTTTACGAAGGAGGGTTGCATTTCTCTGACTTCAAGGAAAAGTCGGTGGGTGGTGTGATTTGATACTACTTAATCTTCAGTTCTTTCTTGGCTTCCTTCAGGCTTATTCCGGAGGAATCGGTCTCTTTCTCCTTAGCTTCTCGGAGAATCCGAAGGTCGTTATAACTTTCCAGTTCTTCCTGGATCTTTAAATAATCTTCATAAGGGAGAATGACATACTCTTTCTTACCATGCTTTTCAATGACTTGGGGACGTAATTCTATCATTTAATCCTCCATTATTTGTATACATCTTTCCTGTGACGTATCCGATAGATGGTTATTTTGTCTTTCTCTCTATTTCAAAAAGGATTCTATAATCGCCGATTCTTAATCTATATTCCGGCGTAGAATCAGTCAAGTGTTTAACGTCACCTTTGAGATCATTGGACATTGCCTCTATTCCGTTAAAAATCGGGTGTAACCGGGGCTTCGATATTTTTTTGAGATCTTTCATTGCCCGCGGTTTCAATCCTATTTTACACGGTTAAATAAAGACTTCTGATCGTAATTACAAAGCAATAGAACCAATGCACTTTAACGTTGATGATACGTACATTACATAAAAAGTCAAGAAAGAAACTATTGCCGGAAGGCTGTCATGAATGTTAGTAAACGGCGGGGAATTTATAACGGTACTGTAGTACTTTGACACTTTACGAAAAGGAGGGAAAAATGGCGCTCAACATGGACGCGATCGGAAAAGGGATCGGCCCCCTCACGAAGGACTATGACTGGAAGGATGTAGTCCTTTACGCTCTGGGGGTGGGGGCGGGATTCGATGATCTTGATTACACATATGAGAAGAATCTCAAGGTCATTCCCAGTTTTTCAATAGCGACGATATTTGATTTTCTCAAGGAGGCCGCTGTAGCCTCCAATATTAACCTCGCGGGGGTACTGCACGGCGAGCAGGATCTTATCTTTCACAACCCCATTCCCACATCGGGCACTCTGAAAACGGAAGGCAGGATTACCCATTATTATGACAAGGGGGAAAAGGGCGCCCTCGTTGTTGCCGAAAGCGATACCCTGCATTCCAACGGTAAAAGGCTTTTTACCAACACCCTTACTCTCTTCGGACGTCTCGACGGCGGATTCGGCGGGGAAGAGGCGCCAAAAAATGTCGTCACCATGCCCGATCGTGTGCCCGATTTTGTCGTTGAAGACAGTCCTTCACCCAACCAACCTCTTATATACAGGCTTTCCGGGGATGTATTCCAGCTTCATGTAGATCCTGAATTTGCCAGGATGTTCGGTTTTGAAAAACCGATAATGCACGGTCTGTGTACGCACGGGTACGCCTGTCGCGCACTGATCAAAAGCCTTGTTCCCGGCGAACCCGAAAAGGTGAGGAGACTGACCTGCCGCTTTACAAAGGCGCTCTATCCCGGTGAACCGATCAGGACTGCCATATGGAAGACTGAAGAGGGGAGGGCACTTTGGCAGACGATCAATGTCACAACGGGAGATGTAGTCATAGATAAAGGGGTTTTTGAATATGGTGACCTATGAAGATCTCCATATCTCCGAGCGGGGGAAAGCGGTTTACGATATCATGGACGGTTTTTATGACAGGACGGGAAGATCCCCTGCCAGCCCGACGGGGGACTCAAGTGTTTCGGCCATCCCATCGGGGCCTCGGGACTCCGCATGCTCTATGAAATGTATCTGCAACCGCATGGTATTGTCGGCGAACGGCAGATTGAGAATCCCCGGTACGGGTTGACGCACAATCTGGGAGGCTTTCCACCCATGAATGTGTGCAGTGTTTTGATAATCGGGGAATACGGTAATTAGCGATGTCTCCCGATTCATGCGGGAAGAAAAGATGGAGAAATGTATAAAAGAACCGATCTCAATATGTATGGGGCACAAGATGGGGGAAAAGACAATAACTATTTTGACCATTCCTGATATTGTGCGCACCACGACAGGTAATCCTGTTTCAGGCGAACCCATCCAACAGATTGCAGTTTCTGAAACCTATGGAGAGACGGTTGCAGTTACTACATACTGTGAAAGGTAATATCCGTTTCTCCTTCCGGTAGAGGGATGATGTAAATGGGTTTTCTCACCCTTCGAAGCACCCTTTTGGCCACGCTACCCAGGAAGGTATGGCTGATGATACCCTTTCCGTGGCTACCCATGATGATCAAATCGCAGTCCAGTTCACTGGCCTGTTTCAGTATCTCATTTTCGGGATACCCTTCAATGACTAGTATGGAATGAACCATATCAATGCATTCGGGATCATTGGAAAATTCCTTGTCGAAAAATATGCGTAACCGTTTCTGGATGCGTTCTTTGGATTCGGCGATTTTGTCCCTTAGAATTTGATCAATTTTTTCTTCATCGATCATGTTTCCCATCATGGCCTGGGCCGATCCAGGCAGTGCCTCCAGGACATGGAGGACGACAATCTCGGCATCGTGTTCTTTTGCACTACTCATGGCATAGCGAAGTGCATAGGCGGAATTGTCGGAAAGATCGGTTGCGTAAAGAATCTTTTTAATCTTTGGATACATTGGATGACCCCTTTTTCTGTTTAGTTTTATGGTGATGATGGTTTTATAAAACCGTGGACTTTTATCCCTCTATATACCTCTTTATGATCTTGAGAATGGTGTCGGTGTTCTTTCGGGCGCCTTCGGTAATTTCCTCTATGGTAAGGGGTTTTTCGACGATGCCGTGGCCGTAATTATCTATGGAGCAGATTGTCGCGTAGGGGAGATCAAGTTCGCAGGCGACTGCCGCCTCGCTTGCCATCGTCATCCCGACAATATCGGCATAGTGGGCCATCATTCTTATCTCCGCCTTTGTTTCAAGCCGTGGTCCCCTCGTCTGCCAATATATTCCATCATTTACCACCTCTATACCGCAACTTCCAGCGGCAGTGATCAGTTTCTTGCGAATTCCATCGTTCAGCCTGGGGATGATGTGGAAGGCCTTGTCGGTCACCGTTGTCGGCGTTCCCGAAAGGGCAATAAAATCGTCTGGTACGATGAGTGTTCCCGGTTTAAGGGTTTTGTGTAGCGATCCCGTGGAATTTATCCCTATCACTTCCGTGACGCCACAGTCTTTTAACGCCATGAGATTTGCCTGATTATTGATCACATGAGGAAGTACATGGCTGTTGCGTGAATTGCCATGTCTTGGGATATATACAAAATTTTCGGTGATGATAACGAGGGCCTTCCCGAATTCAGTTTCGACTATCTCTTCTTTCGACATTTTAAGGTGTCTGTCATCAAAAAATATTGTGCCGGATATAATGCCCAGGCTTTGCATATTATCTTTCCTCCATTGGATATACAGTATTCTGTGAAATAATCTCAGCTTTGCAGGGTAGGTGGCGCTCATGGATATTTTACAACTAAAGTATTATCATTCATATCAAAATAACCGACAAAATGAAATAGTGATTGACATAAAGAGAAATTATTACTAGTCTCATTTACAAGATCGCTGGCAAGGAGAGAAAAGAAATGGCACATGATGATACGTTGCTACATGTGAGTGATGGCAATTTTGAGGATGAGATACTCAAGTCTGAGAAACCGACCCTCGTTGACTGTTGGGCGCCCTGGTGCGGACCATGCATTACCCTCGGACCACTTGTTGAGGAACTGGCAAAAGAGTATAGCGACAAGATAAAGGTGGCAAAACTGAATGTAGACGAAAATCAGGATACAGCTGCCAAATACGGCATAAGAGGTATTCCCACACTTCTTCTCTTTAAGGCTGGTAAACTGGAAGACACGATGGTGGGTCTCGTATCCAAAGATCGCCTGGAAGATTTCATAAAGAAAGTTCTATAAATATGCGTTTTGCCAAGATTTTTCTTAGTGTAATTCTTATATTTTCAGTGTCAGGTTGCGGCCTTTTCGGGGGAGGTAGTTCTCTCCAGCGGGCTACTCCGGGAGGACTCTTTCAGCAGGGGTACGAGGACTATCAGGACGGTAAATATAAAAAGGCTGTCGAATCCTTTCAAAGACTGAAAGAGGAATATCCCCTGAGTAAGTATGCCATTCTGGCCGAGATGGGTATCGCCGATTCCTACTTCAGCCAAGGCGATTATATGGAATCTGAAGTTGCCTATAGCGATTTCATGGATTTCCACCCCACCAATGAAAATCTCCCATATGTAATGTACCAGCTCGGGATGTCTCACTATAACCAGCTGATCGGCATCGACAGGGATCAGACGGAGGTGCTTAAGGCAAAAGATGCCTTTGCAAGACTCATTACGAGGTTTCCAAGCACAAAGTTTGCGTTCATCGCAGAAAAGAGGTTGCGGGACTGTCTAAAAAGACTGGGCGAACATGAATTTTATGTGGGCAAGTTTTATTTCGGCCAGGAGAAATACCGGGCCGCCCTGATGAGATTCCAGATAGTAGAGAGGGAGTATGCAGGTCTCGGTCTGGATTATAAGGTCAGTTACTTCCTTCACGAAACAAAAAGATTTCTCGCCGAGCAAGAACAAGGGCGAGAGAAAAAGCAAGTACAAGAACAAGGGCCAGTAAAGGAGCAGGGGCCAGAGAGCAACAATTAATCCCGCCCGCCACATCTGATTTTATCTATTGCCTCTTCCATGCACCCTTCAGGTCTTTGTGATGAGTCAATAGTGATGTGACAATCTGTGGGGAATTCGTCTATCTTTTCAAAAGAACCCTTCTGTGCCTCGAATATTTCCCACCTTCCGTCGGATGCCTCCTTCGAATCGGATAATCTGGCATCGAGCCGTTCCTTTACGATTTTATCAGGGCAGACGCATTCGACGATAAAAAAGTCTGCATCCGTCGAGGAGGTGAGGCGAAAGGCCATTTCCCGCTCCCCCTTTGTTTTGAAGGATGCGTCAATGATGGCGGATTTTCCCTTTTTGAGTTCCGCCTCTGCCAGTTGAAGGGCCTTTTCGTATGTTTTTCCTGAGATATCATCGGAGTATATACCCTCCCCGAAATCCTCGTGGTGCCGTTCGGAAGGGTCTATGCTGAGCATTTCCTTTCGTATGACATCACTGTGGATAATCTTCGCATCTAACAATGGGACCAGATTTCCGGCCAGCACACTCTTGCCCGTTCCCATCAGTCCCGCCGTTAAGACGAGCGTCGGTCTTTCCGGTCTGGCTGCGTATCCGTAGGCGAGATCGAAGTATCGCGAGGCCGTTTCGATGGCCGCCTGCCGCTCTGCTTCATCAATTGCCCCGTCCTTTGCCTTGAATCCGATGACCTTGCCTCGTACGTGGGCGAAGTAGCACCGGTAGAAATTAAGCAGAGTCCTTATCTCCGGATCACCGGAGTATCTGAGATAGGCGTCTATAAAGGCCTTTCCATATTCCGGATACTTGTTGTAATCAAGATCCATGGAGAGAAAGGAGACCTCGGCGGCAACATCGAGATATCTGAAACGTTCGTTAAATTCTATGCAGTCAAAGATGAAAATATCATCGGCCAGGCATATATGCTGGAGATGAAGGTCCCCGTGACAATCGCGGATCTTATGTTGGGCGACCCGTTTTTCAAAGAGCGGCCTGTTATTTTGGAGGAACCTGTTGACATATGATTTGATGAAGCGGTGTCGCTTTGCGGGGATGGTAATATCTATGTAGTCTTCAGTCTGCTGGAAATTTTCCTCGTGATTGCGACATACCGTGTCAAAACCTCCGATCTCGTCAATTTTACCACCCGTGGCGGCTTGTTTGTGAAACTCCGAAACTGTTCGGGCGACATCGTCCATTACCGCGACTTCTACGACACCCTTTTCGAGGAGCCTGTTAAGCATACGCTCCTCGGGTATCTTTTTCATCCTGACGGCGTAATCGATGATGGTATCGCCATCCTCCAGAGAGAGGTTGCCCTTATTGTCTTCGCAGATGGTCACAACATCGAGATATATCTCACGGGCAAGGCGCTTATTCAGTCTCAGTTCTGCATCGCAGTAGTATTTTCTCTTCTCAAGGGTGGTAAAGTCGAGAAATCCGAAATCGACATCCTTTTTCACCTTATAGACATAGTCTCCGGCAATAAAGATATAGGAGATATGTGTCTGTATCAGTTCGACGGAAGCGGGTCCGTAGGGATAGAATTCGGGTCTAGTCATGGATGCTACGAGATTCGGATGGGTCATTGATCTTCTCCTTTATGGGATTACTGAGGGTGTCTTCTGAAACCGACGATTATTTCATGTCACCCTAGTTACCTGAATACCCCTATTATTTCAATATAAAGTTGATACTCCTTGACCGGGAATATGTACTGTATTAATAATGTAAAGATCATCGCCCGATCAGTTGTAAAGGCAAAAAAGGGTGTGTCTCCAATTGGGTGGGTGTGATTAGGGCGAGTTCCAGGGGCCCAGGATTCAAGGGTTCGAGTGAAATGGTACAGAAGTATATAACCGTAAACAATTAGGAAGAGAATTTAGAATTAATTTAAAAAGGTGAATGGGATGCACTCAAAAAGACATAGCAGAAATCGAAAGAATTGTGACAGCCCTTATAAAGTTTTTAGAAAGCGATACCTTGAATCCTTGACCCCTGGGATCCTTGGCCCCTCTTCTCCAAAGACAGGGAGGTGATGTAATGATTCAATTTGTTGTTCGGTGGTTCATGCTTGCCATTGCAATTATTTTTGCATCCTATGTGCTCGATGGCGTACGTGTGGAAAGCTTCTTCTCTGCCTTTTTTGCCGCCGCCTTTCTGGGGCTGCTTAATGCCTTTTTCCGTCCCATGCTTATTATTATAACGCTCCCCATCAATATATTGAGCATGGGCTTCTTCACCTTTGTCATCAATGCGATCTTGTTGAAAATGGTTTCCGGCGTTATTGCAGGCTTTGAAGTATACGGCTTCTGGACGGCCATATTCGGCTCTCTGATTATCAGTGCGGCAAACTGGTTCCTCAGTTCCGTCCTGCAACGGCAGAAATATGACGGGTACGCGGGCAGAGACAGACAAAAGACGGATGATGAGTTTATCGATCTGACGAAAAAGGATGATAAGTGGGAATAACGAATCTGACACCGGCAATGCGTCAATACCTGGATGTGAAAGCGCAGCATAAGGACTGCATCATCTTTTTCAGGATGGGCGATTTTTACGAGATGTTTTTCGAGGATGCCGTAACTGCATCCAAGGTGCTTGAGATTACGCTGACATCGCGAAACAAGGGGAAGGAGGACAGTATCCCCCTCTGCGGCTTTCCCTATCATGCGGCCTCTTCCTATATCGCAAAACTCATAGACAAAGGATTCAAGGTTGCCATCTGCGAACAGGTGGAAGATCCGAAAGAGGCCAAGGGAATCGTAAGGAGAGAGGTTGTCCGCATCGTGACTCCGGGATTGGTGGTGGAGTCTTCCAACCTCGAGGCAAAGGAGAACAACTTCTTTGCCGGTTTTGCCATCAATGGCGGTTCCATAGGTCTTGCATTTACCGATATCTCTACGGGCGAATTCTGGGTTACCGAATCGAACGACGCCGATTTATTGCTGAACGAGATATCGGGTCTCGATTTCAGGGAGGTGATTGCCGAGGAAGACCTCAAAGGAGACACGTTTTTCAAGAATTTTATCAGGGGGAAGGATGGATGCCTGGTAGACTATCTCCCCTCGGAATATTTCTCCCTCGATGGTTCCCAGACGCTCTTTAAAGAGTATTTTCATCAGGACCAGCTGGATACAATTAATTTTGAGAAGAAGAGAGCCATGTCACAGGCGGCCTGTGCCGTACTGAGATATGTGAAAGAGACGCAGAAGGAAGGACTGGGTCATATAAACGAAATCAGGTGGTATCCCCTGAAAAGCTATCTCCTGCTCGATGATACGGCACGGAGAAATCTGGAACTCTTTGCGACGATACAGGGCAATAAAAAGGCGGGGTCACTCTTTCATGTACTGGATAAAACGGTTACCTCAATGGGTGGCAGGCGGCTCCGCTGGTGGCTCACCTATCCCCTTGTCGATACAGGGAAGATCAGAGAGCGCCTTATCGCCGTCGCGGAGATAAAAGACAAACACCACGAGAGGGAGGCCCTTCGAAAGCTCCTTTCCCGTGTCTATGATATGGAACGGCTGGGAAGCAGAGTCGCTATGGGGATCGCCAATGCGCGGGACCTCGTATCACTGAAACATTCACTGCAATCTATTCCGCCTGTAAGGGAAGAAATCTCTCAATTGGAATCTCCATTGATCACTGAAATCAGGTCATCACTGGATGAAATGCCCGACATAGTAGGCCTGTTAGAAGGGGCAATCGTGGAAGACCCCCCCATGACTATACGTGAGGGATATATCCTCAAGGAGGGCTTCGACGGTGAACTGGACGAATTGATCCTGGCAAGCACCGATGGAAAGAGATGGATCGCCTCCCTGGAAGAAGAGGAGAGAAAGAAGACGGGGATACATACGCTCAAGGTGGGCTTCAATAATGTCTTCGGATATTACATAGAGGTGACCAGGGCAAACTCCCACATGGTCCCCGATGAATATGTGAGAAAACAGACACTGGTCAATGCCGAGCGATACATCAACGAAGACCTGAAAAAGTATGAATCTCTCGTTTTGAATGCCGAAGAGCGGAGAAAAAGTAGGGAATACGACCTCTTTATAGAAATCAGGGAGCAGGTGGGAAAAGAAATAAGGAGGATTCAGCAGACGGCATCCCATATAGCCGATCTCGATGCCCTCGTCTCTCTGGCGGAGGTGGCGGAGCAAAACAATTACTGCTGTCCCAAAATTACCGATGATGACGGCATCTACATAAAGGACGGAAGACACCCTGTCGTAGAGGGGATAAACCTGGAAGGTGTTTTCGTTCCCAATGACACATCTATGGATTGTGAAAATAACCGGCTTCTAATCATCACGGGGCCGAACATGGCGGGGAAATCCACCTATATCAGGCAGGTGGCGATCATTGTCCTCATGGCCCAAATGGGGAGCTTCGTGCCCGCCGGCACAGCGGAAATCGGTGTTGCAGATAAGATATTTACGCGGGTGGGCGCCTCCGACAGTCTGGCCAAGGGACAGAGCACATTCATGGTGGAAATGACAGAGGTGGCAACGATACTGAAAAACGCGACGCAAAGAAGCCTGATTCTCCTCGACGAGGTGGGACGGGGCACCAGCACCTTCGACGGGTTGAGTATTGCCTGGGCCGTAGCCGAATATATTCACGACAGCGAAGGGCTGGGGGCGCGCACACTCTTTGCGACACACTACCACGAGCTGACTGACCTTGCCAGAACTCGGGAGGGCGTCAAAAATTACAGCATCGCCGTCAAGGAATGGGGAGAAGATATAATATTCCTGAGAAAGATCATCGAGGGGGGCACCAACAGGAGCTACGGAATTCAGGTTGCCCGCCTTGCCGGTGTACCCGAAACAGTTGTTGCGCGGGCAAAGGAGGTACTGAAAAACCTGGAGAAGGGGGAACTGGATGATATGGGAATCCCCCGCCTTGCGGGAGGGAGGGTATCCGACAAAAAATCGGGCATGGCGCAACTGAGCCTCTTTGCTGAAGAGGAAAATCCTGTCTTAAAGGAACTCAAAACCATTGACCCCTTCAATATGACGCCCATGGAGGCATTGAAAAAGATAGACGAATGGAAGAAGAAGATCCAGGGGTAGTGATCATATTAGCACCTGTCCTCCACCCGATCGTCATGGTTAGGTAATGCCGATGGAAAAATGCCTTTTGTGAAAGACGCAATCCGGCTCATCAATATAAAAAAACATGATGAAAACCGGCCTGCTGCAATAAAAGGTAGACAAATTAATCAATTGGTGGTAATAGGTGCTCACGAATATATGACAAAATGTGTCACGCGGGGCTGAGATTTGGAATCTTATACTATATCCACATTATTAAAAACCCCTATAAGTTGTCTGATTCACTCACCATACATGACATTTGTAATTGCAGAGTTTGCAACCCTTTGACGGGTCAAGCATCCACTCGTTCAATTGGTAGTGACTGATTCGAAAATACAAATAGAGATAATGGATATGAAAAAAAGGAGTATTAAGAAGACGTGAAGGTAACAGAAGTTGACAGAGACATGGCGGCAATCACCTTTGCCGAAGCAGGAGAACACGCTACTGCAAAGGAAATGGAAGGTTGCAGGGAAAACAAAAGAAATAGATGTAACAGGACAACAGGAATAAAAGTGCTGCTCCTGGGGGCCATATCTATTATTCTCTATGCAGCAGTGTTTACCCATCAGGGTCTTATTACCGATTTTTGCACAAGGGGCCAGTGGTACGCGGCCTTTCCCATCATTATAGTTTTGGTCATCTCTCTTATTCATGGACCATTCTGCAATTATTCACTCGACCTGTTAGGCGTAAAAGAAAAAATTAAAAAGTAACAGTCCGCCACAATGGGCAATAGTGAGGATTTCTATGTTTAGGCCCTTTGTTTGGTTCATTATGGCTGTGATTGTTACGCTCTCTTTTATCCCACAGCATGTCTGTGCCGGGGGAGGGGGAGATCCCTTTGTCGGCGAATGGAATCTGCTGACCGATTCATCACACACCTTTGAAATAGAGAAAGACAGAATCACCGGGCACTATACCTATATCGATGGTGAAGAGAAGCGTAATGCCGTCAAGGAGGACCGGTACCTGTTACGGGTTGATACTGATTCGGGTACGATGGCCTTGTCACTCAATCTGTTGAGCGGCACCATAACTGTAACAAAAAAGGGTGACATCAGCGAATTCAGGAGACATTCCCATTTCATCGATTTGACATTCGTTAATCTGATTTTCCTGTTTCTCGTCGGCCTTATAGGCGGCCTTGTCAGTGGTTTCATCGGTATAGGCACCTCATTTATCTATACTCCCTGCATGATGAGTATCGGCGTTGACGGTCTTGTGGCCGTGGCAAGTAATGTGTGCCACCAATTTCCCCGATCCCTGGTGGGGGCATACAAACGCTACAAGTACGGTCAGGTAGATGTAAAACTTGGTGCTATCCTGGCAGTGTCGGCCGTCTTTGGCGTGCTCGTCGGTATTCGCCTTCAACTCTATATCAATGAAATCTGGGGCGATGCAGGTTCTAATCTCTATGTAAGCCTTGCCTTTGTCGTCGTCCTGCTTATCTTCGGCACCATAGTAATGCTCGATGCCAGAACAATAATCAGGAAGGGCGGAGCGGAACGGACGGCGCGGCTGGCGCTGGCCCTTCAAAAGATCAACCTTCCCCCCATGATACACTTCAAAACGGCGGGAGTACGGATATCTTTCTGGTTTACCGTTCCCATCGGATTTGCAACGGGGTTCCTTACTTCCACTATTGCCGCAGGTGGCTTTATCGGTATTCCCGGGATGATTTTTATGGTGGGAACTTCCAGCATAGTCGCGTCGGCCACAGGAATGGTAACGGACTTCGGCATGGGTTTAGTCGGTTCAATAAAATGGGGGCTCCTGGGGCTAATCGACATCAGGCTTACCCTGATAATCCTGGCCGGTTCACTCTTCGGCGTTCAGGTCGGCGCCATGGCGACTACCTATGTAAAAGACTACATGATCAAGCTGGTCATGGGATCGATCATGCTCATCGTAGCAGTAAGCCGTATCATCACCATTCCCACCTATCTTCATGAACTGGGGTGGCTGTCCCTCTCCGCTCACACGATCTATCTTTTGAAGAGCGCCGGCTTTGTCGCTGTTGCATTGGCGCTCCTGGTGGGTACGACACTGATCATCAGGGGAATGATGAAGGGCATGAAGGGAAAAAAAGAGATGAAAGACCTCACGCGCAAATAATAAAGGTGTTCGAATCACCATGGTTAAGCCTTTCTCCGCTGATTTAATCTTCCGCTGGTTCAATCTGTTCCCTCCGCTGGTTCAATCTTGCAGATTGAACCAAACCATTATGTACTTAGACAGCCCAGGTTCTTTTTTTTATCTCCTTCCCACGCTCCTGCCTGGGAATGCATAGGTTACAACTTCTTGTAATCAGAGATTGACTGATTTTGAAAAATGTGCAAGGTTACAAATAATAATGATGCCCCTATTGTGATTGCAACAGGAAACTATACTACGAGAAGATGTTTTGGACAGCAGAAAAAGGAGAGACCTAATGGGAGACAAGGGCGGTAAAAAAGACAAGGAAAAAGGGCAGAAACAGAAGAACGACAAACAGAAGCAAAAATCAAAAAACAAGATTGACAGGCAGCCAAAAAGAAAGCCTTGATAGAAATCACGGCAGGGAAATCTGCATAACAGCTTTCGCCGTATAAAGTTCAAATGGTAATGGAGTGTAATTCTGCTCCCTTCTTCCTCATTACATGTCGTGAGACTTCGTTCCCGTGCTCCTGCGTGGGAATGCATAGGGCTTGACAGCCTATAAACGGTTGGAGTAGAGTCCAAACCTGCTTCCTGAACAACGCATCCGGCAATTCCGACAGAGATTCGTTTTTACAACCGGTACCGAACGTCCTATCCACTATTACACCCCTGCGCTCTGCATGTTTTGATATCAATATTTCTGCATTAATAGAAATCTCGATAAGAGTGAATTCAGCGAGGAGGAATACATGAAGAAACTAACAATCTGGTCCAGGATAGGTGGGGCCCTCTTCCGGAAAGATATATGGCTTCCTGCCGTATCTATTATTGCGGGAGCTCTCATGTGGTCCATTGCCATTAATGGCATCCTGGTCCATCATAGACTCCTCAGTGGGGGATTCTCCGGGTTGGCCCTGGTTATCCATTACCTGATTCCCGCACTTGCCATCGGCCCCATGGTCTTCTTGATCAATATTCCTATTTTCATCATGGCCTGGACTATGCTCTCGGGGAAATTCTTTGCCTTCAGCCTGCTGGGCATGGCATCCTTCTCATTCTTTCTGACAGTGACGACCCATCTTCATATTCCCGTGGACAATCCCCTTTTGGCCTGTCTCTTTGCCGGAGTGATATCGGGAGTGGGCGCAGGGCTGATTTTCCGGGCCGGAGGATCGGGAGGGGGGACGGGAATCATCGCTATGGTATTGAACCGCAGGTTCTCCATCCGCGTGGGCATTGTTTCTTATTTGCTCAATTCCATCCCGCTGGTTCTGGGTGCCTTCCTGCTTGACCTGAATGCCGCACTCTATTCAATCATCTATGTCTATGCCACGGGATCGGTTATGGACCGCATTATCACCAGTTTCAGCGAACGCAAGAGTGTCTGGATTATTTCTTCTCACTCGTCAGAAATCTGTCGGCAGATCCTTATTAAGCTGCACCGGGGGGCAACCCTGCTCTCCGGGAAAGGGGCCTATAGCCACACTCCCGTTGAAGTCATCTACAGCGTGATAAGTCCTTTTGAGTTGACGAAGTTGAAAGACATGGTCACCACGATTGATCCAAAGGCATTTTTGATTATCAATGAAACTCAGGAAGTAGTCGGGAAGGGGTTCGAGCACCCGTGATGATTCTAATGAATTTGGATAGAAATGTACAAAGGCTTGATAGCTGATTCCCCGTATCTTTAGATTTTAAGCGTAATTCCTGAAAGAGAGCATCCGGCGATTTTGATGAACATGCATCATTTTAAGTGGTAATCGGCAGAGAGCATTGCAT
>CAYMYS010000068.1:0-14402 GCA_964394725.1 uncultured Syntrophaceae bacterium
CGTCGGTGATCTTCTCGGGAATGTCGCCCTTCGATATACGGTCAACGTATTCCGCCGCTACATTCAACGGACCGATTACCGAGTCGAGCATTTCGTTGATCCCTTCCAGCATCTCTCTGTCGACGCCGCTTTTGCCACTGAAATCTGCCCGAGCATCAAGCTTACCGGCCAGCATAGCCCTTAGCAGAGTTTTAACCTCTTCAAAAACACCCGCGCCAGCCGATTCACCGGCCGGGCCACTTTCCATATTTTTTGTTTTTCCATTAACCTCTCCGGGCAGCTTATCCAAATCAGGAGTAGTCCGCTCAAAGATGTTTGCACTTATCTTGCTTCCCATTGCCTTAATCTCCTTTTATTCTTTCTTTTAATTCTATTTTGGTTCGTTTTTGTTTTGTATGCATGGCTATTCCTGAGAAGTGGTCATGTGTTTGCGCTTGACAGATTCCATCTGCTGCTGCACATCAATATTGCACCGCTCCATCACCTCTCCGGCAAGCATCGCATACGCCCTTGCGCCACGGGACTTTGGCGCGAAGTCAAAAATGCTTCTGCCAAATGATGGCGATTCGTTTATTCTGACATCTCTTCTGATTTCTGTCTTGAATACCTCATTGCCGTAGTGTTTCCGGATAATCCCCATAATCTCTCGCGTGGATTTTCTCATGGCTTTCAGGAAAGGATTTACCATGGTGAAAGCGATTCCAATCAACTCCGGATGGATTCCCATACCTTCTTTTATTTTTTCGCAGGATGCCAGGAAGAAAACCAGCCCTTCCAGGGCAAGGTATTCAGCAGTTACTGGAACTATGTAACCGTCTGCGGCAACCAGGGCATTGATAGACAGCATCGACAAAGAGGGTGGGCAGTCACAGAATATGAAATCATATTCCTGTCGCACATCCTCCAGTGATTCCGCGATCCGGTTCTCACGACCAGAAACATTCGCAAGGGTGAGATCGGCGTGAGCCAGTTCCATCCCTCCGGGCAGCAGATCCAGATGCGGAGCAGTCGTCTGACGAATTGCTTCCTCAATCGCTACTCCCTTAAATAGGACATCTGCTATTGAGGGGATCAAATCGTTCCACTGAATCCCCAGAAATAGAGAAGCAGAGGCCTGAGAATCCAGATCGACAACAAGAACACGATATCCGGAATTTGCAAGGGCGGCGGACAAATTTACACAGGTTGTGGTTTTGCCTGTGCCTCCCTTATTGTTGATTACTGCGATAATCACAGCATTTCCCCTTTCCCGTTGGATTGCCAAATTCTTCTCTCTACTCTGCCACAGCAAAACAACGCCTTTTTTGTTATATACACAATGTACTCCTTGTCTTTATTCCAGCCTGTATCACTTTGCAGGTTCCGGCGCTGCCGCTGCCTTCGCAGAAGAGACTTTTTCTTCCACCACGCTTAGTGTTTCCATTTCCGCCCCTGTCAACACCTTGTCAATATCGAGGAGTATCTTTACGCCTCCTTCGATCTTTGCCATTCCGAGGATGTAACCTGTGTTCAGCGTGCTTCCGAATGACGGTGTCTCCTCGACATCTTCACCCCTGATGTTCAACACCTCGGAAACGGCATCCACCACGTTACCAATTTGCAGGGTGCCGTTTTCGCTTGCAATTTCCACCACGATAATACAGGTCCTCTCCGTGTAATCTATCGCTTTCATTCCAAACTTCAATCTCAAATCCACCACGGGGATCACCTTGCCACGAAGATTAATGACTCCCTTAACAAACCTGGGGGTCTGGGGCACAGTGGTAACCGGCATCATTCCGATGATCTCCTTTACCTTCAGAATACCTATGCCGTACTCCTCCTCGTCCAACATGAAAGTAAGATATTTTCCTTCCATGTCAATCACGGCCTTTACCATCTGATCCATCTTTTCAGCTAATTTTGCCATCTCTTATCACCTCTTTTCTCTTTTTGGTTTGATATAATATGCTAATCTCAATCATCCTCAGGTTCCACCAGTGAAAGAAAAGTCCCGACTGGATCACACAAGGGATAAATTGAATTGCGAACCTTCAATTTACTCTTCTGTTTGTTTTTCAGGAAAATGATGTGCGTTCTGGGAAGCCCTGGGTTTCCAAGAGCCATTTATTTGACGCCACAATCATAATCTCCAGTGAATCGGAATCAACTACATGTTCAATTACCGCTCCAATAAAATCCCTCTCTCGAATCCCACACAGACCTGCAACCTGAGTCACAGATAATGATTTTTTTACTGTATTGGCATTTGTGTAATTCCCTATATTTACGGATAGTGCTAAAGACTTATCAACACATCAAACGTTTACAAATTTATCGGTATTTTACTAAAATACTTAACTAGATATTTTATATTAATGAGATAATTTACCCAATCTGTTTATGAATGACGGTTTAAAAAATATAATTCTCCGATGTTCATAACATTCCCGATAGTTCCAAATCTTGTTCCACTGCACATTAATAAGCATTTGTTAAGTTCAAACGGTTGGATTTGCAGGCGTTTTTCTCTACGATCTGCATTATAACCAAAATAAATTTATTCGTTTCCAGAATCATATTTCAAACTACCCTGCAGTTCCGTTATGATTGTGCAAAACTTTATCATTGATGCACCGAAAAAAAGTCTCAATAACCTGCTATTTCGAGTGAAACGAGAAATCTTTAGATCGTAACGTATTGCAAAAACAAGATTTTACACTGTGGCCAAAATGACTAATTCGCTCAGTTTGACTTTTTGCCGGTCCATCCTTATTCTTTAAAATTACAGCAATATATATACCACCCGAAAATATACCTTTGGATTATAATAATATACCTTTAATATCTGGATGTTATTGCCTCATTTTCTACGCAACTGCATATAAGCGGGTTGACGCTTTTGGGCAAATTATTGTCTGTTCGTCAGATATTTGACGAAATTAATGGTCAATATGCCAAGGTAATTTTGACAATGAAAACATTCTTTGAAAGGTTGAGGTTTGGGAAATTTCCGCTTCCGAGGCACAACTATTTGACTGCGATCAACCACCTGAACGGCAATTGCTCACATATTTTGTGATTTTCTACTTTAAACCCTACCTGTTTAAATTTTCTTTCATATTTTTCACATCTTTCAGGATAGGAGGTCAGCGTATCTGTGTCCAAAAAGGAAGGAATTATTGCCAGGTTGTGGCCTTCAATAGCGCACCAATTCCTTATATTATATTCTACCTCCAAAATGCTCTTTTTATAGCTGGCAGGTTTTTCCGCAATGAGAAGTTCTCCGCTTTGCAATTTGGGTCTATCCTCAAAAATGTCGCAAGACTGTGTATCCAGCTCACAGTCCAGGTGATTTTTCAAATCTTCGACACAAGCGATTACCTTGGGATCTATGTCAACAGCCCTCACTCCCGTATGACCCAGTTTCGCGAGAGTCAGTGAAGGAATCGCCAGTCCGCAACCGATCTCAACGAATCCATTCAGAGACAATCGCGATAGTCTCTCACCGATATTTACCCCCATTTCAAGTAACATTAAGATAAGGTTTTCATTCTGTGATCCTGTTGTGGAGAGAAAACCCTTATAAACGTTAAAGATATACTCCCAATCATCAGGAAATATGGATTTAAATTTTGAAATCATAACGGTGATGGCCTCATAAAAAAGTTCAAAAAATAAAATATATGGCGTCTGACAAAAAACTGGAACGGATCGCCTCTATAAGCATGGAAACAATGCAGAAACATTTTCCTGCATCGGCAAATTTTTCCCATTAAAAATGTGTGAAACAATGCGGAAAACCTTAAATCTTACAAGGATGCACTTTTATATTGCAGTTCAGTGACACCTGGAGGAATGGGGTTGTCCATTTCAAGGCGAAAGGGTGAATAGCATGTATTGTTTTTGCCATTCCGCTTAACCGTATACATTGCCCTGTCAGCCATGCATATCAATTCTTCCGGATCGCTCACATATTCAAATTCACTGCCTTCAATGGCGCTTACACCTATGCTTGCCGATACTGAAATCTCGATATCTTCGCAAATAAAGCAGTGGCCTTCAACCTTTTTTCTGATTCTTTCAGCCAGAGCAGCAGCTGCCAAGCCGTTCGTATCTGACATGAGGACGACAAATTCTTCACCCCCAAAACGAATCAGCACATCTTCACTGCGACAGAGACCATCGAGAACAGACGCTACTTCCTTGAGCAGCCAGTCACCCATAATATGACCGTATGTGTCATTAATAGATTTAAAGTCATCCAGATCGATAAAGATAGAAGAGAGCGGCAAACCACGCCTTCGCGCCCTGGCAAATTCTTCCTTAAGCCTTATCTTCAAATACTTTTTGTTATAGATTCCCGTCGTATCGTCAATAAAATTAACCAGTTGCAGCCTCTTAATCTCAGCTTTAAGATTACGATTTTCAATAAGTAGTTCTCTGTTTTTGTCATCAATATTCTCATCGAATTTATGCAACCTCTCGAAAAGGTAACATTCCTTTTCAAACAACCCGGCTGAATATTTTAATTCCACTGCATTTCTCATTGCTAAATTCACCTTTCGAAAAGTATTTCTCAATATAACATAGCAATGTTCATGCCACCCCGCAAAACCGGTGAGCATCAATGACAAAAACCAGACGTCCAGCTTGATTCACCCCTTTCAAGGTCTTTGGAGCGCCATGAAAGTCTCGTAAAAAGTTCCGCTACCGGTTTTGTAGCATCGCAATGACAAATAGATTTGGGCGTCGTCTGGCGGCATATATCAGGTAACATCAAGATGTTGTACGATTTTTGTCTTTTTGACGGGATTCTTATCTACAGAGCTTGAAGCGAAGGCAATATCTCCACTATTTCACACTCTCTATTTTCGAATATTGCCTTGCTATCGGTTATAAAATATTGAACGGGATAGTCCGGTTCATTAAGGACAACCTGTTTTGCCAGCATCTTTTTTGCGTTGACCACGATGGGAGCCCTCATATTCGCTGTTACTCTGAATGGATCGGAATTTATCGTTATAATAGACAGCAACGTCACATCCTCGGGTGATGAGATTTCCAGTAATCGTGATTCATTATCAGGTATGAGCGGCTCGTAATCCGGGTTTGCCACAAAGGAATTGATAACAACGAAGGCAATCGAACCATTCTCAAGGGACTGGAACCACCAGAAGGGAATCTCTTTATCCTGCATGAAGAGCACATAGCTTTTCAAATGTTCAAATCCCAGTATTCCCCCCTTCATCCGAATAATCTTCGATTTATCTATTGTGATGTCTCCAAAGCGTGTGGCAATAATTCTCACTCAGCCTTCTCCTTAACCGGATTTCTTAACCTGTTCCATAGATAAGAGAGACTCTTATCCTGATTGCTTGAATCGCTGTATCCAGCGGCTACAATATTTTGTTCCCGGATCATCTCGTAAATCTCCTCGCGATGAACTACCACATCTGAGGGGGCATCTATTCCCACCCTTATCTGCCCCCCCTTTACCTCGACGATGGTAACTTTGATTTCATTACCGATTCTTATTGTTTCGCCTAACTTCCGTGTCAGAATCAACATTTCTATTACAGGGCTTAAGGGCTAAGGGTTAAGGGTTAGAGAAAATTGAGTATTGTTAAATTTCCTATCTTTGATGCCGCCACGTATGATGCCTGCAAGACAACCTCTTTCTTGGCCAACTGTGTAATTACTTCGGCCATATCCGCATCTTCTACGCCGGCAATCAGTGTGGCTAAATCCATCTCCAGATCGGCCAGAGTGTTATTCGCTATCTCCAACCTGTTCATCCTGGTGCCGCATTTGGAAATATTTTTCGTTATTTGATCTGACGCAGCCTTAAGATCATCCATCTGGGAGGCGATAGCACCTGGATCATTGGTCTCCAGTGCATTTTTCAACTGATTGAGGGTAGAAAATATATCAACATTCCCATCTCCCTCGTCCGTAAAAGCCGACTCACCCGAAATAGAGTAATCGAAGGACATTCCCTCACCAATGTTAACGGATAATTCCTCGCCGTTGCCATTGTAATAGCCTGCGGTAACGGCATGGACATAAAAGATATCATTAGTGGTCAGTGGGGTACCTCCATCATCCGTAAACACTAGCTGTATTCCCTCTCCCAGCGTAATAGTCCCACCGTCCAGATCTGTTTGTATGTTACCCCAGTTTTTTCCGCCATCGGCAGAAACCTGATATGTCGCATCAGCAAGCGTCCCACCTGCGACGATTTTAACTACATAAGTCTTGTTCGTAGTGCCCGTATATGTCCCTGATTTTTCCAGAGTTCCGTTAAACCCGTTCCCTTCCGCCTCGAGGGGATCTTCGATTTCTTTGGCCACTCTGTTAGAAGATGAAAAAGGGGCTTCTGCCGATTTTGTGCCCGAAAAGAGATACCGGTCTCCATACGTTGAATTGGCAAGTGTACGCATTTCATCTATGAGTTGTTGCACGGTCCCTGCTTCAACACTTCGCGTCTCGGCAGATGCAGTGGCCGTTGACTGGGCAACGGCTACCTCCCTGGCCCTTACCAGAAGGTCTTCCGCGCTTGAGAGTATTGACTCCGTAATCGTAAGCCATGATTCGCAACTATCAATATTCCGGCCGTACTGTTCGACCGACGCCCTTGATTGCCTGAAACCCATGGTCTTACTTATGCCGGTTGGATCATCGGAGGGCTTGTTAATCACCTTTTGTGAAGCGACCTGTTCCATGAGTCGATTATAATCTCTCTGTGTCTTGAACATATTGTCAACTATGGTATTTAACTTCATATTTTCGGATACACGCACTACCACAAGCTAACCTCCCGGGCGGCAACCAAAACCTGAGTTGGCGCCATCGCCTTCGCAAAAAAAATGTTGCTGATAATAACGGGGTTGTTGCCCCGATCCCAAAAAAGAGGATACATTCGTCAACATACTAATGGGTGAAAGCCATAAGGACCCCGTCCCTTCTACGTTACCATGGTCATGAGAGTATCCGCCAATTCGTCGGCAACTGCGCAAAGCCTTGCCGCCGCGTTATAACCGTTCTGATATTTGATAAGGTTCATCATCTCTTCATCAATGGACACTCCGGAAATTTGCTCCCTTTTATTTGTCAGCTGCGTCACAAGATTCGTCTGATGATCAAACTCCCTGCTCGCATCGGCAACATCCTGACCGATCTGCCACACCACAGAATCGAAGTAATCATTGATGGTCGCATTTCCACCATTCATAAGAAAAGCATCCCTGAGCGCCCCTATCACGGCGGCATTGCCGCCATCGCTGGTAACCGTTTCCGAGGCCGCTATCTTGTTTATATCGGCGACGATAGCGGAGCCGATCTCTATAGTCCTGGCTGTTGTCTTGGTCGAATCAAAGAATTGCTCACCCAAATTTTGATTCAAATCATACCCCTGTTGATGCCGGGTGTTTATCTCAGTAACAAGGGAGGCGGCAACTTCATCGAGGCTGTCAATGTAACCCGATGCCTCTGTATCACGAACCTCCAAATAACCCTTCAATTGCCCACCTGTTATGATATCATTGATCACTCCATGATCGGCATCATCTTTTAAGACGACGTCATTGAAAGAAATATTGGTGTGGTTTCCCGTTACGACTTCAAGTTCCCCTGTCTGATTACCTTCTACCAAAAACATCCCATTGGACAGATACACATTTATTGATCCACTTGAATCCTCTATATAATGAAAGTCGACAATCTCAGCAAGCTCCGATAAAAGATTCCCCCTGTTATCTCTGAGATCATTCATGCTGCTGTCATTACTTGGGGTCTCCGATATTTGTTTGTTTATGTCAGCTATATCGGATATATAGCTATTAACCTGCTCCACTACATTTCCTATCCGTGAATTAGCATCATACTGCAGGGAAAGGAGTTCGTCACCATATGAGCGAAATTTGTAGGTCAAACTCTGGGAAATGGAAACCAGGGCCATCCTCTCGGTCTGCCCGGAAGGATTTGCCGATAAATCCTCCCAGGCGTTCCAGAATTTATTCAACAAGTCACTAATGCCGCCATCGCCTACCTCATCGAAGATCATCTCGATTCTTTCCAGTTCGTCCTTCTTCGCCTCATTGTATCCCAGGCTATGCGTTTTCTCATTGATCTGAACCCCGAGAAACTGATCATATATCCTTTCAATGTTCGATATCGCAACAGTCTGGTTCAACGTACTGAATACGGGCCTCTGCCTTGTATAACCCGGGGTATTCACATTTGCTATATTGCTTCCCGTCGTATTAATGGCAGCCTGATGACTCAACAGGGCTTCTCTGGCGATATGTAATGCGCTTATACCCGACATTTACCTATCCTTCTCTGCTTACAAACTTACCATGCATACCGCTTGCCCTCAACCTCCCCGTATTCAGGTAAATTGCGCCGGGGGAGAGCAGATGGTCGAGAAAATCAATAGATTTTTGCACATACAGGATGGACGAATTGAGCAATACTCTATTTTTTTCATTCAATTCATTGACGTCCATCAAAAGGGGACGCAACGTTGACTGGCATTCATTCAACTCCGTTTCCTGCCTATCATTTCCATAGGACAACAGAGTTGAAAGCTTTACATTCCTCTCGTCAAGATCGAGTTTATGAATCATCTTACCCACTAACTTCGTCCGTGCCTCTTCCAGCATCTTGGCCTTTAAGATATAGGTCTCTTTTTTAGAATTGCTTTCATACAGTTCATCAACGGAAGTTCCTGTCAGGATTATTCTCTCCATGAGGAGACAATCACGAACCTTCCTGTAAACTTCAATCTCTTTTCTCAGGACCGAAATCAGGAAATCATAAAGGGAATATAATTCATCATTCATTTCGTCAGACCATGATATCCATAAGTGATTCACTCACCATCTTTTCGGCAATCTTTTCCCCGTTTACATTGTATTGCCCCGCTTCTATCTGACTTTTCAATTCCTGGACCTTTTCTTCTCTAACGTCAGGAAGTTCTTTTATAGCCTTTTCTGCCCGCTGAATATCCTTTGCCGCAGAGGATAGACTGACCTTCTCATCGGCAATCGCTTTGTCAGCCAGCTGCTTCCCGGGTTCGGAATTCACTTTCTTCTCGTTTGTAATTTGCTGCGAGACAAGTTCGCTTACTGGACTTTTGGTGTCAGATATCTTCATCTAGCATACCTCCCTCTTGTTTCCTTTTTTTCCCCTTTTCGAAGTAACATCGGCTAACTCACAATAATACTTTAATGTTAAGATTCACTTATCAAGCACCGGCTTCACGTTTATAGCTTTGTGTAAAAAAGCCCGGCTTCTTTGTTATGCCACATCCTTTATGATTGCATGTGTTCATTAAAGATGAGACCCTCTATTTCCCGAGAATTCTGACGTTTTTTTGCACGATTGTCAAGTTTCATTTCTTTCATATTAAAGGTATATGATTGCCGCATAAACATCTTATTACTCCGGCAATTAAATATATCAACTGTCATGCCGGACTTGATAAGCCTGCCCCGTACTTGATACGGGGGCATCCAGTCTTATCCTGGATTCCCGCTTTCGCGGGAATGACGCTTTGTCATATATTGTTGCCGATGTAATAATGACCGCTCAAAGGAATCTATTTCCCTATACTAACTATCTGTTGAATGTGTTCACTTTCATCTTCTTACGAAAAAATTCACGTTTTTAATCCTCACCGCCCGATTTATATGATCCGCCAAGCTGGCGTAAAAGGATTTTTTGGAGGCCTATTCCTCCGCCTTTTGACGAAAGATCTTCGGCTACTTTCTGGTCAAACATCATGACATACATATCGTTCCCGGGAAGCTTAGTAAGGCCGCTTTCCGGAATCGTTCGCCTTAAGGCCTTCATCATGTAGCTTACGAAGATGGATTCAAAATCGGCACAAACATCTTTCAGCCTCTCTTCTTCTAGTCGCAGCTGTCCGCCACGTTGGCTCGACCCTTCGCTCTTGGAAAGCACTCCTGTCGATAATTCCTTTATACTCATTTCTTCCATTCAATCCCTCACTGGTTATATCATTTTCAAATCTGCGTGAAGAGCGCCGGCAGCTTTGATAGTCTGTAATATGGTAATCAGGTCGCGGGGCGATACCCCTATGGCATTCAGGGCCTTAACGACCTCCTGAATGGTAACTCCCCGTGGCACCAGTTTCAAATGCCCCTCTTCCTCTTTTGCTTTAATGTCTGCTTCAGTTGTCACGACTGTCTGGCCTCCAGGGGCCATTACGGTGCCGGTACCTGCATTTGTCGCAGTGCTACCGGCTGGAGGAGCAGGTGCGAAGGCAACTGGTTGAGACACCTGTGCCTCTTCCTGTACCTGAATCATCAGATTCCCATGAGCGATGGCAACGGTTGATATCCTGACATTCTCACCCATGACGACGGTTCCGGTCTTCTCGTTCATGACAACGACGGCAGGAAAATCAACGGTAACATCAAGGTTCTCAATAGCCGACATAAGCCTAACAAGATTCCCTTTAAAAGATACTGTTGGAGTCACAATTACAGTCACCGAGTCAACAAGCTTTGCGTCAATATCTGCTATCCCATTATTTATGACTGCCGCCAGTCTTGTCGCGGTTGTAAAATCGGGGCGATAAAGATTTATGGACAGTGATCCCTCTTTCTCAAAGTCATATTCCAATTCCTTCTCAACAAAGGCGCCGTTGACGATCCGCCCCACAGTCGTATGGTTCTTGGAAACACTGGAGCCGCCCCCCGAAGCAGAAAAACCCCCGACAGCTATCGCTCCCTGGGCCACCGCATATACTTTGCCATCGGCCCCCCGAAGCGGTGTCATGAGAAGAGTCCCCCCTTGCAGGTTATCTGCATCACCGATGGAAGAGACCATGACGTCTATTCTCGTCCCTATCTTGGCAAAGGGAGGAAGCTCGGAAGTGACTATGACTGATGCCACGTTATCTGAACTCAAGTTGTTTCTGGATCCTTCTTTCATCGCAAGTCCCTGCCTGCTCAGCATATTGGCCAGGGTTTCCTTTGTGAATCCATTATCAATACTGTCACCCGTTCCGGCCAGACCGACAACCAGACCATAACTGATCAACTGGTTATCCCTGACCCCTCCGATATCGGCAATATCCTTGATCCGCGAGGCGCCGGAGTCAGACGCAATAACAAGACCGACTGCGACAATAATGGCAATATCTGTGAAGATTTTAATTCTCTGCATGATACCCTGTCCTCGCACGTTTTAGAATGGCCAGACCCAATCCACGACGCGTGTCATCCAGCCCGGCCGCATCTTATCATTAACCACGCCATCGCCTGTATATACAATTTTTGCATCGGCAATATACTGTGATGATATTACATTGTCGGAGGTAATATCATAGGGTCTGATAATGCCCGAAATGACAATATACTGATCCTCGGCGTTCACCGTCAACCGCCGTCTCCCCTCGATGACCAGATTTCCGTTGGGAAGAACCTCGAAGACCCTCGCCGTTATTTTTGCAGTCAATGTGCCGCCGCGGCTCGTGTTGCCCTTACCCGTAAGAGAATTGGAAGACGTGCCGCCCACACCAAAGGACGTGCCCATCCTTCTGTTCTGCTCCAGAGCCTTTGTTTCCAACCCAAACAGGCCTGTTATCCCGGCAGTCGTACTCGTATCTCTGCTGGTGCTTGTATTGGCGGAATTTACGCCTGATGCGCTCTCATCTATGACTATGGTAATGATATCATTGACATGTCGTGCCTTGTTGTCGGTAAAAAGCGAATTTTTTGCATTCTCACCAGGCCAGATAGTCCCCGCAGGGGGCGGTTCGAACACTCTGGGAGGAACAATCGGTTCATCCTTTTTAACCATATCCAGATGTGAAGAGCATCCCGCAACCAGAATGAACAGAGACAGAAGAGTCAGCACAATCGTAAAAGATCTGTTTTTCACCTTTCTCGTTCCTTTTTCACTTAAGTCTAATGTTTTAAACATAACAGTGCCTTTGAACCCAAGTCTAAAATTCTACACGAACAAGCGAATCCCCCATTACTCTGGCATAAAGGATTCTATTGGAAGATACATTCTTGACCTTCACCAGATCCCCAAGCATCCCATCCTGCTCCGACAAACCGACAGTCGTTATCTTGAGTGGCATGTTTTCAATCACAATCCTGACCAGTTTACCCCTCTTTACCAGCGGTATGTCTCTCACCATATTCCTGGTTATTTCAACATTCTCTTTCACTGTGACACGAAGCCGTTTACCCACCACGTCCTCTATGCCTGCAACAATATTCGAGGGTATACGATCAAACCATTTCTCTACCAGTCTGACATCACTGGTACCGATTTCGATGCCTCTGGTCAAGTATTCCGAAGCGACCACCACATCTTTGAGGACTTCCAATCGTACTCGGACGGTTTTCTTTTTCAGAAAAACGTCCCCTTCGTAAAATTTGATGGTGAAGTTGGAATTCCCGATAAAATCTTCATCCCTGCGGCTTGAAATCCGGCATGTAATATCACTTCCCGGGAGGCTTACATCAGAGATACGGGAAGAAAACTCAGCGCGGACGGCCCCTTTCGGCCAGGGCATATTCCCGTTGATATAGGAAATAACAGCCCTCCTTATCTGATCGTCACTCACCTTCGCCACCGGCATCGCGTACAAATAACTACTCATAGCGAGAACAAAAATGCCGAAAAGGATACCAACGGCTATACGCCGGAAATTATAGCCCCTTATTTCTTTCATCTAATAACCCCTTGCCGGCAACATCCTTCAACTTCGAGATGAAGGCCGGCCCTATTGCTATCTCTTAATGCTGTTAGCCATCTGTAACATTGCATCTGCCGTTTGAATGGCCTTCGAGTTGATTTCATAGGCCCTCTGACCCACAATCATCTTGACCATCTCGTCTATAGCATTTACATTCGACATCTCAAGGAATCGCTGCGATATGGTTCCTACCCCTCCTTCGCCGGGATTCCCTGTTACAGCTTCACCTGAACCTTCCGTGACATCGTAAATATTTCTCCCCAGGCTGGCCAGACCCGCCGGATTCGCGAACTTCGCCAGTTCAACCCTGCCAGTTCCTACAGACTCACCATTACCATCCGTCGCCGTCCATGTTCCACCGCTGTCAATGGTAAAATTCACCGTTTCCGCAGGCACGGATACTTCCGGCGTCACTTTAAGGCCCTCGGAACTACAGAGAGCGCCGTCCTTATCAACCTTAAAATTGCCCGCCCTCGTATAAACAGTACGGCCATTATTATCGAGCTGAAAAAATCCATCTCCCTCGATAGCCCAATCGAGATCACTTTCCGACTGCTGGTAGTCCCCTTGAGAGAACATCTTTTGAACAGACACAGTCTTTACACCCATACCAATCTCAATACCTACCGGTAGCTGGCTGCCTGAAGATGTCTCCGTCCCCCCTTTTTTATAGACCTGATACATGAGATCCTGAAAATCGGCTCTCCCCTTTTTAAATCCCACAGTATTAATGTTGGCCAGATTATTCGCAGTCACATCCTGATTCACCTGCTGTGCCTGCATGCCTGTAGCTGCCGTCCACAATGCCCTTATCATGCCAATCCTCCTTCACGATTTTTACTTGCTTATTACAGCTTCCCGATGCGGTTCGTCGACAATTTGTCCTGGTCCTGTATAGTCTGCACAATTTTTTGGTACGACTCAAAGGAACGCTGTATATTAATCATTGTCACCATCTCTTTTATGCTCTGCACATTGGAATTTTCAAGATATCCCTGTTGAATTCCGGGATTATCCGCCTTTTTAGCAACCGCCCGGTTATCAGGGTCACGAAAAAGGTTCCTGCCACTCCTGACAAGTGCGGCCTCGTTTTCAAAATCTAAAATCATTAATGCGCCAACGCTTCTGCCATCGGCTCGTATGTCGCCCCGCCCGCCGATTTGAATATTGTCCCCTGCAATAACAATCTTCCCCGACCTGCCAAGGACATAATCGCCGGCAATGGTCGTCAGTTCCCGATCCTTGTTGAGCTTAAATCTTCCATCTCTGGTATAGGCCATGCCATCTTCCGTCTGAATAGCAAAAAAACCGCTTCCGCCTAATGCCAGTTCCAAAGCATTACCGGTTTTATACATATCTCCCGGAGAATAATCGATCGAAGATACCGGCTGCGGCGCGACTTCTCCCGTATTCGGTACGCCTTCGGAACTTTCGCTGAAAAAAAACAACTGTTCCGCTTTAAAGCCCGTAGTATTAACATTGGCAATATTATTCACAGTGGTGTCGAGTCTATGGATGATTCCTCTGCATGCGCTTGCCATTGTACCAAGACCGTTGATCATGTTTTCCATTCCCCTCTCATATGTACATTGAAGGTAAAGCAATTTGTATGCCACAGTACGATCAGCTACGTTGCAGTCTCCTCAGTGTGCCAAATCACTGATCGCGAGGATAGTAT
>CAYMYS010000069.1:0-13880 GCA_964394725.1 uncultured Syntrophaceae bacterium
CCATCACTCCGAGACCACCGGGGGGTGTGCAGTCTCCATCACCCAAGACCCTGGTAGAATCGCTGACGATTGCAACGAGATTTCCACGATTTGAGAGATCATAGGATGCAAGATTGTCCTCTCTTATCGAAGTCGAAATCTTGGATACTCCAGGCGTGTACCACACGTTAAACCAGTTAGAACCGTACATGCCAGCCTTTGGGACGGTCATCATTTTACCCGTGTAAAACTTGTGTACGTCATAGGCAAGTTCTTTTAAAAACAGTGTCTGTCCCGTGGCGATCTGCTCCTCGGTAAAGTCTTCGGGGAAGGCCTTTTTTAAATCTGTTAATGCCAAATCTATCTTACTCATGTGTCTCTCCTTTCTTATTATTAAACAGTTAAGTTTTCGTATGAAACTGAAAAATCAGTACGGCAACTCCACATGTTGCATTATGCGCGATCGTTATATCAATAATGAGTAATTGTCAAGAACATTTTCACGTTGCACGCCCTTTACATCGGTCGCCGCGTATAGTATATGTTTTGCAAATAAGTTGAAAGCGTGAAGCAGGTATGCGTAAAGCAGGTATGCGTGAAGCAGATATGATGGACAGACTATACATGAAAAGGGCAGTGGCCCTCGCAAAAAGGGGGGAGGGATGGGTGAGCCCCAATCCCATGGTGGGGGCCGTCATCGTCAAGAACGACCAAATCATCGGTGAGGGCTACCATAAAAAATATGGAGAAAATCACGCAGAAATAAATGCCATCAACAACGCCTCACAATCCATTGAAGATGCGACTTTTTACATAACCCTCGAACCCTGCACCCACTACGGCAAAACACCCCCCTGTGTCGACAGGGTTATTGCGTCAAAACCTGCGCGGGTGGTTGTCGGCGTTTCTGATCCCAATCCTGTTGTCTCAGGCAAGGGATTAAGAATCTTGAAGGACAATGGCATCGAAACCACCGTAGATGTCATGAAAGAGGAGTGCATAAAGCTCAATGAACGATATTTTAAATTTACTACTACCGGTGTCCCCTTTGTCACACTGAAATATGCCCAGACCTTCGATGGACGAATCGCCTCTGCGACGGGTCATTCCAAATGGATCAGCTCGAATGCCTCTCTGAAATATGCCCATAAATTGAGAAGCCATCATGATGCCGTCATGGTAGGAATAGGGACGGTACTCGCCGATGACCCCGATCTCACGCTGCGCCTTGCCAAGGGTAAGAATCCTGTCAGGGTGGTAATCGATCCGCATCTGAAAATACATCGAGATGCCCGTATGCTCAGCAATCAAGAAGATTCCAAGACTATTGTTATTTACGGTACTCAATATAACAAGGACAAACTGTCCCATCTGAAGGAGATTGGGATAGAAACAATAATGATTCCCGAACAAAATGAGAATCGAATCAATTTGAAGGCATGCCTGACCAACCTCGGAGAAAGGGGCATTTCTTCAATCCTCGTCGAAGGGGGATCACGAATAATAACCTCTTTCATGAAGGAACGGCTGGTCGACAAGCTGATCGCCATAACGGCGCCAAAGATATTGGGACAGGGAGTGGACGCAATTGGCAATCTGGATATCCTGAGGGTTGATAATTCGATCAGGCTCGATATTGTGAAGATCTCTCGAAAGGGAGTAGACATCATTATCGAAGCCACGCTCGAAAAATAGATTGAAATCATCCTTTCTTTTGTATAAGAGTGGCAACTTTGATGGACTCGTGAAAAGTTATTCTTCTCGCATGGGACGTTCTTTCTCTAACAATGCCCGGCTGTGCATGGAATCATGGAATCACTTTTTGCGGAGAGGAGAGTTTTAATGTCATGGTATGCAGTTTACACAAGATCACGCTTTGAAGATAAGGTATATACCCTCCTTTCCCAAAAATCCATAGAGACATTCCTTCCCAAAATAGAGGTATGGAGCAGAAGGAAAGACAGAAAGAAGAGAATTATGATTCCCATGTTTTCCGGGTATCTCTTCGTCGATGTTCCCGATTTAACCAGGGAGGAACAGGTTACGGTGCTCAAGACGCCGGGTGTGGTGCGAATTCTCAGTCAACCGGATTGCCGCGAGCCTGCATGCATTCCCGCCCAACAGATAGAAGCGATACAACGATTGATCTGCTCGAAGGTTGAAATCGAAATCTGTCTCTATCCCAAGGTGGGTGAAGGTGCCAGGATAATCGACGGCCCCTTCAAGGGGATAGAGGGCGTTGTCATGCAGACAGACTACAAAAAGAATATCTTTGTTGTGTCCATCGACCTCCTCATGCGTTCCGTGGCCATCAAGCTGGAGGGATTCCAGATAGAGAAAATATGATTGTTACCTACCCCTGAAGGCCCTCATGGCCTCCTCCGTCAGGGCATCCCCGCACCCCTTGTATTTTGGTGAGAAATGGAAAATGGCGATATTTTTGGCCCCCGCTTCTCTGGCCAGAGAGCCCGCCTGTTTCGCTGTAAGGTGGTATTTTTCTGTAGCCCGTGCTTTATCTTCATTCAGGAATGGAGCTTCGATAAAGATAGTGTCGGAAGAACGGGACAGATCTATGATCTTTCTCGCATTATCTGCGCTGTAAATGGCATCGGCCACATAAGAAATCTTCTGCCCCTTCGTTATCTTGATAACCTTCTCTTTCAATACAGCAAGAGTGATCGTCCTTTCCACCGTTTGGTTGCCCTCTTTTTTGCCTGCAACCGTGATGGGGGTATTATCGGGATCGCCCCCTATGACAGAAGTCTTTAACTTTGCCAGCCATTTCCCCGTGGGGAGTCCCATTTCAATGAGGGCATTTTTCTTGACATTGATGTGATTTTTCTCCTCCAGGGAAAAGGCCAGCGACGGGATCTTATGGTCAAGAAATACACCTCTGACAGAAAAGGCAGGCCCATCAATCAGTGTGCCGTCAAAGGCTTCACCTGTATTAATCGTCTCAGGTTTGAATGCCCCACGACAATTGTAGCGCCTCGTTATTTTAACCTCTTTTTGAACCTCCACGACATCAAGGACAAAATCGTTTGTGTAATTTTCAACAAGGTTCCACGTATAGGACCCTATCTTGCCCTCCACGTTTTTGATAAAACCGGGTGGACCGAAAAGTGTAATGTGACGGTCTCTCCCGAGACAGACCCTCAAAAGATGATCAAAACCGATGAAGTGGTCCATGTGGGTATGAGAGATAAAAATATTTGTTATCTTGAGAATCTTTCTGGAGGGGAGGCGATGTATGTCACCCAGATCAAAGAGGATCGCCTCATTTCTGTATTTAAATTTGACATACACACCGGGATCAGAAAAGGGATCATTAATGAGATGAGCAGTAAACATAGAAATACACCCCTTTTCACCTATATTTTTTTATGATTCGTGGCCCATTGAACAGATCAACTCTTTTTTTGCATCTCCTCTTTTAATGTTTCCTTAAGATCGCCCGAGGGATCCTTCAGCTTTGTCTGCAGGACCATAGCCATACTCTCTGCGGCGACCTTCGGATTCTGTCCCACTTTGTAGTTGATCGTTATCATTATCAAAAGATCGGATGTCTTTACATCTATTACCTTCAGTGTTGCACTCTGAACCACTGTCTTAAATCTGCCTACTCCAAACATGCCCAATGAACGGGTGTGACCGGCTGCTACATTACCCGTTACAATGGCCTGAGCCCCCAGTTTTCTCCCCGATTCTACCATATTATAAGTTTTTGTTGTCTTTGCACTTTTTTTGATTTGGTTCCAGCCATAAACCTGAAACCCCCGCCGTATCAACTCAACGCACAGGTTATCTCCCACAACGGAGGTCAAATCCCCTATCCTTCCAAAGGGTCTGGTCTGACTTTCCCCTCCCATGAATATGGCTATATGTGTTATGTCACCCAAATCCTCCTTTGAAATACCCTGTGCCACAACGGTATCTATCTCCGCCTTTTCAACGGCCTGGTATGCCACCGAACCAAAATGGACCGCCGTCGGTGCAATCGCAGCCAAAGGTAGCATCTGAACACAGCCGGCAATCCCAAAGAGGAGAAAGAACGATACAACACTCCTCAGAGCCACAGCTCGATTCCCCTTCACTCCATCTATCAAGATTCGTTCCTTATGTTAATCCTGTCAAAAAGAATATTCGAAATTATTACGGTATTCATCTATGCGTGTCAAGGAAATAGGAGGAACTGTTGCCCGTGATGAGGGAACATTTTTTCATTGACAAATGATATTTTTAATGAGTAATCTACACGATATTGGTTATTGTCTTCTCATATTGAAGAATCTTTTCACTCTACTTTTTGTCAGCGTCACCCATTTGGCTCACGCTACTGTGCAAACGAAATAACCGCCTGGAACCGCAGTAAAAGGATTTACCCACTAATGTATGGAGGTTACATGCACCTCTGCCGAACAACTCAAACACATAGTGCGTCAAACACACACATATTAACCGAATTAATGGAAGGATTTTTCGGAGGAGATCGGTCGTATCGTCAGTGAATGCACAATATGTACGACAACTGTGGATGGCACTGTGCGATTATAAGAAAATATAAAAGTTGACAAGATTTTCCTTTTCATTTGAAAATTTTAAATGATATAAATTAAGGGTTAAAGGATATATTTAAGAGACAATGGTTAAAACCATTACTTAAGAAGGAGGAATGATAATGGGTCATAGACGGGTAAAGAGAAGAGTTCTATTCATCCTGACCGCCTTGGTGGGCATTATAGCTTTGGTCATTGCCGGGTGTGTTGCCACAGGCGGTTCAGCGGCGAAGCATCATCAGGATACGTTGAGTAAAGTTACGGAGCATGAATATCATATACCGAAACGGCCCGTTGATCGTCATTATATTGGGGCTCCCTGGTCAAAGCAGTTCGGTCCCATAGAGAATGCAAATGCCCCTGAGATCCGCGTGAAAAAAGAGCGATCTCTAAACAGCATACAACAGGACTTTGCCTTTAGTGCAGGTATCGGACTGGGAGGACAGCTTATGGCAGGTCCTCAGGGTGAAATTGGAGCTGAAGGGGGAAGCGTCGACAAGGCAAAGCTGGAAGGTGTGGAGATCATTTCACCAGTATCCCTTGCCGACATACCCTTCGAACCGAAGGTACCCTATGTGACCGAGGCCCTTCGATTGAACAATTTCAGCTTGAAATCGGACAAAGCGAACAAGGCAGGCATTAATGTCTCGGCAAATGTGGGGGTTGCAACTGCAAGCGCTACCGCCGAGGTTGGATCAAGGGGAAAAACAGGAACGGCAGGTGAAGGCCTTGTCGTTGCATACAAACTACACATGATTGATAAGAAGTCCTATGAAAAAAGTGAATCGGAAATGAAGAGGCTTCCCCTCGACAGCGCGATGGAATTTCCCGAGGCGAAGATAATTATCAAGGCAAAGTTGATAACCATAGAGCCGGGCGCCAAAAAATCCCTCCCCAGAAACATTCTCTGGGCCTGTGATTATGCCGAGGCAAAGAGTCGTGACATCATCGCCGCATGGGTCGTGAATATCAAATCACTGGACCCGAAGAGAAAATCGCTTTCCATTGGATTCCCTGGGTACCCCGCCTTTGATGACTGTCAGAATTTTAGTGGAGTCATATATTCCGCCATAGACCCTGTAACGGATAAGATCATCCGTGAAAAGATTAACATAAGTATCATCGATGCAAAACTCTCGGATACGCTGAAACCGGTTGAATGGGATGCCAGGATTGCCCTTGTGGATGAGTCCTTCAATATACAACTCGTACCTCCGCCACGACCGCCGCAACAGCAACAGAAATAAACTCCATTAATGACTGAAAGGGGAAACAGCCAATGGCTAAGAGACATGTTTCGATACTCATCCTTTTTGCTCTGGTTTTTTTTCTATGTTCCGCTGCAGTAACTGATGCCGCACGCAAACCGGATATTATCAGTTATGACGCGGCCTTGCTTCAGAATGCCATTGAAATAAATGTAAAGTGGCAATCCGAATATCCCGTAACCAGTGCACAGGTTACCGCGGGCAACAAGAGCAAAGAAATAGAGCTGGATCCATATGACGACAACATAAAGGATTCCTACGGGTACCACGGTGAGGCATCACTGATGGTTCCCGTCGATTCCGCCGGTTTTTATGAGGATTATATCTCCTATGTCATACAACTGGAAGACGAAGTGGGACGCAGTAGTAGACGGGTCAGTGGAAAGCTCAAGGTTTCTTCGGTAGACACTCAGGCAGGGGAAACCGAAACAACGGACGACTTGACAAAGGAGTTTATCGATAAGGAACCCAAAGAAAAAGAAGAGGGCATGATTGACAAGGTGCTCAAGGTCATGGAACGGCACGACACGCCGCCAGTCATCGATGACGTTATTGTCAACCGGCCAGGCAAAAAGAATGTCAGTTTTGCCTCACAGGGAATAGACGACAAGGGTCTGAAGAAAATAACCTTCAAGGTCTTTAATTCCGAGGGAAATCTTGTTCAGGAACAGAAATTGAGCGACCTTGGTAAAATCTGGAAGGGAACGACACAGACCTTTACACTGGAATACGGGACATATAAGGTCGTCGCCCAGGCAACAGATACGGCAGGGAATACCTCTCCCGAAAAGAGCAAGGAATTTAAAATCTCTGTGGGTGCAGGGTCACTCACAGTATCGATCAACCCAGAGGCGGCAATAGCAGCGGGGCCCCAATGGAGGGTGGATGCAGGCGCGTGGCAAAAAGGTGGCGCCACCGTCTCCGGTCTTGCCGTCGGCGCACATACCGTAGAATTCAAGGTTATCGCAGGCTGGGCAAAACCGGGGAATCAGAATGTAACCATCCAGGAGGGCAAAACCGCAAGCGCGACGGGAACATACAGTCAGGAAAGGGGATCACTTGCCGTAACCATTCTCCCCCAGACCGCAATAGAAAAGGGTGCCCAATGGCGCGTCGATAATGGCCCGTGGCAGAAGAGTGGTTCTACAATCTCCGACCTGGCAACGGGCGCACATGTGGTAGAATTTAAATCCGTTGAGGCCTGGTCAAAGCCGGGAAATCAGAATGTAACCATCACGGCTAATCAAAGCACAAAGGCAACGGGAACATATAGTCAGGAAGAAGGTTCACTGACGGCAACCATTCTTCCCCAAAAGGCAGTCGATGCCGGTGCAGAATGGAAAGTCGACAATGGCACCTGGCAGAAGAGCGGCGCTACCGTCTCCGGCCTTGCAATCGGCACACATGCCGTTGAATTCAAGACAATAGCGAGATGGACACAACCGGAAAATCAGAATGTAACCATCGAGGCGGCCAAGACTGTCAATACAACGGGAACATACAGCCAGGCCTTGGGCATGCTTGCCGTTACCATTATGCCCCAGGCGGCGGTTGATGCCGGTGCCCAATGGAGAGTGGACAATGGAGCCTGGCAGAAAAGCGGCACTACCGTCTCGGGAATTACCGCGGGAACTCACTCACTCAAGTTCAAGGCAGTAGCCAGGTGGGACAATCCACCCAATAAATCTGTTTCCATCAAGAGCGGGAAAACCACCTCCGCCACGGGGAGCTATGGAAGGGTATATACCCTCGATAGAGATTTCGATGAAGGCAAGCTCGTCGGACTGGAACACCAAACTGTTCGTGATCAATTGCAGCTGAGCAAATCCTCCACGACACTGCCATTCATATGGGTCCCCAATTCAAACCTGGGAACCATATCGAAGGTAGATACAAAAACCGGTAAAGAACTGGGCCGATACCGCACGGGACCCGCATCCTCAAACACCAACCCGTCACGTACCACCGTCGATTTAGGGGGAAACTGCTGGGTGGGAAATAGAGGAACAGGGACAGTGGTGAAGGTGGGACTCTATGAGAATGGTCAATATGAAGACAGAAACGGGAATGGTACTATTGAAACCTCCCGAGACCTGAATAATGATGGAGTAATATCCGACGACGAAACACTGGACTGGGGGAAAGACGAGTGTGTCCTCTTTGAGACCATAGTAATAGAAGGGGAAGAGGGTCTTTACAAGCCCGGGTCATACACGGGCGGATACAGCTCCCGGCCGGGACCGAGAGGGATTGCCATTGATTCCAAGAACAATCTCTGGGCCGGCACCTTTGGAAACAGTAAAAACAAATATTACTACATAAACGGGGGAACAGGACAAATCCTGAAGACCGTCGATGTCTCCTCCCAGAACCACCGGGCATATGGTGCTGTTATCGATAAGAACGGGATACTCTGGTCGTCGTCACTCTCCAACTCACTCTTGAAATTCGATCCGGTGAACAATTCAATGAAGACCATAGATGTAAAACACACAACATACGGAATTGCCCTCGATAAGAATAATCACCTCTTTGTGGCGGGCTGGGGCAACAACAAGCTCAGTCGGATAAATATCACCACAGACAAGGTGGAATGGACTGTCGACACGGGAAACCGAACATACCCCAAGGGTCTTACCGTTGATGATAATGGTGATGTCTGGGTCGCCCATTACTACGAAGACGCCGTGGTCCGATGGTCCAATGACGGGGTAAAAAAAGCCACTATCAAGACGGGAAAGCAGCCCAGCGGCGTTGCAATCGATGCAGAGGGAAAGCCCTGGTCGGTGAATTACAGTGACCAGTATCTGAAGCGGATAAACCCCGCCACGAATACGGTTGATCTGGAAAAATTGATCAGGGGTAACCACTACAGTTACAGTGATATGACGGGAATCGTGGCACGCTCCATGACTACGAAGATCGGAACATGGACGATTGCCTTCAACTCAAAATCTTCGTCGACACAGTGGGGTGTTATCAAGTGGAACGCTTCAACACCGGGCGAAACCTCTCTGGCAGTGAAAGTGCGGAGTTCCAAAGATGCCAAAAGCTGGTCATCGTGGGAAAGCGTTACGCAAGGGCTGGGTCCCCAAAAGACTCCTGCCGGTATGTATCTTGAAGTGAAAGCAACGATGCAGATAACAACGGGAGAGATATCCCCTGTCCTGAAAGAACTGACAGTAGAGGTCAGATAGGAATTATTGCTCTGCATCGTTTATGGGTAACGATCACTCATGAAGATTACACAAGGAGAAGATCATGAAAAAACTTATTTTATTGTGTTGCATATGTCTTTTCACGGTATCGGGGTTAGGTTTTGCTCAGGATAATGTCCCTGATGGAACATATCTCTTAGACGACGGAAACATGCAGATGACGATTAAGGTAGAACTGATGCCTGACGGCAGGTATATCATCGAGGGTGAAGGGAAAAACAAGGCTGGGAATGCATGCATGTTGATGGGATCTGCAAAGATGGAAAATGGCACATTATCAGTTGACTACTGTCCTATCGAGGTTGTTATATCGGAGGGCAAAATTGAGATCAAAGATACTAAACCCTGCGCCCAATGTGATCCCGGAGCATATATCTCTGGTATATACAAGAGACAATAACGGTCGTGTTATGGAAAACACGAAAGAGAGCGTTGTGACACACATCTTAAATCAAAAGATAATTGATAGGAGGAACAACGGATGAAAAGATTCACATCCTGCCTGATAGCCCTGATACTCTATATTACTCTTTCCCCTTATTCAATCGCACAAATGGGAGAGATTGGGAAGATTGACTGGGCAAATGGCTACATTATCGGCTATGGTTTTGGAACGGCTCAACCGGGCATGAACAAGTCAATAGCGCGCATCACCTCTATCAGGGCCGCAAAGGTTGATGCCATGAGAAATCTTCTCGAAACGGTAAAGGGGGTCAACATCGATTCATATACCAAGGTCCAGGATTTCGTCGTCCAGAGTGATGCAGTCAGCGCACGGGTGAGCGGCATTATAAAGGGCGCCTATGTGATGGATACCAAAACGGACTGGGAAGATGGGGTGCCGGTGACGATGGTCACAATGGGCATTTGCATGAATTCCGAGGGGGAGAAATGCACCCCCGGGACATCGCTTGTCAGCGCTCTCGATCTATCGAACTTAAAAGATGCACTGAAAATACCGCAGAAAGAGTACTCACTGCCCACTGATTCACCTGCTCCTCCCGAACCTGCGCCGGTCCAGACTATTCCCGAAGATTTTGACTACCAATATGACTCAGCCAAACCCACAAGCGGTGTAGTCTTCAGATTAATGGGGTTCTATTTTAAAAAGGTAGTCCTGCCAGTCATCGGTATCAAAGAGAACGGGGACATTGAAACAGTGTACTCTGTTAACCGTGTCGAACCTAAAATCGTCCGTACCTATGGCATCGTTCGTTATGCAGACACATTGAGTCAGATAAAAGAGATCGACAAGGTAGGAGACAATTTTATCATAGTGCCGGTACAGAGCGTCACCGAAGACAATATGATTGTCATCGCAAAGGATGGTGCGCGTAAAATCTACGAAACAACGCGGCACGGCAATGACTATCTTAACAAGGCTAAGGCGGTAATCTGCTATGAGTAGGCAGTTAATAATCAGGGTACTTTATTAACTCATAGATAAAATCAACAATGCATGATGGAGAAAATAATGAAAACAATGAGTAAGGTTACAAAAAGACACAACATTATTGGAGCAATAATATTAATATTACTTTTAGTTTCATTGTCGGGCTGCGGAGGGCTGGGTCTTATGAAGGCCGATCTCCAACTGGCCGGAAAACAATACGCACAAGCAATACCGGTATACACGGAATATTTGACCGAGCATCCCGATTCAGTCCCAGCTCACAATAAACTGGGCTTCGCCTATCTGAAGACCGGTCAATTGGACAATGCTGCAAAAGAGTTCGAATCAGTCCTGAAACTGGAACCCAATAATTGCTATACAATTCTCTATCTTGGAATGACATATCTCAACAGGGAAGAGTTCGGCAAGGCCATTGTCACATGGCAGGCATACAGAAGCAAGAAAGAGCCACTTGTTGAGGCAGAGATCAAGCGTCTACTAACTGTGGTACAGATTGCCGAGAGTCAGCGTTTAGCAAAAAAGGCTCTGGCACAGGAGGAAAAACTGAAAGCAAAAAAACCAGATTCCAACACCGTTTCTGTCTGTTACTATCAGGATCTCTCTCCCGACAAGAGCCTCCGGGCCTTTCAAAAAGGCCTGGCAGCCATGCTGATCACGGATATGTCCAAAGTTAAATCCCTCAGGGTTGTGGAGAGACTGCGTCTTCAGGCCCTTTTCCAGGAAATGAAACTGGGGCAAACGGGAATCGTCGATGAAAAAACAGCACCACGGGTCGGACACCTGCTGGGCGCCGAAAATATAGTCACGGGAAATCTTGCCATTGGGAGCATACGGGCGACTACTTCTCTCATCTCAGCAAGCGCGGGAACAATAGCAGGAAGCTCTACAGTCGAAGTAGAGCAGGAAAACTTTTACGAACTTCCCAAACTCATCATCGGAAACTACGCAGAGATCAAGGGGATAGAATTGACACCAGAAGAGAAACAGTCTATCGGAATCCCTCACACAAAGAACTATCAGGCCTTTATCTATTACGGAGAAGGACTGGATGCACTCGATGAAGGTAGATGGCAGGATGCAAAAAATCTCTTCAAAAAGGCACTGAAGCTGGATCCACGGTTTGATTTGGCCGGCGAGGGTGCCGATTCAACACCGTCATCGTCTACTCCGACCATTACTGCAATAGCCACCATGTCGGTAACTGAAATGTCATCACTCGTTGATAAATCTGTTGACAAGGCTGAGCAAGATCAGGATCAAGCGGATGCAGAAGCAGAAGCGGCGGCGGCTGAAGGTGGTGGTGGCTATTAATTTAATATTAATAGGGTATCCCCCCATTAACAGTACTAAGGAGGCGATTTGATGTATAACAGAAATTATCCGTGCCTGTTATTGATTACCCTTTTACTCATGATGACGTGGGCCTGTGCCGGCCCTCAAGGGGCGGGCTTAGACAAAGGTCTCGCAGAGGGGAATCGCATACCTGAAACACTGGCGATTCTCCCCTTTGAAAATAACTCAGTTACCGATCCTGAAAAATATCAGCCCCTGAGCAAGGGACTTTCGGCAATGCTGATAACTGATATCAATCAAAACCAACGGGCACTGAAGGTTATAGAGCGAAATAAGATAGCGGCACTCCTTAAGGAAATCGCACTGAGCCAGACGGGGAGCGTCGACGAATCGACGGCAATCAGGGCGGGAAAAATTCTCGGCGCCCAGAGTATAGCCTTCGGCTCATTTATCGTTCTCGGCAGCAGTGTGCGCATCGACACCCGCATCATCAACGTGGAGACAAGTGAATTGATTATGGCGGAAAGTATAATGGGAAGCAGCAGTGCCTTCATGCAGCTAGAACGAGATCTGGCACAAAAGATAGCGAAATCACTAAAAATCGCCTTCAAACTCAAAAAGGCTGCAACAGGCAGCAATATCGATACCGCACTCTACTTTTCCAGGGGCGTGGATGCCTTCGACAAGGGTAACAGGACAGAGGCGAAGCAACTCTTTCAACAGTGCATAAACATTGATCCCTCATACAAGAGGCAGGTTGACAACATCCAGGGAATACAATAATGAAGAAATTGATCTCGACTCTGATAGTACTGCTTGCAATTATTGCCTGCACTACGGAAGGAATCGCGACAACGAAAGTCGTAATAACGGAAGGTCGTAGTTTTTTTAACAGGGACGATGCAACACGGCAGGCTCAACGCGCGGCGGTTGAAAAGGCGGTGGGCGTTTTTGTCCATTCCCAGACAGAGGTGGAAAATTTTGTCATTCAGAAAGACAAAATCATGTCCCGAACAGAGGGATATATTTCGCGGTTTACAGTGCTGGACGAGGAGAAAAAGGGCGAAGAGTTCTATGTAAAGATAGAAGCCGAAGTGTCACTCGACAAGATAAAAGACGACCTGATAGCGATGAGGATTCTCCTTGACAGTATGGAGCGCCCCACGGTCATGATCCTTGTCGAAGAGGAGTACGTCGATATGACTCCTGCAGGAATGAGCATTGCCGAAACGGAGATTTCTTCGCTCCTGGCATCGAAGGGATTTGATCTCGTCGATAAGGCCCAGTTGGAAGAACTCAAAAGACGCAATCAGGCCAAGCTTGCCCTGACAGGAAATATTGCCGCAGCAAAGAGTCTCGGCCTCGATCTGGGTGCCCAATATGTAGTAGTTGGAAAGGCCGTCGTTCAGGACATCGGGGAGGCCTATCCCGGTTCGGGACTGAAATCTCTTCAGGCAAGCCTTCAACTCAAACTCATCCAGACGAATACGGGACTGGTACTGGGTTCGGTTGTTAAGAATGGCGTTTCCGCTCACATAAGTCCCATTACCGGTGCCTCTAAAGCCTTGCGTCTATCTGCCCGGAAGGCAGTCGACGAATATCTTCTTGACACCATTACCAATTCATTCCAGGAATACCTAAATAACGGGGCACCTATAAAACTCCACATTACGGGAGTAACAAGTTTCAAGGAATACAGTATCATAGCATCCAACATTGAAACTCTTGACAGGATGGTATCGAGCAAAAAGGAGGGCTGGAATAAGGCAGGGGGGCTACTTGTGCTGGACTTGCGATTCAAGGGGACGAGTGAAGAACTGGCCGAACTCCTCGATGGCAGCCTGTTTGGAGGCAAGCATCTGGAAGTAACCGATTTTGCGCCTGACAGAGTTGACTGTGACTTTCTATAATATTCTAACAAGAAACAATCCTTTCGTAACAGAGTTGATCAAGCAGAAATTCCATTGATGAGAATAAATCTTGGCGAAGCGAAAAAAAAAGCGATTCCAACTGTTTGAGTCCGAAGAACGAGTTTTGGAATCGGTCTGACTTTTCTTGAGCAGTTACAGGCATTATTTCTTTTTAAGTTATTGTAACGTAAGCGTACGACTAACTCATATAGTACGAGTTACTCATAAGAATAAGATGTCTC